>JAYFNM010000021.1:0-56694 GCA_034933465.1 Oscillospiraceae bacterium | reverse complement strand
TTGACGTTTCCGCGCCTCTTGTGCTATCTTATTCATGAGAAGTCATTCCTTTGTGGTTTGTGGTTTGTGGTGAATTCACTATACCACTTTGGAACTGACTTCTCTTCCTCTTTTTGGGTCACATCATTTTAGCACATACATGAAGAAAAAATCCGGCATATTGGCGCGCCCGGCTTGCTACTCTCTGCGGATTTTGATAAAATAGCACAAGAAAGCAGGGGAGGGCGGAGTATGCTCAGACTGATAATCGGGAAAGCGGGCACGGGCAAGACCGCGGCCGTGATAGCGGAGATACGCCGGGCAGTGGATGAAAAGCGCGGCGGCAGTCTGCTCATCGTGCCGGAGCAGTACAGCCACGAGGCCGAGCGCGAGCTCTGCGCCGCCTGCGGGGACAGCCTCTCGCTCTACGCGGAGGTGTTCAGCTTCACCGGTCTTGCCCGGCGGATAATGTCCAGGCAGGGCGGAGGCGCGGGGGTATATCTCGACAAGGGAGGCCGCCTGCTGTGCATGGCGCTCGCGCTCGGCGCGGTCGGCTCAAGGCTGCGGGTCTATACCGCGGCGCAGCGCAAGGCGGAGATGCAGGCGTTGCTGCTCTCGGCCGTGGACGAGCTGAAGACGGCCTGCGTCGGCGCGGACAGGCTCGCCGAGGCCGGGGCGGCCTGCGGCGGCGCGCTCGGGGACAAGCTCCACGACCTGTCCCTGATAGCCGAAGCCTACGACGCCGTCGTCGCCAACGGCCGCGCCGACCCCGCGGACAGGCTCACCGTTCTCGCCGGGCAGATAGGCGCGAGCGATATGGACGAAAAAACGCGCGTCTATGTGGACGGCTTTATAGATTTCACGGCGCAGGAGCACGCGGTGCTCCTGGAGCTGCTCAAAAAGGGCGTGCAGCTCACCGTCTGCCTGACGGTGGACGCGCTCGAGGGCGCGAGCGAGATATACGCGCTCTCCCGCGCGGCCTGCCGCCGCCTCATGGCCGCGGCGCGGGAGAGCGGCGCGGAGCTCGTGACGGAGACCTTCGAGACCGGCGACAGGGCGGAGGAGCTCGCCCTTTTCGCGGACAATATGTTCAGTTATTCCGCCGCGAGCTATGAAAGCCGCGGGGCGATAAGCCTCCGCACGGCCGAGAGCGTGAGCGCGGAGTGCGAGTATGCCGCGGCGCGGGCGCTCGAGCTCGTGCGCGACGGCGGCTGCCGCTGGCGCGACATCGCCGTCGCCGTCAGAGGCTTCGACGACTACAGGGGCGTGCTGGAGAGCGTGTTCAGGCATTACGGAGTGCCGCTGTTCGTCGCGCGCCGGAGCGAGCTGCTCTCCAAGCCTCTGCCGGCGCTGATAGCGGGCGCGTACGAGATAATCGGCGGCGGCTGGGACATTGACGAGGTCATCAGCTATATGGGCACCGGCCTCACGGGTCTGTCGCCGGAGGACTGCGACGAGCTGTCGGGCTATGTGTACAAGTGGCAGCTGCGCGGCGGCGCGTGGGAGCGCGGCGGCGACTGGCGGCAGCATCCGGACGGCTACGGCGGGGAATACGACGAGGCGGCCGAGGAGAAGCTGACGCGGATAAACGAGCTGCGTCGGCGGCTCTCCGCCCCGCTGCTGGACTTCAAGCGCAGCGCCTCTCTCAGCACCACGGCGAAGGGGCAGGCGGCGGCGCTCGCGGAGCTGCTGCGCGCGCTCGGCCTGTCCGAGCGGCTTGAGCGGCGCGCGGCCGAGCTGGAGCGCGACGGGCGCGGGGCGCTCGCACAGGAGTATCTACAGCTCTGGGAGCTCACGGTCTCCGCGCTCGAGCAGAGCGCCGCCATACTCGGCGACACGGAGATGGATATGGAGAGCTTCGGCCGGCTCTTCACGCTCATGCTCTCAAAATACGACGTCGGCACCATCCCCGTCTCGCTCGACAGGGTCTCCGCCGGCGATTTTGACAGGATGCGCCGCCGCAGCATAAAGCAGCTCATCGTGCTCGGCTGCAGCGACGACAGGCTCCCGAAGGCGGGGGACGAGGCGGGCGTCTTCTCCGAGGACGAGCGCGGCCGCCTGCTCGAGCTGGACATAGACCTCGGCGGCGGCGGGGAGCACGAGCTATGGCGCGAGTTCTCGCTCATCTACAACTGCCTGACGCTGCCCTCGGAGGGGCTTGCGATGAGCTATCCCCTCTGCGGCGCGGACGGGGAGGCGCTGCGCCCGGCCTTCGTGTTCAACAGGGCGGCGGCGCTATTCTCCCTGAGGCCGCTGCCGGTGGACGTGAACGACGCGCGGCTCTCCGCGCCCGCCGCCGCGCTGACGCTGGCGGCAAACGCCGTGAAGGGCGGCTCTCCCGCGGCCGCCGCCGCGGCGGAATACTTCCGCGAGCGCGAGCCGGAGAGCTTCGCAAGGCTCGAGCACGCGGCGCAGATGAGCCGCGGCAGGCTCTCCCCCTGGGCGGTGGAGGCGCTGTACGGCGGCCGTCTCAGGCTCAGCGCGTCGCGGATAGACAAGTTCTCCCTGTGCAAGTTCGCCTATTTCTGCCAGTACGGGCTTAACGCGAAGCCCTATGAGCCGGCGGGCTTCACCCCGCCGGAGATAGGCACCTTCACGCACTATGTGCTGGAAAAGACCGCCTCCGCCGTCAGGGAGCGGGGCGGCTTTGCAAGCGTGAAGGATGAGGAGCTGTACGCGATAACGGAGCGGGCGGTGGAGCAGTATATCCGCGAGGAGCTGAACGATTTTCAGGAGAAGAGCAGGCGCTTCGTGTATCTGTTCAAAAGGCTCGTGGGCGACGTGCATCAGGTGGTCGCGGACATGGCCGCGGAGCTGCGCCGCTCCGATTTTGAGCCGCTGGATTTCGAGCTCGACTTCTCCAAGGCGCGCGAGCTGTCCGAGATAGAGCTCGGCGAGGGGAGAGACGCGCTGTCGCTCACCGGCGTCGCCGACAGGGTGGACGGCTGGCTGCACGGGGGAAAGCTCTATCTGCGCGTGGTGGATTACAAGACCGGGAAGAAGAAATTCTCCGTCTCCGACCTGTGGTACGGCATGGGGCTGCAGATGCTGCTGTATCTCTTCGCCCTCGACAGCGACGGCGCGGCGCGCTACGGGCACGAGATAGTCCCGGCGGGCGTGATGTACGTCCCGGCGCGCAACGCGATGCTCTCCATGAGCGCCGACATGAGCGACGACGAGGCCGAGAAAAAGCGCGTGTCCGAGCTTCGGCGCAGCGGCCTCGTGCTCGACGACGAGGGGCTTATAGAGGCCTGGGAGCACGGGGAGGACAAGCGCTATATCCCCGTGAAGTTCAAGGGCGGCAAGCCCTCGCCGGACTCGGTCGCCTCGCTGGAGAGGCTTGGCGCGCTCGCAAGGCACATCAGGCGCAGCCTCGGCGCGATGGCCGGGCAGCTGCACGACGGCGCCATTGCGGCCGACCCGCTTTTCCGCAGCCAGCAGGAGAACGCCTGCCTCAACTGCGAATATTACGACGCCTGCCTGTTCTCGGACGGCGAGAACGGGGAGAGCTGCCGCTATCTGCCGAAGCTTACGGAGAACAAGGCCTGGGGCCTGATGGAGGAAGAGGATGAGTGATTTCAGACCGACGGCGGCGCAGGAGGCCGCGATAAAGGCGCGCGGCAGCGCGGTGCTGGTCTCCGCCGGCGCGGGCAGCGGCAAGACCAAGGTGCTGACGGAGCGCCTCATGGGCTTTCTGACCGACCCCGATTCCCCGGCCGATCTCGACAGCTTCCTTATCATCACCTTCACGCGCGCCGCCGCGGGCGAGCTGCGCGGCAGGATAATGGAGGAGCTGGCCTCGGCGCTCGCCGCCGACCCCGGCAACAGCCGGCTCCGCCGCCAGAGCGCGCTGTGCCGGCGCGCCCAGATAGGCACGATACACAGCTTCTGCGCCGCGCTGCTGCGGGAGAACAGCCATCTCGCGGGGCTGACGCCGGACTTCAGGATAGTGGACGACGACCGCGCGCGGGCCATGAAGGCCTCGGCGCTTGAGCGGGTGATGGACGCCTGCTACGAAAGACCGGAAGCGCACCCGGGCTTCCTCTTCCTCGCGGACACCGTGGGCGTCGGGCGGGACGACGGGCGGCTCGCGGCGCTGGTGCTGACGATGCATGAGAAGATGCAGTGCCACGCGCGGCCGGAGCTGTGGGCGCGAAAGCAGGTCGAGCTGCTGCGCGCCCCCGTCGTGGACGCGGGCGACAGCCCCTGGGGCGCGGAGATACTCCGCTGGGCGCAGGGCGTGGCGGAGTATTGGGCGGGCGAGCTCGAGCGGCTGGTCTCGCTCATGGCCGCCTGCGAGAAAATAAGCGCCGCCTATTCCGACAGCTTTTCGGCCACGGCCGCCGCGATACGCGAGCTGCGCCGCTGTCTCGCCCTCGGCTGGGACCGGGCGCGCGAGCGCTTCCCCATCCCGTTTCCGACGCTGGGGCGGCTCGTGAAATCCCCGGACGCGGCGCTGTCGGACATGGTGAAGGACCGGCGCGAGGCCTGCAAAAAGGCGATGGCGGGGCTGGAGGGCGCCCTCGGCGCCTCCTCGGAGAAGCTGCTCGCGGACATGGCGGGCACCGAGAGCGCGATGAGCGCGCTTTTGGCGCTGGTGCTGGATTTCGACAGGGAGTTTGCGAAGGACAAGCGCCGCGCGGGGCTCATCGACTATTCCGATCTGGAGCACATGGCCGCGCGCCTGCTCACCGGGGAGGACGGCGCGCCGACAGCGCTCGCCCAAACCGTGGCCGGGCGCTATACCGAGATAATGGTGGACGAGTATCAGGACGTGAGCCGGGTGCAGGACACGATATTCCGCGCCGTGTCGAGAGAGGGGAAGAACCTCTTCCTCGTCGGCGACGTGAAGCAGTCGATCTATCGCTTCCGCCTGGCAGACCCCGGGATATTCACCGAAAAATACCTCAGCTATGCCGACGCCGGCAGCGCCGCGCCCGGCGAGCCGCGCCGCATCATGCTCCAGGAGAATTTCCGCTCCCGCCGCGAGGTGCTCGACGCGGCCAACCGCGTGTTCTCGCTGTGCATGTCCAAGGCGCTCGGCGACATGGATTACGACGGCGCGGCGCGGCTCAAATGCGGCGCGAAGTACGAGGGCTCGGTCTCTCTGCCGGAGCTGCTGCTGCTCGAGCTGCCCCGCGGCGGGGACGAGGCCGAGACCCCGGACAAGACCGCGCTCGAGGCGCGGCTCGCCGCGCTGAAGATACGCGCGCTCGTCGATTCCGGCGCGCAGGTGAGCGACAGGGGCGTGAGCCGCCCGCTGGACTACGGCGATATCGCGATACTCCTGCGCTCGGTGAATACCGTGGGCGGGGTGTACCGCCGGGAGCTTTCCGCGCAGGGGATACCCGTGTCCGCCGGGCAGGGCGGCGGCTTTTTCACCTCGGTGGAGATATCCGCGCTCATGTCCGCGCTCGCCGTGATAGACAATCCGCATCAGGATATCCCGCTGATAGCGGCGCTGCGCTCCCCGGCCTTCGGCTTCACCGCGGACGAGCTGTCCGCCATCCGCGCCTGCGACAAGACGGCGGATTTTTTCACCGCGCTCACCGCGCGCGCCGCCGCGGACGGGAAGTGCCGCCGCTTTCTTGACCGGCTCACCCGGCTGCGCCGCGCCGCGCCCGATATGCGCGAGTCCGAGCTCGTGTGGGCGCTGATAGAGGAGCTTGACCTGCTCGCCATATGCAGCGCCATGAGCGACGGGGCGCAGCGGCGCGCGCGGCTGATGGAGCTCGTGGAGCTGTCGGAGCGCTTCGAGAGCACGGGCTACAGGGGCCTGCACAGGTTCGTGCTGTGGCTGCGAAAGCTCGCCGAAAAGGGGCAGGAGCCGTCGCTCGGCGCGGAGAGCGCGAGCGCGGTGCAGATAATGTCGGTGCACAAGTCCAAGGGGCTCGAGTTCCCGGTGGTCCTTCTCTGCGATACCGCCCGTCAGTTCAACCGGCAGGACAGCCGGGACACGGTGCTCGTGCACCCGGAGCTCGGCCTCGGCGCGAAGGTGACGGATCTGCGGCGGCGCGTCGAATACCCGACGCTCGCGCGAAACGCGATAAAGCTGCGCCTGGAGCGCGAGATGCTCTCCGAGGAGATGCGCCTTCTGTATGTGGCGCTCACGCGCGCAAAGGAGCGCCTGTTTATCACGGCGGCGCTCCGAGACCCGGAGCAGGCGCTCGCGAAGGCCGCCTCCGCCCTGACCGAGCCTATGGCGCCCGAGCTGCTCGCGCAGGCGGCGGCTCCGGTGAACTGGCTCATATACGCGGCGCTCGCCGACGGGGGGGCGCATATGAAGCTCACGGTCTGCCGCGAGGGAGAGGCTGCCGTCGGCGAGGCCGCGCGGGAGCGCGTCTCCGCCCCGGACGCGGCCGCCGCGGCGGAGCTTCGGCGGCGGCTCGCCTTTGTCTACCCCCACGCGGCGGCGGAGAGCCTGCCCTCCAAGGTCACGGCCACCGAGCTGAAGGGGCGCGGCGAGGAGGACGAGGACGCGCAGAGCGTCGCGCCGCGCCGGCGCGGCGAGCTTCGTATGCCGGATTTCACGCGCGCGGACAGACCCGTCACCGGGGCGGAGCGCGGCACGGCCACGCATCTTGTGCTGCAATATATGGACTTTTCAAAGGCCGGCGACGAGACGGCGCTGCGCGCCGAGATAGAGCGGCTGCGCGCGGCGCGCTTCCTGTCGGACAGGGAGGCCGCGGCGGTGGACGCGCGCGCGATAGGGCGGCTCTTCGCCTCGCCCCTCGGGCGGCGTATGCTCGCCGCGGAGAGCATACATCGCGAGTTCAAATTCTCGCTCCTGTGCGGCGCGGAGGAGATCTTCGGCGTCGCGCCCGGGGAAAAGCTGCTGCTGCAGGGTGTGGTGGACTGCTTTATAGAGGAGGGCGGCGAGCTCACCGTCATCGACTATAAGACGGACGCCGTCCGCGGCCGCGCCGGGGCGGAGGAGCGCGCGAGGCTGTACGCGGGGCAGGTGGCCGCCTACGCCGCCGCGCTCGAGCGCATCTGCGGGAAAAAGGTGCGCCAGTGCGCGCTGTATTTCCTCGCCGCCGGGGAGACGGTGTATCTCCCTGTAATAAAAAGAGAAAATGACGGGCGCGAGGCAGAAAAAAGCTTGCAATAAGGACAGGCCTGTGATAGAATTCACTTTGCGTCTTGTAACTATGCCCTTCTTCAAGGGCACAATCAAGGCAGCAAACGATGAGGAGAATGTACCATGAAGGAAGGAATCCATCCCAATTACAAGCAGACCACCATCAAATGCGCCTGCGGCGCGGTCATAGAGACCGGCTCCACCAAGCAGAACATTACGGTCGAGATCTGCTCCAACTGCCACCCCTTCTACACCGGCAAGCAGAAGCTGGTCGATACCAGCGGGCGCGTCGATAAGTTCAACAAGAAGTACGGCATCAAGTAATCGGGCTATATAGACCGGCCTGAATAAGGTAAAGACCGCCATGGCGATAAATATCGCCGCGGCGGTCTTTACCTTATTCGCTTTTAAAGCCCCTCTGACGTTTTAGACGAGGAGGCTGCGCTCGGGCTTACAGGCCGGGTCACGTTTTTTTTCGCCGCGCGGAGGAGCTTTTCATACATCAGGAACATCAGCGCGAGCTGGATGACGAGGAAGAGCGGGAACAGCGCCGCGCTCAGGTACTGCGCCGTGAGGCCGAACAGCGGCGGCATCAGGCAGGTGCCGAGATAAGCCGCGGCCATCTGCACGCCGATTATGGCCTGCGACCTCTCCGCGCCGAAGAGCGCCGGGGTGGAGTGGATGATGCAGGGGTAGACCGGCGCGCTGCCGAGACCGAAGGCGACAAGCCCGAGGAGAGTCAGCGCTCCGCCGAGTGGGATGCAGGCCGCGCCGAGCAGCATCACGCCCGCGCCGAGGCGCACCATTGCGCGGTCGGACAGGCGGAAGGTGAGAAAGCCGCTTATGCCGCGCCCGACGGTGATGCCGATGAAGTACAGTCCCGCGAGGCTTGCGGCCTCGTCGGCCGACATCCCGTTTTTCAGCACCAGATAGCTGCTCGCCCAGAGACCGGCCGTCTGCTCGAGCGCGCAGTAGCAGAAGAAGCAGACGAGCACCTCGCGCACGCCGGGCAGGGCGAGTATCTGCGGCAGAGAGAGCGGCCTTGCGCCGCGCGTCTCCCCGGAGGCCGCCTCGCGCTTTTTCCACAGCGGCAGGCTCAAAAGCAGCATCGCCGCCAGGGCGAGCTGTATATAGGCGACGTATCTGTAGCCCATGTGCCAGCCGGCGCCGCCCGTGATGGCGGCTCCCATTATGTACGGCCCGGCCGACGCGCCGACGCCCCACATGCAGTGCAGCCAGCTCATATGGCGGGACGCGTAGTGCAGCGCGACGTAGTTGTTGAGCGCGGCGTCCACCGCGCCCGCGCCCAGCCCGTAGGGCACGGCGAGCAGGCAGAGCTGCCAGTAAGCCCCGCTCACGGAAAAGCCGAAAAGCGCCGCCGCCGTCATGCCGACGCTGACCGCCGTCACGACGCCCGAGCCGAAGCGGCGTGTCAGCCGGTCGCTGAGCAGGCTCGAGACGATGGTTCCGACGGCGATGATCATGGAGACGCCGCCCGCGAAGGAGAGCGGCACGCCGAATTCGCCGTACACCGTCGGCCAGGCCGAGCCCAGCAGCGAGTCCGGCAGCCCGAGACTTATAAAGGACAGGTATATTACCGCAAGTATAAGGTTTACCACCGCCGCGTCCGCCGCTTAATTGAGGAAGTCTCTCAGCTTTTTGGAGCGGCTGGGGTGGCGGAGCTTGCGCAGGGCTTTGGCTTCTATCTGGCGGATGCGCTCGCGCGTGACGTTGAACTCCTTGCCGACCTCCTCAAGGGTGCGGGTGCGGCCGTCCACGATGCCGAAGCGGAGCTCCAGCACCTTCTTCTCTCTGGGGGCGAGCGTGTCCAGCACCTCCTCAAGCTGCTCGCGCAGCAGGGAGAAGCTCGCGGCCTCGGAGGGCTCGGAGGCGTCCTCGTCGGGGATGAAGTCGCCCAGATGGGAGTCCTCCTCCTCACCGATAGGCGTCTCGAGGGAGACCGGCTCCTGCGCTATCTTCAGGATATCGCGCACCTTCTCCACCGGCATGTCCATCTCCGCCGCTATCTCCTCGGCGGAGGGGTCGTGCCCCAGCTCCTGCAGGAGCTGGCGGGAGACGCGGATGGTCTTGTTTATCGTCTCCACCATGTGCACGGGGATGCGTATCGTGCGGGCCTGGTCCGCGATGGCGCGGGTGATGGCCTGCCGTATCCACCAGGTGGCATAGGTAGAGAACTTATAGCCCTTGGTGTAGTCGAATTTCTCCACGGCCTTTATCAGGCCGAGGTTGCCCTCCTGTATAAGGTCGAGAAAGAGCATACCGCGCCCGACATAGCGCTTGGCGATGGAGACGACAAGGCGGAGGTTGGCCTCGGTCATGCGGTGCTTGGCGTCCTCGTCACCTCCCGCCATGCGTATGGCGAGCGCTATCTCCTCCTCAGAGGAGAGCAGAGGCACCTTGCCTATCTCCTTGAGGTACATGCGCACGGGGTCGTCTGTGGAGAAGCTGTCCATGAGGGCGTCGGTTTCGCTTATCTCCTCCTCCGTGACCGCCTCTATCTCCGCAAGATCCTCGACCTCGGGAATGAGATCGTCGATGGGGGGCAGCACGTCCGCCGCGCCGACGTCGATATCGACGCCGTTGTTTTCAAGCGTCTCGTAGAACTTGTCGATGACCTCGCCGTCAAGGTTCATCTCCTCCAGACATTCGAGCTCCTTGGCCGAGAGCCGCCCGCTCTTCTTGCCCTTTTCCAGCAGCTCGTTGAGGCGCTCCTCCGCGGTCTTTACGGGCTCCTCCGGAACGCCGGGTTCTTTTTTCTTCACGGGCTTTTTCTTGGCCTTCGGTATCTCCGTCTCGGCCTGAGCCGTTATATCCGGCGTGGTGGCGTCCTCGAGCAGCTTGTCCGCCATGTCCTCCAGCTCTTCTTCGGTAAATTTCAGTTCATCCGACATATTTACCCCTCATACCCCTTTCTTTCTCTGAGCTTGTTGGCCAGCGCGCGCAGATCGGCGTTCTGAGCCTCAAGCTCTCTCTTTTCGTGGATCCTGTCTATGTAATCCCGGAGAGTCCTGTCGCCGTGAGCCAGAAGCTCGGGCTTTTGCAGGAGGCTCACCAGAAGTGACATCTCGCCGAGCGTCAGCTCCCCGCCGAGGGAGGCCGCGCTGACCGCGTCCCCGCGCTCTATGCGCGCGCGGATGACGGAATATATGTGCGCGAGCGCCGGAGAGGAAAACTCCTCCGCCGCGGGAAGTCCCGGCGCCTGGCCGAGCGCCGGCTCCAGATACAAAAGCCTTATCAGCCCCTCCTCCGCCGCGGCGGAGCCGGGGTCTGTGTATCTGTACTCCTTTTCGGCGGGCTGCGCCTGCCGCTCGGGACGGCTCTGCTCGCGCTCCTCGGCCTTCTGCGCGCGGCCGGCCAGCTTTTTCCGCCGCCGCTCGACCTCGGAGATGACGGCGTCGTCCTTCAGCCCGGTGAGCGCGGCCACGCGCATGGAATATACCTGCCGCTCGACCGCGCCCGGCAGCCGCGCCACAAGCTCCGTGGCCTCCTTCAGGAACTCGACCTTCTGCTCGTCCTGCGTGAGATCGTATTTCTCGGTCACGGCGCGCAGCCGGTAATCGACCTGGTTTTCGGAGGCGGCCAGCAGATTGCGAAACGCATCCGCCCCCTTGAGCTTTATGAATTCGTCCGGGTCCTTCGCCCCGCTCATCCGCAGCACCTTCACGCGCAGGTCGAGCTTTTCCAGTATCTCTATGGCGCGCTGGGAGGCCTTGGCGCCCGCCCCGTCGTTGTCGTAGGCGATGATGACCTGGTCGGTATAGCGGGAGATGAGCCGCGCCTGCTCGGCGGTGAGCGAGGTGCCGAGCGAGGCCACGGCGGAGTCGAATCCCGCCTGATGCAGGGAGACCACGTCTATATTGCCCTCTGAGAGGATTATATATCCGCTTTTTGATTTTTTAGCCAAATTCAGGGCGAAAAGATTGTGACTTTTGCTGAATACAAGCGTTTCGGGGCTGTTCATGTATTTCGGCTCCCCGTCGCCGAGGATACGACCCGAAAAGCCTATCACATTGCCGCGCACGTCGATGATTGGGAACATCAGGCGCTTGCAAAAGGTGTCATGAACGCCACCATTCTTTCCGCGGCGTATAAGCCCGGCGTCGAAGAGATCATATTCGGTGTAGCCTTTGGCGAGCATCGCCTTTTCGAGGCTGTCCCAGCTGTCCGGCGCGCAGCCGAGGCCGAAGCTTTTCGCGATCGCGGCGCTTATGCGGCGCTTGCCCATGTATTCCCGCGCGGCAGCGCCGGCGGGGACGGAGAGCTGCTCGAAAAAGAAGCGGGCGGCGTCCCGGTTGAGGGCGAGCATCCGCGCGCGTTTTTTGCTGTCCCTGTCGCCGGACTCCTCCGGCACGGTCATGCCCGCGCGCCTGGCCAGAAACTCCACGGCCTCCGGAAAGCTCAGGTTTTCTATCTCCATGACGAAGTTTATTACGCCCCCGCCCTTGCCGCAGCCGAAGCAATGGTACATCTGCTTGTCCGGCGAGACGGAGAAGGAGGGGGTCTTTTCACTGTGGAAGGGGCAGAGGCCGAACATATTGGAGCCGCTTTTCTTCCCCAGCCTCACATAGCCGGAGACGACGTCCACGATGTCGCTGCGCTCTACGAGCTCGTTTATAAAGTTTTCGGGAAAGGCCAAGAGATCACCCCTTTATTTTACTGTCCACGCGAAGGGAATGAACAGCTCCCCGTATTTTTCCATGGCGTAGCCGTCGGTCATGCCGGAGATGTAGTCGCAGGCGGCGCGCTCGCGCCCCTCCTGCTCGACGACGGAGCGCATATCCTCCGGCAGCGTGTCGGGATTGGCGGTGTAGTATTCGTACAGGCGGCCGAGTATGCCCTCCACCTTGCCCTCCTCGCTCTTGGCGCGGGGGTTCGTGTACACGTCGGAATACATGAAGGCGTGGAAGGTCTCGAACAGCTCCTGCATTTCGGGGGACATTTTCAGCTCGCCCCCGCCGCTGTTGACGATGAGGTCGGTCAGGATGGAGTTGATGCGCTCGCTGTTGCGCTCGCCGCAGCCGCGGCGTATCTCTATCGGCACGTCCTCCTCGGTGAGGATGCCCGCGCGTATTGAGTCGTCCAGATCGTGGTTTATGTAGGCGATGCGGTCGCACAGGCGCACGGCGACGGCCTCGCGCGTGTCGTCCGGCGCGCCGTGGGTGTGGTGCAGGATGCCCATGCGCGTCTCATAGCAGAGGTTGAGGCCGCGCCCGTCGCGCTCAAGGATGTCCACCACGCGCAGGCTCTGCTCATAGTGCTTGAAGCCGCCGGGATAGATGCTGTTGAGCGCGCGCTCCCCGGCGTGTCCGAAGGGGGTGTGCCCCAGGTCGTGCCCGAGCGAGATGGCCTCCGCCAGATCCTCGTTGAGCTCCAGCGCCCTCGCCACGGTCCGCGCGAGACGGCTGACCTCGAGCGTGTGCGTGAGGCGGGTGCGGTAATGGTCGCCCTCGGGACGCAGGAAGACCTGCGTTTTATGCTTGAGCCGCCGGAAGGACTTGGAATGCGTGACGCGGTCAATATCCCGCTGAAAGCAGGTGCGTATCGTGCACTCCTCCTCTTCCATGGCGCGGCCTCTGGAATTTTCGGACAGGATACCATAGGGGCCGATAAAAAAATGCTCGGCCTGTTCTCTTTCAAGACGCGGAAACGGCATAGCATGACCTCCACAGTATTAATAAGGCTGCGCGCGGAAATTGCTTTTCATATTGCTTATACGACGCGAGTTTTTATTTCCCTTTATTTTTTTGAAAGTTTTTTCGACTTTTTTTTCGGCGCGCGCGGAGGGCGAAAAAAGGCCTGTCCTCCCGAGACATTACAGCCTCGGGAGGACAGAGGACTTTTTCGGAAGGACTGCGCTCATATCGCCGCGGCGCGGAGCGTCTCGCCGGTGATCCTCACGCTGACGGCGCCGCCGCTCACGTCGAAGATGCGCGCGCAGAACGCCTCGCGCAGCTCGCCGGGGATGAGCGCCTTTATGACGACCTCCGCGCCGTATTCCGTGCCCGCGACCGCGCCGCCCGCCGCGGCGACCTCGGCCTTGAGCCGCTCCGCCGCGCCGTAGGAGCAGGGCAGCTCCGCCTCGAGCCAGCGGCGCACGACGGAGATCCCGGCGGCGTCCAGCGCGTCCTTCGCGCTCTTGGTATAGGCTCTCAGCAGGCCGCCCGCGCCGAGCAGCACGCCGCCGAAATAGCGCGTCACGACGCAGACGAAGTCGCTCACGTCCTCGCGGCGAAAGACCTCCAGCATCGGGATGCCGGCTGTGCCCTGCGGCTCGCCGTCGTCGGAGTAGCGCTCCGCGCCGCCGCGGATGATATAGCACCAGCAGTTGTGCCGGGCGTCGTAATGCTCCCGCTTCATCTCCGCGATGAAGCGGCGCGCCTCCTCCTCGCTCTGCGCGGGGCGCAGATGGCCCAGAAAGCGCGAGCGCTTTTCCGTGAATTCCGCCTCGCCCGCGCCGGTGGGTACGCGGTATCCGGTCATTTTTCCCAGTCCTCCCCGGTCTCGGTATAGCCCGGGATATAGGCCTTCACGCGGCCGAGCAGCTCCGGCGGGACGACGGCCTCCACCGCGACGCCGTCGTCGGTGTACTCCATGCCGAGCACGAGCGCCTCGCGCTTGAGCGCGTCTATGACGCCCGCCGCCTGATAGGGTATCAGCAGCTCGACATGATGCCGGGCGCGGCCGAGCATTTCGGCGAGCTTTTTCACCAGCGCGTCCGCGCCCTCGCCGCTCCTGGCGGAGATGCAGACGACGTCGTCCCCGTGCGGCAGGATGCCGATATAGGCGTCGCACTTGTTGAACACGCGCAGGCGCGGGGTGCTCTCCGCGCCGAGCTGGCATATCAGCTCGTTTACGACTCTGGCCTGCTCCTCCCACTCGGGGTTGGAGATATCTATGACGTGGATGAGCACGTCCGCGTATTTCAGCTCCTCAAGGGTGGCCTTGAAGGCCTCCACAAGGTGGGTGGGCAGCTTGCGTATAAAGCCGACGGTGTCCGACAGGAGCGCCTCCTGCGTCTCGTCGATGCGCAGGCGGCGCGTGGTGGTGTCGAGCGTGTCGAACAGGCGGTCGTTGGCGGGGATGTCGGAGCCGGTGAGGCAGTTGAGAAGCGTGGATTTTCCGGCGTTGGTGTAGCCCACGAGGGCGACCACCGGCATGGCGTTCTTCTCGCGGCGGCGGCGCTGGGTGCCGCGCACCTTCCGCACCGCGGCGAGCTCCTCCTCGAGCTTCTGTATCTTCCGGCGGATGTGGCGGCGGTCGGTCTCAAGCTGCGTCTCGCCGGGGCCGCGCGTGCCTATGGGCGAGGAGCCGCCCGCGGCGCTCTGGCGCACAAGGTGCGTCCACATGCCGGTCAGCCGCGGCAGCAGGTATTTGTACTGCGCGAGCTCCACCTGGAGCTGCCCCTCGCGCGTCTGCGCGCGCTGGGCGAAGATGTCCAGTATCAGCCCCGAGCGGTCGAGCACGTTCACGCCCAGATCCTCGCTCAAAACGCGCATCTGGGAGGGGGACAGCTCGTTGTCGAACACCGCGAGCTCGCAGTCGTTCATCTCGAGCAGCGCCTTCATCTCGCGCACCTTGCCGTCGCCGATGAAGCTGCGCGCATCCGGCGTGGGGCGGTTCTGCATGACCATCGCCACGACCTCGCCCCCGGCGGTCTCCACCAGCGCGCGCAGCTCGTCCATGGACACGTCGCTGCTGCGCTCGTGCTCGTCCATGCTGGCCGCGGAGAGCCCCGCGATGACGGCGCGCTCCTTTTTTATCTCGGTCTTTTCTATGGTTATCAGTCCTTTTCACGGAAGTTGAAAGAATAAAAGTAGTATAACGCAAAAACGCGCTTTTGCAAACAATAATATGACGGCGGCCAAACAGCCGCCGCCATAGCTAACTCAGAAAAATCCGCGCCGGCTGCGCTTGCGCCGGTGAAACTCCTCCTTCGCGTCCACAAGGACTATGTCGTTGCCTATGCGCGCTATGCAGCTCCAGGGGATAACATAGTCGTCCTCGCGCCCGAGCAGACCGAAAAGCTTTGCCTTGCCGGGCGTTATGAGGGATATGAAGCGCCCCTCGGCCTCGTCGAACTCCGCGTCGCAGATGTAGCCCAGGCGAAAGCCGGAGTGTACGTCGATGACCTCTTTATAGCGCAGATCGGAGAAATAGCCGATCATCAGTCACCACCTCCCGTAGAGTATACGGGAGAGAGCGTTTGTCCTATGATTGTCTGGCCTTGGGTATCGAGATAGTGAGGATGAGGGAATCCTCGGTCTCCTCGCGGCGCATCCCGGCGTCGATGCCGCCCTGCTTCATCAGGTCTATGCTCCGCGTGAGCGTGTTGAGAAAGACGCGCACGTCCTTGAGCACGAAGGTGCGGCGGTGCTCCGGCTTTTCCGGGACAGGCGGCTCCTCCTCCGGCGCGCTCAGCAGCGCGTCCATGTAGGCGTCGGTCGCGGCGACGGTCAGGTCGTTGTCGATGATAAAGGCCAGCGCCTCGCGCTGTGCGCGCGGATTCGGCAGGCGCAGCAGCGCGCGGCCGTGCCGCTCGGTGAGGCCGTTTTCGCGCAGGGCGTCCAGAATATCCTGCGGCAGCTTTAAAAGCCTGAGCTTGTTGGCCACGGCGGACTGGGATTTGCCTATCCGCCGCGCGGCCTCCTCCTGGCTCATGCCGAACATGCGGATGAGCTGGTTTATCCCCGCCGCCTCCTCGATGAAGTCGAGGTCGCGCCGCTGCAAATTTTCCACCAGCGCGATGAGGCTCGCGTCCTCCATGTTCACATCCAGCAAAATACACGGCACCTCCCGAAGCCCCGCGAGCTTTGCCGCCCGCAGCCGCCGCTCGCCCGCCACAAGCTCGTACTTCCCGCAGCGCAGCCGGACGGTGAGCGGGTTGAGTATGCCGTAGTTTTTAATGCTGTCGCCCAGCTCCGCAAGGGCTTCGCCGTCGAAGCATTTCCTCGGCTGGACGGGGCTGGGGGAAATATCGTCGATGCGAAGATAGATTATCCCGCCCCGTTTTATTCCGGGGCGATTTCGCAGTGTCTGCATCACAAACCCTCCTTATGTAGTGGTTCCATGAGCAGAGCATACACTACATATTGCGAAAAAACAGGCGAAAGCAAAGAGAGATCAATTTTTTTCAGCGGGAAAGGATAAAAAGCCTGTCAGGGAAGCCGGCGACGGTTTCCCTGACAGGCCCGGATTTCAGGAGTGAACGCGCGATATCAGCCCTGCGGGGCGTCCTGCTGCCCGGCGGACTGCGGCGCGCCGCGGAGCTTTTTCTGGAGCCAATCCCTGCCGTCCACGAAGCGGGAGACGATGTAGGAGACCACATAGTCCCCGGCGGAGTTGACCATGGTGGCGGGGGGATCGACGAGGTTGCCGAGGGCGATGGCGATGGGGTAGGCCACGGCGAGCTGGTCGGGGAAGAAGATGGTGCAGAGCACAAGCTCACCTGTGCCGCCGCCGCCCGGAATGCCGGACATGGCCACCGACGAGAAGACCGCGACAATGATGGCGAGGATGGCTCTGCCGGTGTTGAAGTCCTGTCCGAAGACGCCGAACAGGAAGGCGACCTTGATGATGGCGCTCATCGCGGAGCCGTCCATGTGCATCGTCGCGCCGAGCGGCAGCACGATATCGGAGACGTCCTTGGAGATGCCGGTGTCCGCGGCGGCCTCCATGTTGGTCGGTATGGTGGCGACGGAGGAGCAGGTGCCGAAGGCCGTGGCGGCGGGGGCGAAGAGATGGCTGAACATGACCTTTACAGCGCCCTTGCCGCCGCCGAAGCGGGCGTAGATGGGCGAGGAGATGAGCATATAGGCAAAGCACATCACATAGTAAATGATGAGGGTGCGGCTGTAGTCGCCGATGAGCTCCGGCCCGTAGGTGGCGACGAGGTAGGCGAAGAAGCCGAAGAAGCCGATGGGCGCGTAGTAGGTGATGAGCTTGACGACCTTCATGATGACGTTCGTGACGTCGTCAAGGAGCTTGGCGGTCATGGTCTCCTTGCCGCCGGCCATCTGTACGCCGAAGCCGAAGAGTATCGCCGCGACTATCAGGGGCAGGATGGCTCTGCGGCTCCAGAGCTCTGCGAAGTCGGGCTTGGTGAAAAAGTTGACGATCATGTCCGCGAGGCTCAGGCCGGCGTCCACCTCGCCCTCCGCGATCTCATATGTGCCCGAGGTCAGCGGGATGAGCTGCACGACGATGTACATGAGGAGCGCCGCGATGGCGGCTGTCGTGAGGAAGGTCACTACCGTGACGCCGAGCACCTTCCCGGCTTTTTTGACGCTGCCCATGTTCGCAATGGCGGAGGCAATGGAGCAGAAGACCATCGGGACCACGACGCAGAACATCAGGTTTATGAAGACCGTCCCGAGCGGCTCGAGCGCGGTCGCTCCCGGCCATACCGCGCCGACGATGCAGCCGGCGACGATGCCGAGGAGCATCGTGATCAAAAAGGCATAGCGCTTAAAAAAGCTTTTTTTGGAGGACATGTTCATATCTCCTTTTAATTAGTTTGACAGTGCTATTATATTTGCGCAATATTGCAAAGTAAATTGCCGCACGTGCTTGAAACATTGCAAAAAATGCTGTATACTCAAAAAAACAGAGGGAGGCGTGTCATGGGCAGGGACAGCGGCTACAGCAGAGAGGGCTATCTGCGGGAGAATTACCATTATTTTCATCTGCGCGATACCGCCGGACAGGAGCGGGATTTCCATTTTCACGAGTTCGACAAGATAGTGCTGCTGCTGTCGGGGCGGGTGGAGTACGCGGTGGAGAGCGCGGTATACAAGCTGAAGCCCTGGGACGTGCTGCTGGTCAAGCACCACAGCATCCACAAGGCCATCATCGACAAGAGCGAGCCCTACGAGCGGATTATCATCTATCTCGACCGGCAGTATTTTGAGCGCGTCAGCCCGGATACGCCGCTGCTGGAGTGCTTTGAGGCCGCGGACAGGCAGGGCGGCCGCCTTCTCCAGCCGGGCGAGGGGCAGCGCCGGGAGCTGGGCGCGGCGATAGACGCCTACGAGCGCGCTGTCGGCGACAGGCGCTTCGGCGCGCAGGCTCTGCGCGACACGCTCATCACGCAGCTGCTCATACAGGTCGGGCGCATGAGCGACGCCGCGCCGGAGCGCTTTGAGGCGCGCTGCGACGCGAAGATACGCGAGGCGCTGTCGTACATAAACGAAAATCTCGGCCGGGAGCTCACGGTGGAGGCTCTCGCCGAGAAGGTATATCTGAGCAAATACTACTTTATGCGCCTTTTCAAGGCGCAGACGGGCAGCACGGTGCACGCCTACGTGCGGCAGAAGCGGCTGCTGTGCGCCGCGCGCATGATACGCGAGGGTCTGCCGGCGAACAAGGCCGCCGAGGACAGCGGCTTTACAGACTATTCGGCCTTTCACCGCGCGTTCAGGGAGAGCTTCGGCATAAGCCCGGGGCAGCTGAAAAAATAAGGAGACGCCAATGGGAAAAGAAAAAAGATCGGCGGCGGAGAGGGAGCTCGCCCGCCTCAGGATCGAAGAGGACCGCTATATCGGGGAGCGGCTCGAAAAGAAGGACTCCGCCCTCAACCGCCTGCTGGCGGACAAGGTGCCGCAAAAGCTTCGGGCGACGCTGGACAAGACCTTCGCGGCGGCCTTCAGGCTCGTGTTCGAGAAGGGCGGCGGGCTGATAGAGCTCGGCTGCGACAGGGAGGCGCGGGAGAAGCAGTATAAGATCGACCGCTATGCCGCGCAGATACGGGGAGACAGGAAGTCGCTCCGCGCCTTTTCCAGAAAGGCCGGCGGCGCCGGGAACGTGAATCTCGCGCTGTCGGGGGCGGCCGGGATAGGGATGGGCGCGCTGGGCGTCGGGCTGCCGGATATCGCCGTCTTCACCGGGCTGATGCTGAAAAACATTTACGAGATAGCGCTCAGCTACGGCTATGGCTATGACAGCCCGGAGGAGCGGGCCTTTATACTGCGCGTGATCTTCGGCGCGGTGTCGTACGGGGATGAGCTTCGGCTCGCCGACAGGGAGCTCAACGCCCTTATCGACGGCGAGGGCGGGGGCGAGACGGACATGGACGCGCTCATAGCCCGCGCGGCCGGGGGTCTGTCGAAGGAGCTGCTGTATATGAAATTTTTGCAGGGCATACCGGTGGTGGGCATTGTGGGCGGGGTCTGCGACGCCGTATATATGAAAAGGCTCACCCGCTATGCCCAGCTCAAGTACCGCCGCCGGCTCTACAGGGAGCTGGAGCGCGAAGCGCGCCCCTCCGCCGGGAGCGGAGAATAAAAGCGCCGCTTGCCGCGCAAAACGCCGCCGGGTCACTCCCCGGCGGCTTTTTGCGGCGAAGCCTGCTTTCGCAGGCCGCTCTATTTATGGTACAGCTTTTTCGCCTGATATTTCGGCTCGAAGGTCATGTTCACGCCTAACTTTTTGAACAGCTCCGCGTCCACGTGGGAGAGGATGACGGTGGAGTGCGCCTCGCAGTCGCGCAGCGCGCCGAGCTGGTCTATGGCGTAGCCCGCCATGGGGTTCGTGACGGCACAGATGGCGAGGGCTATGAGCAGCTCGTCCGTGTGCAGCCGGGGGTTGTGGTTGCCGAGATGCTCCACCTTGAGGTGCTGTATGGGCTGGATGATGCCCGGCGAGATGAGCAGCAGCTTCTTGTCTATCCCGGCGAGCGCCTTGAGCGCGTTCATCAGGCAGGCGGAGGAGGCGCCGAGCAGGGGGGAGGTCTTGCCGGTGATGACGCTCCCGTCGGGCAGCTCGAGCGCGACCGCCGGGGCGCCGGTCTCCTCGGCGCGCCGCAGCGCCGCTGCCACGACAGGGCGGTCTTGCGGGCCGATGTCCATGGAGTTCATCAGCAGCTCTATCTTTTTCAGCTCGCAGGGGTCGGACAGACCCTGCCGCACGGAGCAGGCGGAGGCGTAGTAGCGGCGGATGATCTCCTGCTTCGACGCCTCGCAGCAGGCCTCGTCGTCCACAATGCAGTAGCCCGCCATGTTCACGCCCATGTCGGTGGGGCTCTTGTAGGGGCTCTCGCCGTAGATGCGCTTGAAGACCGCCTCGAGCACGGGGAAGATCTCCACGTCGCGGTTATAGTTGACGGTGGTGACGCCGTAGGCGTCGAGATGGAAGGGGTCTATCAGGTTCACGTCGTCCAGATCGGCCGTCGCCGCCTCATAGGCGAGGTTCACGGGGTGCTTGAGGGGCAGGTTCCAGATCGGGAAGGTCTCGAACTTGGCGTAGCCCGCGCTGATGCCGCGCTGATGCTCATGGTAGAGCTGGCTGAGGCAGGTGGCCATCTTGCCGCTGCCGGGGCCGGGCGCGGTGACGACGACGAGGCTGCGCTCCGTCTCGATATAATCGTTCTTCCCGAAGCCGTCCTCCGAGACTATCAGGGGGACGTTCGAGGGGTAGTCGGGGATGATATAGTGCTTATATACCCTGATGCCGAGCATTTCGAGCCGCTTCTTGAACTGGTCGGCGATGGGCTGGCCGCGATAGTGCGTGATGACGACGCTGCCGATGTAGAGGCCGATGCCGCGGAAGGCGTCGATGAGGCGGAGGGTGTCGTCGTCGTAGGTTATGCCGAGGTCGCCGCGGCGCTTGCTGCGCTCGATATCGTCCGCCGAGATGGCGATGACTATCTCCGCCTCGTCCTTCATCTCAAGGAGCATACGCACCTTGCTGTCCGGCTCAAAGCCGGGCAGGACGCGGGAGGCGTGGTAATCGTCGAACAGCTTGCCGCCGAATTCGAGGTAGAGCTTGCCGCCGAATTCGGATATCCTGTCGCGGATGTTCTGCGACTGGAGCTTTACATATTTGTCGTTATCGAAGCCTGTCCTTTTCATAAAACGCCTCACCGAAAAATTTATCATACCGGGAACGAAAAAACGCAGGCAAAGCCGATTTTTTTCTATCCGGAAATTATATCAGACGGTATTCTACCACAACCGGGCGGGAACGACAAGCAAGAAAGAGTGGGCTGAAACGCTTTTTTGACATGCTTGGACTTTTTTTATTCATAATCGTGTGCTATAATCTATACTGTATTTTTATGAGCATGAAAGGCATTACATAATATGGGACTTCTCAATAAAATTTTCGGCAGCTATTCCGACAAGGAGCTAAAAAGGATATACCCGATAGCCGACGCGATAGAAAAGCTGGAGGGACAGTATGCCGCGCTGAGCGACGCGCAGCTGCGCGCGAAGACGGACGAGTTCAAGACCCGCCTCGACGGGGGAGAGACGCTCGACGATATCCTTCCGGAGGCCTTCGCCACCGTGCGCGAGGCGTCCTGGCGCGTGCTCGGCATGAAGCCCTTCAGGGTGCAGCTCATCGGCGGCATCGTCCTGCATCAGGGGCGCATCGCCGAGATGAAGACCGGCGAGGGCAAGACGCTCGTCGCCGTGCTGCCGGCCTATCTCAACGCGCTCACCGGCGAGGGCGTGCATATCGTCACCGTCAACGACTACCTCGCCCGGCGCGACAGCGAGTGGATGGGCAAGGTGCACCGCTTTCTCGGCGTCAGCGTGGGTCTCATCGTCCACGACCTGACCTCGGAGGAGCGCCGCGCCGCCTATAACTGCGACATAACCTACGGCACCAACAACGAGATGGGCTTCGACTATCTGCGCGACAATATGGCGCTGTATAAGGAGAACATGGTCCAGCGCGGCCACGCCTTCGCCATCGTGGACGAGGTGGACTCCATACTGATAGACGAGGCGAGAACCCCGCTCATCATCTCCGGCCAGGGCGACGAGAGCACCGACCTCTACCGCCAGGCGGACGATTTTGTCTCCCGGCTCAAGAAGGTGGTGTACGCCTCCGTCGATGAGAAGGAGGAGGAGAGCGAGGATCTCGACGCGGACTATGTGGTCGATGAGAAGGCCAGGACGGCTACCCTCACCGCGCGCGGCGTCGCCAAGGCCGAGAAGGCCTTCGGCCTTCAGAACCTCGCGGATATCGAGAACGCCACCCTCAGCCACCATATCAACCAGGCGCTGAAGGCCAACGGCATAATGAAGCGCGATATCGACTACATAATTAAAGACGGCGAGATAATCATTGTCGATGAGTTTACCGGCCGCCTCATGCTCGGCCGCCGCTATTCCGAGGGTCTGCATCAGGCGATAGAGGCCAAGGAGCACGTGGACGTCCAGAAGGAGAACAAGACCCTCGCCACCATCACCTTCCAGAACTATTTCCGCCTCTACGGCAAGCTCTCCGGCATGACCGGCACCGCCGCCACCGAGGCCGAGGAGTTCGAGGCGATATATAAGCTCGATATCATCGAGATACCGACCAACAAGCCCGTCGTCCGCATCGACAATCAGGACGTCGTGTACAGAAACGACGTCGGCAAGAACCACGCGATCATCGAGCAGATAGCCGAGTGTCACGAGAAGGGTCAGCCGGTGCTGGTGGGCACGGTGTCCATCGAGAAGAGCGAGTATATCTCCTCCCTGCTCAAAAAGCGCGGCATACAGCACACCGTGCTCAACGCGAAGTATCACGAGAGGGAGGCCGAGATCATCGCCCAGGCGGGCAAGCTCGGCGCCGTGACCATCGCGACCAACATGGCCGGCCGCGGCACCGACATCATGCTCGGCGGCAACGCGGAGTTCATGGCCAAGACCGACCTGCGCAAGGCGGGCTTCGACGAGGCCGTCATCACCGAGGCCACCGGCTACGCCGAGACGGACGACGAGAATATCATCGCCGCGCGGCAGCTGTTTCGCGAGAAGCTGGAGGAGCACAGAGCCGTCACCGGCGCGGAGGCCGAGCGGGTCAAGGCCGCGGGCGGCCTCTTCATCCTCGGCACCGAGCGGCACGAGTCCCGCCGTATAGACAACCAGCTGCGCGGCCGCGCGGGCCGTCAGGGCGACCCCGGCGAGAGCCGCTTTTACCTCGCCATGACGGACGACATCATGCGCCTTTTCGGCTCCGACAGGATAATGGGCATGATGGACACCCTGAAGATAGACGACGACACCCCGCTCGACCACAAGATGCTCTCCGGAGCCATCGAGCAGGCGCAGAAGACCGTCGAAAGCCGCAACTTCCAGACCCGAAAGAGCGTACTCGAATATGACGACGTCATGAACCAGCAGCGCAACATCATCTACGACGAGCGCCGCAAGGTGCTCGACGGAGACGATCTGCGCGAGCAGACGCTCGGTATGCTCAGGGAGTTCGTCCGCACCACCGTGACCGACGGCATGGGCGGCGTCCCGGCGGAGGATCAGCCGCAGCTGGACAAGGCGCTGCAGCCCTTTGAGAAGCTCTTCATGCGCCGCGGCGCGATAAGAACCGCCGATTTCCAGGGTCGCGCCGACAGCGAGAACGTCATAAAAGCCGTCACCGCGCTCGCGGAGAAGGTCTATGCCGACCGGGAGGCCGCCTTCGGCGTCGGCCCCAACGGCGTCCCGCTCATGCGGGAGCTTGAGCGGGTGGTCATGCTGCGCGTGGTGGACGAGTACTGGATGGATCATATCGACGCCATGACCGAGCTCAAGCGCGGCATAGGCCTGCGCGGCTACGGCTCGGTCAAGCCCGTGGACGCGTACAAGCAGGAGGGCTTCGACATGTTCGAGGCCATGGTGCACGGCATCCGCGAGGAGACGGTGCGCCGCCTGTTCACCGTGCAGGTGCGCCGCGAGCAGCCCATAGAGCGCAAGAGCGTCTCCAAAAACGCCGCCGCCAACGTCGGCGGGGAGCCGGTGAAAAAACAGCCGATAAAGAAAGCGCCCAAGCCCGGCCGCAACGACCCCTGCCCCTGCGGCAGGATGAAGGCCGACGGCAGCCGCCGCCTCAAATACAAGGAGTGCTGCGGCAGAAACGACTGAGCTTTTGCGCGCGAAAGACTATATTATAAGGAACTGCTATGGCATTTATTGAAAAACGCTCCGGCGAGCTCGTATACATGTGCTCGACCGTCATCCCGGCCAGACACGCCTTCACCACCCGCCTCGGCGGCGTCAGCCGCGGCGGCTTCGCCTCGCTGAATCTCGGCTCCAACCGCGGGGACGAGCCGGAGGCCGTCCGGGAAAACTACAGGCGCGTCTGCGCCCTCATGGGCGCGGATATCGACGGCTGCGCCGTGACCAGGCAGGTGCACGGCAAGGCCGTGCGCATCGTGACGCCCGAGGACAGGCACGTCTGCATGTCCGCCGTGCCCTACGAGGCCGACGGGATAGCGACGGGCGCGAGGGGTCTGCCCATAATGTGCTTCACGGCGGACTGCGTGCCCGCGCTGCTCTGCGACGGGGAGCTCGCCGCCGCCGCGGCGGTGCACTGCGGCTGGAGAAGCTCCGCGCTCGATATATTGGGTGAGGCGGTTGAAAAGCTGCGCGCGCTCGGCGCGAGGCCGGAAAATCTCCGCGCGGCCTTCGGCCCCGCGATAGGCCGCTGCTGCTTCGAGACGGACGGGGACGTGCCGGCGGCGCTGGAGCGCTATCTCGGCGGGGACACCGCGGGGCTCTTCGACCGGCGCGCCGACGGGAAATTCATGGTGGATCTGCGCGCGGCGAACGCGCGGCGGCTCCTCCAGCTCGGGCTGCGGCCGGAGAATATCGACGTCTCCGACGAGTGCACCATGTGCAGCCACGATAAATACTGGTCACACAGATATATCCACGGCGAGCGCGGCAGTCAGGCCGCGGTCATCGTGCTCGGCTGAGGTGAAGCTATGATGAAAAACAAAGGGAATATAAAAAGAGCCGCCGCCGTCCTGCTCGCGGCGGTGATGGCGCTGTGCTCCTCCGCCTGCCAGAGCGGCAAGAAGACCGCCGACGAGGGCATCCCGGAATCCAGCGGTGGAAAGGATATCGTGCGCTCCGCCGCCGCGGACGACGTGTTCTCCCTCAACAGCAACAGCAACTACAGCCTCAACCCCCTCATCGCCACCAACCACTCCAACCAGCTCGTGTGCAACCTCGTATACGAGAACATGGTCGAGCTTGACAACAGCTTCAACGTGATACCGAATATCATAACCGGCTGGGAATGCTCCGAGGACGCCAAGCTCTGGACCTTCAAGCTCGACACGACGCACACCTTCCACGACGGGACGGCCGTCACGGGGAAGGATCTGCGCTATTCGCTGGACAGAGCCATCACCGCAGACCGCTTCTCCGGGCGCTTTTCAAGCTATAAGGGCGCGTCCTATACCGACGACACGCTACAGGTATCGCTCGGCATCGGCGACGCGCAGTTTGTAAAGCTGCTGAACATCCCCGTCATAAAGAGCGGCACATATAACGACGCGCACCCCATGGGCAGCGGCCCCTACGCCTACAGCGAGGACGGGACCTATCTGACGGCCTACCCCGGCTACGCGGGCTATGCCACGGTTCCGACGGACACGATATATCTCAAGGAATATCCGACGGCCGACGGGACGATAAGCGCCTTTGAGGACTCGCTCATAGACGTCGTCATCAACGACCCCTCCAGCTATACCAACCTCGGCTACTCCAGCACGAACGAGATACATACCTTCGCCACGACCGATATGCACTATGTGGCCTTCAACGAGGAGGGTATGCTCGGACAGAACAACTCCTTCCGCGTGGCCATGCAGTACGCCTTTGACCGGGAGAATCTGGTGGAGCTGCTCGGCGGCAACGCCGTGGCCTCCGCCCTGCCGATGTACCCCAGCTGTGATATCTACCCTCAGGCGACGGCCGACGCCGTCAGATACAATCTCGAGACCTGCAAAAACATCCTTGAAAACGCCGGCATAAAGGACTATGACGACGACGGGCTCATGGAATACATGTCCGGCACGCCCCAGTCGATATCGCTGGTCTTCATAGTGTGCAGCGACAGCAGCGCGAAATCCAGCGTCGCGCGGCGCTTCCAGTCGGACATGGCGTCCATAGGACTGACGGTGGACGTGCAGGAGCTGACCTGGGAGAACTATATCGCCGCCCTTGACGAGGGCAAATTCGACATGTATTACGGCGAGGTCAAGCTCCGCAACAACTTCGACCTGACGGAGCTTTTGCAGGTGCGCGACGACGACGAGAAGAGCAAGACCTATAACGCCGGCACGAACATGAACTTCACCAACTCCCGGGACAGCACCTTCGAGAAATATATAAACGACTATCTCGCCGCCGGAGACACGGGGCGCGCCATGGCCTATCAGACGCTGTGCGAGTATCTGACCACCTATACCGGCTCCTTTATCACGATAGGCTTCGAAAAGCAGCAGATAATCACGCACCGCGGCGTCGTGAAGGGCGTTGACGCCAATTTCGGCAACCCGCTGTATAACTTTGCCAACTGGACCATCGACATGGGATAGAGCTTTATATTTATTATAAGGAATAGGGGAGGACAAAAATGACCGACAGAGAACTGATGTCCCTTGCGAAGAAGGCTTCGCTGAACGCCTATGTCCCGTACTCGCGCTTTCCGGTGGGCGCGGCGCTGGAGTGCGACGACGGAGCGGTATTTACCGGCTGCAATGTGGAAAACGCGGCTCTCGGAAGCACCATCTGCGCCGAACGCACCGCCTGCTGCAAGGCGGTGAGCGAGGGGCACAGAAGCTTCCGCCGCATCGCCATCTATGCCGACAGCCAGAACTGGTGCACCCCCTGCGGCTCCTGCCGCCAGTTTCTGGGGGAGTTCTCCCCGGATATGGAGGTGCTCTGCGCCAAGGCGGGCGACCGCTACGTCAGCTATAAGCTCAGCGAGCTTATGCCCTATTCCTTTAATTACTGAAAATGGAGCTTGAACAGCTCAGGATCTTTATCGCCGTCGCCGAATGCGGGAGCTTTACCCGGGGCGCGAGGAAGCTGTATATCAGCCACTCCACGACCAGCCGGGCAATAACCGCGCTGGAGGAGGAGCTGGGCGCGCGCCTGCTCGAGCGGGGCAACCGCGTGCTCGGCCTCACCCCGGCGGGGGAGCTGCTGCTCGCCGAGGCACGGAGCATCACGGCCGCGGCGGACGAGGCCGCGCGGCGAGTGAGCGCCGCGGGTAAGCGGGACACGGGAAAAACCGGAGGGCAGAATGACGACGCTTGAAAAGCTGAAAGAGATATACGCGGAGTATTACAGCGGCATGGAGCAGGTCAGAGAGAGCGAGAGGGGACTGCGCGGCGCGATGAACGTCTTCGTGCTCGGCCCGAAGGACAGGAACGCCTGCAACATCCGCTTTAACGAGAAAGCGAAGGCCGCGCTCGCGGAGTCCGCGCCGGAGGAGGCCGGGGAGCTGGTCGATTTTGTGCTTTCTGAGGGCTGGGCGCACCGGGACTGGCTCGCCGTGGAGCTGATGCTCACGGCGGTGCACGGCTACCTGACGCCGCTGCTCCCCCTGCTCCCGCCGGAGCAGCGAAAGCAGCTCGGCCTCTGGTATGACAGATGCTACCCGAGGATTAACCGCACGCCGGTTATGCGCAGCTTTAGAAAAGCTTTAGACTGAGGCGGGGCGCTTTCCGCGCTTTCCCGCCTGCGGGATATATGCGCCTTGTCCGGGAGGAGAGAGATGAAAAAAGCTCAGGTAAAATACAAAAGTCTGCTGATAATCGTGCTGGCCGTGCTTTTTTTTACGCTTGTGCCGCTGCTGCTGATATCGCGCTTCAATGTACCCTGCGCCGACGACTTTACCTATGGCGCCGCCGCGCATCTCGAGTATGCCGCAACCGGCTCCGTGCTTAAGGCCGTCTCCGCAGCGCTCGGGCAGGTGAGGGAATCATATTTCGGCTGGCAGGGGACCTTCACGGCGGTGCTCATGATGGCGCTTCAGCCCGCGGTCTTCGGGGAGCAGTATTACTGTATCGGCGCCTTTATTGTCCTTGCGACATTTCTTGCGGGCGTTTTCTGCCTGTGCCTTGCCCTGTTTTCCGGCGTTTTTGGCATTAAAAAAACAGCCGCTGCGGCGATAGGCGGGATAATGTCGATCGTGTGCATTCAGCTTGTGCCTTCCCCGGTACAGGGCTTTTTCTGGTATAACGGTTCGGTATACTACACTTTTTTTTACGGCGTTTCGCTGCTGGCTTTTGCCCTGGGCATTCGGACGGTGAGAGGGCGGAGCCCGTGGTATTGCGTCGGCCTGTCCCTGATGGCGGCGTTTTTGGGCGGCGGCAACTATGTCACCGCGCTCAGCTGCGCGATAGTGGGGGTGAGTGCCGCGGCCCTTTTGGCGCTGATAAAAAATCCGGGCTGGAGGAGACTGCTTTTGCCGCTGGGCGTACTTCTGGCCGCGTTTTACATAAGCTTTTCCGCGCCGGGAAACTCCGTGAGGCAGGCTGCGGTTCAGCACGTCCCCAACGCCGTTCGGGCGGTGCTCGATTCCTTTAAATACGGCGCGGAATACAGCGCGCGGTGGTTCAGCCTTCCGCTGGCGGGGGCGCTGGCGTTCATGCTGCCGCTGTTTTGGGGCTGTGTCCGGGGACTTGCGTATAAATTCAGGTATCCCGGGCTTGTAACGCTGTTCTCATACTGCCTTCTCTCCGCCATGTTCTGCCCGACGGCATACGCCCTCGGCAGCGTGGGGGACAAGCGGCTTCTGAACATCATTTTCTTCGCATATGTGCTGCTCCTTGCGGTGAACCTTTTTTACTGGACTGGCTGGGTCGCCGGGAGGCGCGGCTGCGCTGCCGGAGATACCGATGGAGTGCGCCTGAGAGATATGGCGGTGACGGCGGCGATATGCCTTGTCTGCTGCGGAATTTATATCCGAAGCGGCGGCTTCACCTCGCTCATGGCCGCCGGCTCGCTCCGCTCGGGAGAGGCTGCCGCGTACTATGCCTGCGCCCGGACAAGGCTGGACGTGCTGAATGACCCTCAGAGCAGGAACGCCGTGCTTGAGGAGTATCCGGTCAAGCCATATGTGCTGTTCTTTGACGACATCACTGCCGACCCGGACGACTGGAGAAATCAGAGCGTAAGCGTATATTATTCCAAAGAATCTGTAGTGCTCGGAACGCCCTGAGGCGGTATACAGATATTTACTTGAAAAGAGGATAGAGAATGGATAGACGCATAGAGCGACCCAAAAACCCCCGGCTTTTGGCGTACGCCGCGACGGTGCTGGCGCTGTTTGTGATGTTTATGGTGTGGCAGGTGAATTTCTACCTGTTTAACAGCATCAAAAGCACCTATTATATGGTAATTGTCCCTGTGCTCGTCGCAGGAACGCTGTATTTCAAAGGCTTTAAAAACGGACCGGAGTATGCTCTGCTGCTGGTATATTTCGGGTGGTTTTTTTGCAGCAGAATCTTAAATGGCGACGCTGCCCTCGTAAATGATTTTGACACGCTGTTCGTTCTGTCGCTGATGCTTCCGCTTTTTCTGCTTGGGATCGCGCTGGGCAGGGACGGGAGGAAAAGGTTTCTGGATTGGCTCAGCGCCGTCGTGGGCGGGTACTATTTCCTGCTTGGGATAATATGCATCGTCGCGTTTATCACGAGAAGAGAGTATGTAAATCCCATAACCGGCGGACTGCTCGGGATTAAATCCGTGGAGAGCTTCGACAGAATAAACATACTGGATATAAATGTGTGCGCCACCTCGTTCTGGTTTTTAATGCCCCTGACGCTCATGATATATGAGTTTTTTGCCTGCCGGAAAAAGCTGTGGCGCGTTCCCATAGTCCTGTCCGCGCTGGTGGATTTTTCGGTGATTGCCATTACATATACAAGAAGCGTGAAGCTCTCCGTCTCCTTCTGCATTGCGCTGCTGGCGGTGCTGCTCGTGCTTGAGTATGTCAAAATAAAGAAGAGAACCGTTCAGGCGCTGCTTTTGGCGGCTGTTTTTGCGGCCGCCGCGCCGCTGACATATAAAAGCTTCGACCTTGTGGCGAACGGGCTCGGACATGTCTCCGATGCCGTTCTCGCAGCTGAGGCGCCGGAAAGCGCCGCGCCCGTTCAGACCGCCGAGCCGGCTGCGGCGGAGGCCGCGGCAGAGGAGGAGCCCGCGGAGGCATACGTAGACCCGCGCGGCTGGAACGGAGACCTCAACTCCTTCTCCTCCGGCAGGATGGAAATATACGGCGCGGCAATCACCACCATCCAAAGGAACCCGTCTATCCTGCTCAAAGGCTGCCTGGTCAAGGATTCGATGACGGTGCTGGACGAGGTCTTGACAAGGTCCCAGCCCCACTTCCATAATTTTCTCATCCAGGTGCTCATACTTACGGGGATCCCGGGTCTGCTCGCAATACTGGCGCTGTGCCTCCTGCTCGTGGTAAAGGCAATAAGGCTCTTTTTCTCCGCCGCCGAGCCGGCTGAAATTTCGGCAAAGGTTTTGGTGCTACCGGTCGCGGGCTCCTTGCTCTACAGCATGTTTGAGGCCAATCTTTTTACGGCAACCGATATCAGGCCGCTGTTTTTTTACCTGATGAGCGGTATGCTGCTCGGCTTTTATTACGATGTGTTCCCTCGCAAGCCTTCAAAATAACACCGCGGCCGTGTTATAAATACGGAGGAGACTCAGACCGCCCGCCCCGGAAACCGGCCGCGGCGGCCTGAGTCTTCCGCATGTCGGGCGGTGGCCGGAAAATTTTTTCGTTTTTTGAAATTTCTCTTGACACGGGGCGCGCATCTTGGTATATTAGTTGAGCGCGCGTGCGTGAGCATGGGCGTATTATGCGATGAAGCGGGAGATTGCTCAGAGATGAGGTAACTTCCGTGGAGTATGTCCGGCGCCGGGTTCTTATCCGGTGCGCAATCGGGCGGCTGAAGCTTACCGGTACACGCGTATATCGCGCGAACGGAGGGCTTACCGGCTGGAAGGCCGGTTTGTTTTTCGGGCGTGGTCTGATACGCACGGTTGTGTGTACAGGAAAAAGCCTCATCCGTACGCATAGTAAATGGCGGAGCCAATGCCGCCGAAGAAAAACGTACGAAAAAGGAGAAAAGCACATGGCAAGCACAAACAAGAACATGATCCGCATCCGCCTCAAGGCTTACGATCACCAGCTCATCGACAAGGCCGCGGAGACCATCGTCGAGGCAGCCAAGCGTACGGACGCCAAGGTGTCCGGCCCCATCCCCCTGCCCACCAGGACGGAGATCGTCACCATCCTGCGCGCCGTCCACAAATATAAGGACAGCCGCGAGCAGTTCGAGCGCCGCACCCACAAGCGCCTCATCGACATCATGAACCCCACCCAGAAGACCGTCGAGGCTCTTATGAACCTTGAAGTCCCCGCCGGCGTGGAGATCGAGATCAAGCTCTGAGCCAGACCCGAGCGCAGCATCACAAATCAGTAAACGACCCATTGTCCGCAGCTTGCGAATGCGGACGGGTTAAGTTGCCAGCCTCCGAACGCGGCTTCGCCGCGGACCATGCGAGGCAACCAATAACCGTAAGGAGGAAATAATATGAAGAAAGCCATCATCGGCAAGAAGGTCGGCATGACGCAGATCTTCGACGAGGCCGGTAAGGTCATTCCCGTCACCGTCATCGAAGCCGGCCCCTGCGTGGTCGTGCAGAAGATGACCAGAGAAAAGGAAGGCTATGAAGCCGTCCAGTTCGGCTACGGCGAGGTCGCCGAAAAGAAGCTCACCCAGCCCGAGCAGGGGCACCTGAAAAAGGCCGGCGTAGCGCCGGTAAAGCACCTCAAGGAGTTTCGCCTTGAGGACAGCGTAAAGATGGAAGTCGGAGACGTCATTAAGGCCGACATGTTCGCCGAGGGCGACAAGGTAGATGTCACCGGTATCAGCAAGGGCAAGGGCTACGCCGGCGTCATAAAGCGCTACGGCCAGGGCCGCACCCCCACCAGCCACGGCGGCGGCCCCGTTCACCGGCACGCCGGCTCCATGGGCTCCAGCACCGACCCCTCCCGTATTTTTCCGGGCAAGAGGCAGGCGGGCCACATGGGCGTGGATCAGGTCACCGTGCAGAACCTCGACATCGTCAAGGTCAACGCCGAGCTGAATTTGATCGCTATCCGCGGCGCCGTTCCCGGCCCCAAGGGCAGCATCGTCTATATTAAGAACACCGTCAAGACCCAGCCCGTCAAGAAGGCGGAGACCGCTTCCACCAACGCCAATCCGCAGAAGGCTTCCGCGCGCATAAACCCGCAGAAGGCTTCCGCGCGTACCAAGTAAAGAAAGGAGAGCAGCATAAATGCCTAAAGCAAACGTATTTAATATGGCAGGCGAGAAGATCGGTGAGATCGAGCTCTCCGAGGCCATATTCGGCGTCGAGCCGAACAAGAGCGTCCTGCATGATTCCGTCAAGAACCATCTGGCCAACTGCCGTCAGGGCACCCAGAGCGCTCTCACCAAGGGCGAAGTTTCCTTTACCACCAGAAAACCCTGGCGCCAGAAGGGCACCGGCCGCGCCCGCGCGGGTTACGCAGGCTCCCCCGTGTGGTATCACGGCGGCGTAGCCTTCGCTCCCAAGCCCCGCGACTACAGCTACACCCTCAATAAGAAGGTCAGGCGCATCGCCCTCAAGTCCGCTCTGTCCGCCAAGGCGGCCGACAACGAGATAATCGTTATCGACGGACTGAAGGTCGAGGAGATCAAGACCAAGGTTTTCCAGAGCTTCCTCGGCAAGCTCGGCGTAGAGGGCAAGGCTCTCGTCGTCACCGAGAATGTGGACGAGAAGGTCGTCAAGTCCGCCCGCAATATCGCCGGCGTCACCACCACCATCGCCAACATCCTCAGCCCCTATATGATACTCACCGGCGGCAAGCTGATAGTCGATAAGGCCGCGCTTGCCAAGATAGAGGAGGTGTACGCCTGATGAAGACTGCATATGACGTCATCATTCGTCCTATCATCACCGAGCAGTCCACAGAGGACCTGGACATCAAGAAGTACGCGTTCGAGGTCGCCAGGGACGCCAACAAGATCGAGATCAAGAAGGCCGTCGAGGAGATCTTCGGCGTCACCGTGATCAAGGTCACAACGCTCCACGTCCGCAGCAGGGAAAAGCGTACCGGCGCCTACCCCATGGGAAAGACCGCCTCCTGGAAAAAGGCTGTCGTGAAGCTCAGTGCGGACTCCAAGAGCATTGAGCTCTTTGAAGGCATGGCATAAGGAGAAATGAAGAATGGCTATTAAAACTTACAGACCTACCACTCCTGCCAGAAGACAGATGACTGTCTCCGGATTTGACGGAGTCGAGAAGCATGTCAAGCCTGAGAAGGGCCTCACCGAGGTTCTCAAGAAGAATTCCGGCCGCAATAACTACGGCCGCATCACCGTCCGCCATCAGGGCGGCGGCAACCGCCAGAAGTACCGCGTCATCGACTTCAAGCGCAGCAAGCTCGAGATGAGCGCCAAGGTTGTCCGTACCGAGTACGACCCCAACCGCAGCGCCCTCATCGCCCTGTGCGAGTATGAAGACGGCGAGCGCCGCTACATCCTCTCTCCCGTCGGCCTTGCCGCGGGCGACGTGGTCGTGGCCTCCGCCGCGGCGGACATCAAGCCCGGCAACGCGCTTCCTCTGGCCAACATCCCCGTCGGCACCGTTATCCACAACATCGAGCTCTACCCCGGCAAGGGCGCCCAGCTCGTGCGCAGCGCGGGCGTCGCGGCTCAGCTGATGGCGAAGGAAAACGGCATGGCGACCATCCGCCTGCCCTCGGGCGAGTTCCGCAAGATCCGCATGGACTGCTATGCGACCATCGGTCAGGTCGGCAATATCGACCACGCCAACGTTCACATCGGCAAGGCCGGCCGCAAACGCCACATGGGCGTTCGCCCCACGGTTCGCGGCTCCGTCATGAACCCCTGCGACCACCCCCACGGCGGTGGCGAAGGCAAAGCCCCTGTCGGCCGTCCCGGCCCTGTTACCCCCTGGGGCAAGCCCACGCTCGGTTACAAGACCCGCAAGACTAAGAACCGCACCGATAAGTTCATAGTCAAGCGCCGCAACGCGAAGTAAGGAGGGAATAGTTAATGAGCAGAAGTGTTAAAAAGGGCCCCTTCGCCGCTCCCGAGCTGCTGAAGAGAGTCAATGAATTGAACCAGAAGAGCGCAAAGCAGGTCATTAAGACCTGGTCCCGTTCGTCTACTATTTTCCCGTCCTTCGTCGGACACACCATCGCTGTCCATGACGGCCGCCGTCACGTTCCCGTGTACGTCACCGAGGATATGGTCGGGCATAAGCTGGGCGAGTTCGCCCCGACCCGCACCTTCCGCGGTCACTCCGGAAGCAAGACGGCCGCGGCCAAGTAAGGAGGAGAGAGAATGGACGAAAAGAAAATTGCCCGTGCGGAGCACAAATACGCCCGTATTTCTCCCCGCAAGGTTGAGATCATCTGCAACATGATCCGCGGCAAGAACGCCAAGGTCGCCATGGCTCTCATGGAGAACACGCCCAAGGCCGGCTGCGAGCTGATGGTCAAGGTGCTCAAGAGCGCCATGGCCAACGCCGAAAACAACTTTGAGATGGACCCCGAGAAGCTCTACGTCTGCGAGACCTTCGCCGGCGCCGGCCCCATCCTCAAGAGGGGCATGCCCAGAGCACAGGGCCGCATGTTCCGTATCAACAAACGCACCAGCCACATCATGATCGCTGTGGCTGAAAAAGAATAAGGGAAGGAGGCAGAATTATGGGACAGAAAGTTAATCCTCACGGCATGCGCGTGGGAGTCATCAAGGACTGGGATTCCAGATGGTATGCGAGAGAAGACAAGGTCGGCGACCTGATCGTCGAAGACTACAAGATCCGCAAATATCTTAAGAAGACCCTCTATTCCGCCGGTGTTCCCACCATTGAGATAGAGCGCGATTCAGCCAAGGTCCGCGTATATATCCACTGCTCCAGACCCGGTGTCGTCATCGGCAAGAACGGGCAGGAGATAGAGCGCATCCGCCTCGAGGTAGAGAAGCTCATCGGCAAGCCGGTGGCGCTCTCCATCGTCGAGGTTCGCACCCCCGATACCAACGCTCAGCTCGTCGCTGAGAATATCGCCCAGCAGCTCGAAAAGCGCATAGGCTTCCGCCGCGCGATGAAGAACGCAATGGGCCGCGCCATGAGAATGGGCGCGCGCGGTATCAAGGTCAAGTGCGGCGGCCGCCTGGGCGGCGCTGAAATAGCGAGAAGCGAGTGCTATCACGAGGGCACCATTCCTCTTCAGACCATCCGTGCCGACATCGACTACGGCTTTGCCGAGGCCAACACGACCTACGGCCGCATCGGCGTCAAGGTCTGGATATACAAGGGCGAGGTTCTCTCTCAGACGCTTCGCACCACCCCGCGCACAATGGATCTTTCAAAGCCCGCCGGAGAGCGCCGTCGCAGAGACGACCGCCGCGGCGACGACCGCCGTCAGGGCGGATACAACCGCGACAACCGCGGTCAGGGCGGCTACAACCGCGGCGGCCAGGGCGGTCAGGGCGGCTACAGCAGACCCGCAGGCCAGGGCGGCCAGGGCGGCTACAGCAGACCCGCAGGCCAGGGCGGCCAGGGCGGCTACAGCAGACCCGCAGGCCAGAGCGGCCAGGGCGGCTACAGCAGACCTGCCGGCCAGGGCAGCCAGGGCGGCCAGGGCTACAATCGCACCCCCCGTCCCGCGGCTCCTGCAAAGGAAGGAGGCAACAACTGATGTTAATGCCTAAGAGAGTAAAGTACCGCAAGGTGCAGCGCGGCCGCATGAAGGGCAAAGCTACCCGCGGCAACGTTGTTACCTACGGTGAATTCGGTCTGACGGCTCTTGAGCCCGGCTGGATTACCTCCAACCAGATCGAGGCGGCCCGTATCGCGATGACCCGCTACACCAAGCGCGGCGGTCAGGTATGGATCAAGATCTTCCCCGACAAGCCCGTTACCACCAAGCCCGCCGAGACCCGTATGGGTTCCGGTAAAGGCTCTCCTGAGTACTGGGTCTCCGTCGTTAAGCCCGGCAGAGTGATGTTTGAGATCGCAGGCGTCAGCGAAGACGACGCTCGCGAGGCTCTCCGCCTTGCCAGCCACAAACTGCCCATCAAGACCAAAATAGTCGCGAAGGGCACCGAGTCTGAGAACGGTGGTGAATAAGATGAAGGCAAACGAAATACGCTCCATGTCCGTCAGCGAGCTCGAGGGCAAGCTGGGCGACCTCAAAAAGGATCTCTTCATGCTTCGTATGCAGCATGCCACCAATCATCTTGATAACCCCACCAAGATCTCTGCCGTGCGCCGTGACATCGCTCGCGTTAAGACAGTACTGCGCGAGAAGCAGAACTGAGGAGGTAAGGAATAATGAACGAAGAAAGAACTACTTCCCGTAAGACCCGCGTAGGCAAGGTCGTTTCCGACAAGATGGACAAGACTGTGGTCGTCATCGTTGAGGACCGCGTTGCCCACAAGACTTATAAGAAGATCATAGGCCGGACCTACCGTCTGAAGGCGCACGACGAGAACAACGAGTGCGGCATGGGCGATATCGTCCGCGTGATGGAGACCCGCCCCCTGTCCAAGGACAAGAGATGGCGCGTGGTCGAGATCGTAGAAAAGGCTAAGTAAGGAGGCGCCGTAATGATACAGCAGGAAAGTTATCTGAAGGTCGCCGACAATACCGGCGCCAAAGAACTCAAGTGCATCCGCGTGCTTGGCGGTTCCAAGCGCAAATATGCAAGCATCGGTGACGTGATCGTCTGTTCCGTCCGCAAGGTCGCGCCCGGCGGTACCGTTAAGAAGGGTGACGTCGTAAAGGCCGTCATCGTGCGTACCGTCAAGCCCGTCCGCCGTGCCGACGGCACCTATGTCCGTTTCGACGAGAACGCGGCAGTGCTTATCAATACCGGTGATAAGAATCCCCGCGGCACTCGTATCTTTGGACCCGTCGCCCGTGAGCTCCGTGACAAGGAATACATGAAGATCCTGTCCCTGGCTCCCGAAGTGATTTAATGGAGGGCACAGAGAATGAACATTAAGAAAGACGATAAAGTCATCGTTCTGTCCGGCAAGGACAAGGGCAAGCAGGGCAAGGTCCTGATTGCAGACCCCAAGGCAATGAAGGTCACTGTCGAGGGCGTCAACGTCGCCACCAAGCACCAGAAGCCCAAGCAGCAGGGTCAGGAGGGCGGCATCATCAAGGTCGAGACCCCCATATACGCATCCAAGGTGCAGCTCGTCTGCCCCAAGTGCGGCAAGGGGACCCGCGTCGCGCACAAGCTGGACGGGGACAAAAAGGTCCGCGTCTGCAAAAAGTGCGGCGCAGTAATCTGAGAAAGGAGATAACTTACTATGACAAGAATGAAGAAGAAGTATCTTGAGGAAGTTGCTCCTGCTCTGATGGAGAAGTTCCAGTACAAGTCCACCATGCAGATCCCCCGCATCGAGAAGGTAGTAGTATCTGTCGGCTGCGGCGACTGCAAGGATAACGCGAAGGCTCTCGACGCCGTCGTCAAGGATATCTCCGCCATCACCGGCCAGCACGCTGTGGCCACCGTGGCGAAGAAGTCCGTCGCGAACTTCAAGCTCCGCGAGGGCATGAAGGTCGGCGTGAAGGTCACTCTCCGCCAGGACCGCATGTGGGAGTTCCTGGACCGTCTGCTCAACGTGGCTCTGCCCCGTGTCCGCGACTTCCGCGGCATCTCAGCAGACGCCTTCGACGGCCGCGGCAACTACAGCCTCGGTCTGAAGGAGCAGATCATCTTCCCCGAAATCGAGTATGACAAGATCGAGAAGCTGCGCGGTATGAACATCGCGATCACCACTACCGCTCAGACTGACGAAGAGGCACGCGAGCTGCTCAAGCTCATGGGCGCCCCCTTCGTGGGTTAAGGAGGAGAAATAAGAATGGCAAAGAAATCCATGATTCTCAAGCAGCAGGCTCCTGCCAAGTTCTCCACCCGGCAGTACAACCGCTGCAAGATCTGCGGCCGTCCCCACGCATACCTGCGCAACTACGGCATTTGCCGTATCTGCTTCCGCGAGCTGGCCTACAAGGGTCAGATCCCCGGCGTGCGCAAGGCGAGCTTCTGATTTTCCGCAACGCCTCCTCTCGTCGGCTCGCTGTGCTGTAAGTACAGCGTCGCCTCTTCGAGAGCGTCCCGTGAAAAATCAGCGCGCCCGCGACGCATTCGGGGCTCACTCCTGTGAAGCCTGAAAAACGCGCGCTGTGCTTGCCACAGCGCTGCGGCAGGAATGAACAGAGGAGGGCGGCCGGCGCGAGGGCGCGGAACGAAAGCTTTGTCGGCGGGAGCCGATCACTCCCGCCTGCAAATATGGCCGAAAGGCCGGCAGGATGGCGAAAGGCCATGGCCAATCAGGTATTGGCATGGAACCTCGCCGCCGAAACCGCGAGAGCGGTAACTCTAAAACAGGAGGAAATTTTTATGCAGATCACAGACCCCATTGCAGACATGCTGACCCGTATCCGCAACGCCGGCACCGCGAAGCATGAGACCGTCGATGTTCCCTCTTCCAAGATGAAGAAGGCCATTGCCGACATTCTTCTCGCCGAGGGCTACATCAAGAATTATCAGGTCATCGACGACGGCACCCAGGGCGTTATCCGCGTTACCCTCAAGTATCTCCCCGGTAAGGAAAAGGCTATTCAGGGTCTCCGCCGTGTCAGCAAGCCCGGCCTGCGCGTGTACGCCGGCGCTGACGAGCTGCCCCGCGTCCTCAAGGGACTGGGCATAGCCATAATCTCCACATCCAAGGGCATCATGACCGACAAGCAGGCTCGCAAAGAGAAGGTCGGCGGCGAAGTCCTTGCGTTCGTATGGTAAGGAGGCAGGAGAATGTCTAGAATAGGAAGAGAACCCATAACTGTGCCCGCAGGTGTCGAGGTCAAGATCGACGAGCACAACAACGTCACTGTAAAAGGCCCGAAGGGTACCCTGCACAGCAAGCTCGTCCCTCAGATGGGCATCACCGTTGACGCAGGCGTTATCCATGTGACCCGTCCCGACGATACCAAGGACAACCGTTCGCTCCACGGTCTCACCAGAACGCTGGTGAACAACATGGTCGTCGGCGTCACTCACGGCTTCGAGAAGAAGCTGGAGATAAACGGCGTCGGCTATCGCGCGGCGAAGGACGGCAAGAATCTGGTCATGAACCTGGGGTATTCCCACCAGGTCATCGTCCCGGAGACCGAGGACATCCAGATAGACGTCCCCGACGCCAACCATATCGTCGTCAAGGGTATCGACAAGCAGAAGGTCGGCCAGTATGCAGCGGAAATTCGTGGTAAGAGACCTCCCGAGCCGTACAAGGGCAAGGGGATCAAGTATGACTACGAAGTCGTCCGCCGCAAAGAAGGCAAGACCGGCGCTAAGTAAACGGAGGTGTGCCTGAATGATTAAAAGACCTGATACCAGAGGACAGCGCATTAAGCGCCACAGCAGAGTACGCGGTAAGATCTCCGGCACCGCCGAGAGACCCCGTCTTTGCGTATTCCGCAGCGAGAACAATATCTACGCCCAGATAATCGACGATGTGGCCGGCGGCACGCTCGTTTCCGCATCCACCGTCGAGAAGGCGTTTGAAGGCAAGGGCGGCAACAGCGAGGCCGCCAAGAAGGTCGGTGCAGTTCTGGCGGAGCGCGCTCTGCAGAAGGGCATCGAGGATGTCGTGTTCGACCGCGGCGGTTATATCTACCACGGCCGTGTCAAGGCATTGGCTGAGGGCGCCCGCGAGGGCGGCCTGAAATTCTAAGGGAGGGGAGAAACTTACATGGCTTATAACAATGACAGAAGAGACCGCCGCAGAGACGAGGCTCCTTCCGAGTTCATCGAGAAAGTAGTTTCCCTCAACCGCGTCAGCAAGACCGTCAAGGGCGGCCGTGTTGCGAAGTTCTCGGCGCTCTGCGTCGTCGGCGACGGCAAGGGTCGCGTCGGCTTCGGCATGGGCAAGGCGAACGAGGTCTCCGAGGCGATCCGCAAGGGTCTTGAGGACGCCAAGAAGAATATCTGCAAGGTCACCCTCAGCGGGACCACCATTCCTCATGAGGTCATCGGCGAATTCGGCGCAGGCCGCGTTCTCCTCAAGCCCGCGCCCGACGGCACCGGCGTCATCGCCGGCGGCGCAGTCCGCGCTGTGGTAGAGGCGGCCGGCATACGCAACATCCGTACAAAGTGCCTGCGCACCAATAATCCCGCGAACGTTGTCGCCGCCACTATGGAAGGCCTCAAGTCTCTGCGCGACGCAGCCCAGGTCGCCGCTGTCAGAGGCAAGACTCCTGAAGAAATTCAGGGTTAAGGAGGACGAAAGATGGCAAATCTTAGAATTAAGCTCGTAAAGAGCCTGTTTGGCAGAATGGACAGCCACATAGCCACTGCCTATTCCCTCGGCCTGCACAAGATCGGCAACGAGACCGTACAGCCCGACAATCCCCAGACCCGCGGCAAGATCGCCAAGATCGGCTATCTGCTCAAGGTAACAGAAGAATAAGGAGGGCAAGAGAATGTATATTCACGAACTTTCTCCCGTCGCCGGCTCCACCCACGTCGATAAGCGCAAGGGCAGAGGCCACGCCACAGGCAACGGCAAGACTGCCGGCCGCGGCCACAAGGGCCAGAAGGCCCGCAGCGGCGGCGGTACCCGTATCGGTTTTGAAGGCGGCCAGATGCCTCTGGCGCGCCGTATCCCCAAGAGAGGCTTCAACAACATTTTTGCCAAGCCTCTGGAATTCGTCAACGTCGCGGTTCTCGACAAGTTCGAGGACGGCTCCGTTGTGGACGCGCAGGCGCTGCTTGCCGCCGGCATCCTCTCCAAGTGCAAATATGGCGTCAAAATACTCGGCAATGGTGAAGTTACCAAGAAGCTGACTGTTCAGGCCGCTGCTTTCTCCGACACCGCGAAAGAGAAAATCGAAGCGGCTGGCGGAAAGGCAGAGGTGGTATAAGTGCTGCAGACATTGCGTAACGCGTGGAAGATTGAAGAGATACGCAGAAAGATTCTCTTCACGCTTCTCATAGTTTTGCTTTACCGTCTTGGCAACGCCATTCCTGTCCCGTACGTCAACGTCGCTGCGCTCCAGTATTATTTCACCCAGCTGCAGAACACCGTCCTGGGCCTGTACAACGTCATGTCCGGCGGCGCGTTCTCCTCCGCGACCATCTTCGCGCTCTCCATCCAGCCCTACATCAACGCCTCCATCATCATCCAGCTCCTGTGCATCGCCATTCCCGCGCTGGAGCGCCTGAGCAAGGACGAGGGCGAGGAGGGCAAGAAGAAGATCGCGGCCATCACCCGCTATGCCACGGTCGGCATCGGCCTGCTCATGGGCTTTGCCTACTATATGCTCATGAAGAGCAACAGCCTGCTTGACGCCAGCGCCCAGAACAGCGTCTTCGCGGCGATCGTCATCGTACTGACCTTCACCTCCGGCTCGGCGCTCATCATGTGGCTCGGCGAGCAGATCACCGAGTTCGGTATCGGCAACGGCATCTCCATCATCCTGTTTGCGAGCATCATCTCCCGCCTGCCCACCAGCATCGTCACGACCGTTCGCAACGTCATCAGCGGCTCTCTGGCCTGGTGGCTGGCTGTGCTGGTGTTCCTCGGCGCTCTGGCCATCATCGTGCTCATAGTGTTCGTCAACGACGCAGAGCGCAGGATACCGGTCCAGTACGCCAAGCGCGTCGTCGGCCGCAAGATGTACGGCGGACAGAGCACGCATCTGCCCATGAAGGTGAACATGTCCGGCGTCATGCCCATAATCTTCGCCCAGTCCATAGCCTCCCTGCCCGCCACCATCGCGGCGTTCACCGGCAGCAGCTCGGACAGCTGGTTTATGAAGGCCTTCGACACCACCTCCATCACCTATGCCGTGATCTATTTCCTGCTGATACTGTTCTTCGCATACTTCTACTCTACCATCCAGTTCAACCCCATCGAGGTCGCCAACAACCTCAAGAAGAACGGCGGTTATATCCCGGGCTTCCGTCCGGGCAAGCCGACGAGCGAGTTTATCCAGAAGGTGCTCAACAAGATCACTCTGTTTGGCGCCATCTATCTGGGCATCATCGCCTGCGTTCCGATTCTGGTCTCGCATTTCAGCAACGCCTCCTCTCTTACGGGCATATCGCTGGGCGGCACCTCGATCATAATTGTTGTCGGCGTTGCGCTTGAGACCGTCCGTGCTCTTGAGGCACAGATGCTTATGCGCAACTACAAGGGTTTCCTTAACTGAAAACAAGGAGTTGCATATGAGGCTAATACTTTTAGGCGCCCCCGGCGCGGGTAAAGGTACTCAGGCTGAGATTCTGAGCAGACTGCTCTCTATCCCCACCATCTCCACCGGCAACATCCTGCGGGCGGCCATGAAAAACGGCTCGCCCGTGGGTGTCAGGGCAAAAGAATATGTGGATGCCGGAAGGCTTGTTCCGGATGAGGTCATAATAGGCATCATTCAGGAGCGTCTGGCTCAGCCCGACTGTGCCGGCGGTTATATCCTCGACGGCGTGCCCCGCACCATCCCCCAGGCGGAAGCCATGGAGGAGATGGGGATCGCCGTTGACTACGCTCTGTCCATCGAGATAGAGGACGCGGTCATCGTCGAGCGTATGTCCGGCCGCAGGACCTGCAAAAATTGCAGCCAGACCTTCCATATCGTCTCAAATCCTCCGAAAAAAGAAGGCGTGTGCGACTTCTGCGGCGGCGAGCTGACCGTCCGCAAGGATGACGCGCCCGAGACGGTCAAAGCCCGTCTCGAAACCTACCACAGAGAGACCGAGCCGCTCAAGGACTTTTATGCCCGCCGCGCTAAGCTCAGATCTGTGGATAACCAGCCGAGCATCGAAGCCACTACGGCGGAGATTAGGAAAGTCCTGGGGCTCTGAAAATGTCGGAACGCATTTTTATTAAGTCCCCAAGAGAGATAGACCTGATGCGTCAGGCTGGAAAACTGGCAGCCGGCGCGCGCACCGTTGCGCGGCAGGCGGTTGCTTCAGGCGTGACCACAAAGCAGATAGACAAATATGTGCATGAATTTATCGTGAAGTCCGGCGCGTATCCCACTTTTCTCGATTATTCGGGATTTCCGGCGAGCGCCTGTGTCTCCGTAAACGATGAGATCATACACGGTATCCCCGGCAAAAGGGTCATCCGCGACGGCGACATTGTGTCGCTGGACGTGGGCGCCACATTTAAGGGCTTTGTCGGAGACTGCGCGGGGACCTTCCCCTGCGGCGAGATCAGCGATGAGGCGAAGAAGCTTATCGAGGTAACGAGACAGAGCTTTTTCGAGGGCATCAGGTTCGCCCGGGAGGGTTACCGTATCTCCGATATCGGCGCGGCCGTGCAGGAATATGTGGAGGGCCACGGTTTTTCCGTTGTGCGCGACTATGTGGGGCACGGCGTGGGGCATCAGCTCCACGAGGCGCCCGAGGTGCCGAATTACAGGGTGGACCGGCATGAGCACGGCTTCGGCCGCAGGCCGGACCCGCGCCTTGAAAAGGGCATGACGATAGCCGTTGAGCCGATGGTAAACGTCGGCGGCTATGATATCAGGCAGCTCGACAACGGCTGGACGGTCGTGACCGCAGACGGCTCGCTCTCCGCCCACTACGAGAACACCATCCTGATAACAGACGGCGAGCCGGAGATACTCACGATGGCAGGGGATATTTGACAACTAAACGTCACACCGACTTTGGAGGAAATTTACTTTGGCAAAAGACGATGTAATCGAACTCGAGGGCACGGTAGTAGAATCCCTGCCCAATACCATGTTCCAGGTGGATATCGGCAACGGCCACATCATTCTGGCGCATATTTCCGGCAAACTCCGGATGAATTTTATCAGGATACTTCCGGGCGACAAGGTCACGGTGCAGATGTCCCCATACGACGTCACCCGCGGCAGGATAACCTGGAGAAGCAAGTAGGAGGTAAAACAAATGAAAGTAAGACCTTCCGTGAAACCCATGTGCGAAAAGTGCAAGATAATCAAGCGCAAGGGCAGAGTCATGGTCATCTGCGAAAACCCCAAGCACAAACAGCGTCAGGGTTGAGCAGCGCAATTATTTTACATGCGACAGGGTTTAAAGCCTGTCCATATAGCCCGGCTGCGACGAACGCAGTCTCCCGCATGGAACAGGGACTCCCTCCGGCGGGAATAAGCCCCTGTACCGCAGATGCGGAAAATTATCGAAAGGATGATCGTATAATATGGCACGTATAGCCGGCGTTGACCTGCCCAAGGACAAGAGGATCGAGATCGGTCTCACCTATGTCTATGGTATCGGCAGAACCAGCGCAACAAAGATTCTCGCAATGACGGGAGTCAACCCCGACACCAGAGTTAAGGACCTCACCGATGAGGATGAGGCAAAGCTGCGTGAGTGCATCGACCACAACTTTATAGTTGAGGGCGACCTGCGCCGCCGCACCGCGCTTGACATCAAGCGCCTGACCGAGATCGGCTGCTACCGCGGAATGCGCCATCGCCGCGGACTTCCCGTGCACGGCCAGAGAACCAAGACCAACGCGCGCACGCGCAAGGGTCCGAAACGCACCATGGCGAACAAGAAAAAGTAAGGGAGGGATATGAAAAATGGCAGCAAACGCAAACGCTAAGAAAAAAGTAGTCAGAACACGCAGAAGAGAGCGCAAGAACATTGAAAAGGGCCAGGTTCATATCAGCTCCTCCTTCAATAACACCATGGTCACCATCACCGACACTCAGGGCAACGCTCTGTCCTGGGCTTCCGCCGGTGGACTTGGCTTCCGTGGCAGCAAGAAGTCTACCCCCTTTGCCGCTCAGACCGCGGCCGAGACCGCCGCAAAGGCGGCCATGGAGCACGGCCTGAAGACAGTCGAAGTGTTCGTCAAGGGACCCGGCTCGGGACGCGAGGCCGCTATCCGCGCCCTACAGACCGCCGGTCTCGAAGTTACGATGATCAAGGACGTTACCCCCATTCCTCACAATGGCTGCCGTCCTCCGAAACGTCGCCGTGTCTAATTGAAGGAGGTAAACGAATATGGCAAGATATACTGAGGCAGTTTGCCGCCAGTGCCGCAGAGAGGGCCAGAAGCTCTTCCTGAAGGGCGACCGCTGCTATACCGACAAATGCGCCATGAACAGCCGCGCATTCGCGCCCGGCCAGCACGGCCAGGGTCGCACCAAGAACTCCGAGTACGGCCAGCAGCTCCGCGAGAAGCAGAAGGCCAAGAAGTTCTACGGCGTTCTTGAGAGCCAGTTCCGCGGCTACTTTGAGATCGCGGATCGCCGCCCCGGCCAGACCGGTGAGAACCTCCTGTCCATCCTTGAGTGCCGCCTCGACAACGTCGTGTACCGTCTCGGCTTCGCGATGAGCCGCGCGGAGGCTCGCCAGATGGTCTGCCACGGCCACATCACCGTCAACGGCCGCAAGGTCAACATCCCCAGCTATCAGGTAAAGCCCGGCATGATAATTTCCCTCAAGGAGAGCAGCCGCGGTATTGATAAGATAAAAGCTAATATTGAGGCAAATGCATTCCGTCCGTCGCCCAAGTGGCTTGAGTATGACGCTAACAACATGATGGCCAAGGTCACTGCCCTGCCGGCAAGAGACGACATCGACCTGCCCATCGAGGAGCACCTTATCGTCGAGTTGTACTCCAAGTAATAAAGACACCCTCAAATTGGTAAGCTGAATCACCGAAAGGCGCTTACTCGAGCGCAAGACTAAAAAGGAGGGTTATATAACTATATGATCGAAATTAAAAAGCCGCGTATAGAGTGCATCGAAACTCCCGCAGACAGCTCATACGGCAAATACATCATTGAGCCTCTGGAGCGCGGCTACGGCACAACACTTGGTAACTCTCTTCGCAGGGTACTCCTGTCATCTCTTCCCGGCACGGCCTGCACCAGCATCAAGATCGCAGGTGTCCAGCACGAGTTTTCGACCATTCCCGGCGTCAAGGAAGACGTGACGGAGATCGTTCTTAACGTCAAGAGCATCATCGCCCGCCTCCACAGCACCGGCCCCAAGACCGTCTATATAGAGACCTCCGGCGAGGGACTTGTCACTGCCGGCGATATCAAGGCGGACGCGGAGGTCGAGATACTCAATCCCGAGCAGCCCATCGCGACCCTCGGGCCCGACGGCGCGCTCAACATGGAGCTCGTGCTTGACCACGGCCGCGGCTATGTTTCGGCCGAGAAGAACAAGAACCATCAGATGGCTATCGGGACCATCCCGGTCGATTCCATCTATACCCCCGTGCTGAAGGTCAATTATACGGTCGAGAATACCCGCGTGGGCAATCAGACCGACTTTGACAAGCTCACCATAGAGGTCTGGACGGACAAGACCATGACGGCCCGCGACGCGCTGTCCCTCGGGGCGAAGATCCTATGCGACCACTTCACCCTTTTCACCGACCTGTCCGACACTATCGGCAACAACTCGACCGTCGTCGAGAAGGTCGAGCAGGAGCCGGATACCATGCTCAACATGACCATAGAAGAGCTGGATCTGTCCGTGAGAAGCTTCAACTGCCTCAAACGCGCCAATATCAATACTGTTGCGGATCTGGTCAATAAGACGCAGGACGAGATGATCAAGGTTCGCAATCTCGGCCGCAAGTCCCTCGAAGAGGTTGAGCATAAGCTGACCATGATGGGACTGTCTCTGGCCGACGACGACAACCAGTAAGTTCTCAAGAAGGAGGAAATGCAATTATGCCCGGAACAAGAAAACTCGGCAAGGCCACCGCTCCGCGTATGGCTATGCTCCGCCAGCAGGTAACTGACTTCCTGGATAAGGGTCGTATGGAGACCACCGTTACCCGCGCAAAGGAGATCGCTCCCCTGGCCGAGAAAATGATAACTCTTGGCAAAGCCAAGGACCTCGACGCTTACCGTCAGGCGCTCAGCTTTATCACCCGCGAGGATGTCGCCAAGAAGGTGTTCGACGAGATAGCCCCCAAGTACGCAGAGCGCACCGGCGGCTACACCCGCATCACCCGCATCGGCTGCCGCCGCGGCGACGCCGCGGAAGTGGCGGTCATCGAGCTGGTCTGATCAAACCGAAAAAATCCGCGCTGCATATGCAGCGCGGATTAATTCGTGGGCAAAGTCATACTGACTTTGCCAACGAAGAGGCTGCGCTTCGTTTTGCGCCTCAACGTCCGCCTTTGGCGGACATTTCGACACAAACTCCGCGAGAAGTGTTTTCCGCGACATACACGCCGCCGCGGAAAACTTTATTAAAACTCTTTTTCTCCTGCGGGAGAAAAACTCTGCGAGGCTTTGTCTACAGTCTGAAAAATCCGCGCTGCTTATGCAGCGCGGATTTTTGCTTGTTGTTTTGCATTTATCTGCACGCGAGCTCACCGTTGACGACGTCCACGGTTATCGTGGCGCCGGCGGAGAGGTCGCCGCGGAGTATCGTGCGGGCTATCAGCGTCTCGACGCTGCTCTGCAAATAGCGGCGCAGCGGTCTTGCGCCGTAGAGCGGATCATAGCCGCGCTCGATGATAAGGCGCTTGGCCTCGTCGGTGATCTCGAGCTTGAGCGACTTGTCCGCGAGCCTTCCGCGCAGACCCTCGACCATGATGTCGATAATGCCCTCCAGATCGTCTCTGGTGAGCGGACGGAACATGATGGTCTCGTCGAGCCGGTTTAGAAACTCCGGTCTGAACGAGCGGTGCAGCTCGGCCATGACGGCCTTCTGCGCCTCGGGCGTGATGCTGCCGTCGCTGCCGATGCCGTCGAGCAGGTACTGGCTGCCGAGGTTGGAGGTCAGGATGATGATGGTGTTCTTGAAGTCCACCGTCCTGCCCTGCGAGTCGGTTATGCGCCCGTCGTCGAGGATTTGCAGCAGGATGTTGAACACGTCCGGGTGCGCCTTTTCTATCTCGTCGAACAGCACCACGCTGTACGGCTTGCGGCGCACGGCTTCGGTGAGCTGGCCGCCCTCGTCGTAGCCCACGTATCCCGGGGGCGCGCCTATCAGCCGCGACACGGAGAATTTCTCCATGTACTCGGTCATGTCGATGCGCACGATGTTGTGCTCGTCGTCGAACAGGCACTCCGCGAGGGATTTCGCAAGCTCTGTCTTGCCGACGCCGGTCGGCCCGAGGAACAGGAAGGAGCCTATCGGCCGGTTCGGGTCGGCGATGCCGGCGCGGGAGCGGAGTATGGCCTCCGTAACGCGCTGCACGGCCTCGTCCTGCCCGATGACCCGCTTGTGCAGGTATTCGTCCAGATGCAGGATCTTTTCGCGCTCGCCCTCCATGAGCTTCGACACGGGAATGCCGGTCCATTTCGAGACGATGTCGGAGATCTCCTCCTCGGTCACGGTGTCGTGCACCATGGTGTTCTGCTTTTTGTCCTCCGACTGCTTCTCGGCCTCCGCCAGCTGCTTTTCAAGCGCGGGCAGGTCGGAGTATTTGAGCTTCGCCGCGGTCTCGTATTCATAGCGGCGCTGCGCGTTCTCGATATCCGCGTGGACCTTCTCTATCTCGGTCTTGAGCGTCTTGACCTGGTCTACGCTGCTCTTCTCCGCCTCCCAGCGGGATTTCATCGCGTTGAATTTGTCCTTGAGGTCGGCGAGCTCCTTGCGCAGCTTTTCCAGCCTGTCGCGGCTGAGCTGGTCGTCCTCCTTCTTGAGCGCCATCTCCTCTATCTCGAGCTGCATGATCTTGCGCCTTATATCGTCCAGCTCCGCCGGCATGGAGTCGATCTCCGTGCGGATGAGCGCGCAGGCCTCGTCCACAAGGTCTATGGCCTTGTCGGGCAGGAACCTGTCGGTGATGTAGCGGTTGGAGAGGGTGGCCGCGGCGACGAGCGCGTTGTCGTGGATGCGCACGCCGTGGTAGACCTCGTAGCGCTCCTTGAGCCCGCGCAGGATGGATATCGTGTCCTCCACGCTCGGCTCGTCCACCTGCACCGGCTGGAACCGGCGTTCGAGCGCCGCGTCCTTCTCGATATACTTGCGGTATTCGTCCAGCGTCGTCGCGCCTATGCAGTGCAGCTCGCCTCGCGCCAGCATGGGCTTGAGCAGGTTGCCCGCGTCCATGCTGCCCTCGGTCTTGCCCGCGCCGACAATGGTGTGCAGCTCGTCTATGAAGAGGATGATGCCGCCCTCTGAGCGGCGAATCTCCTCCAGCACGGCCTTCAGCCGCTCCTCAAATTCGCCCCTGTACTTCGCGCCCGCAATGAGCGCGCCCATGTCCAGGGAGAATATGGTCTTGTCCTTCAGCCCCTCCGGCACGTCGCCGCTCACTATGCGCTGCGCGAGCCCCTCCGCGATGGCGGTCTTGCCGACGCCAGGCTCGCCTATCAGGACGGGGTTGTTTTTCGTCTTGCGCGAGAGTATGCGTATGACGTTTCTTATCTCGGCGTCGCGGCCGATGACGGGGTCGAGCTCGTTGTCCTTGGCGCGCTTAACGAGGTCGGTGCCGTATTTGTTCAGCGCGTCGTAGGTGCTTTCCGGGTTGTCGCCGGTGACCGGCGCGGATTTGACCTTGGCCAGCTCCGCCGAAAAGGCGGATTTGGTAATGCCGTGGTCGGCGAAGATGCGTTTTATGGCGGGGGTCGCGGCGGCGAAGACGCCTATCATCAGGTGCTCCACCGAGACGTACTCGTCGCCCATGGCTTTGGCGGCCTTCTCGGCCGCGGAGAGGGCGCGGTTCGCCTCGGGGGAGAGGTAGACCTCAGATTGGTTGCCTACCTTCGGCAGCGCGGCTATGGCCGCGTCCAGCTCGCCGAGTATCGTGTTGCAGTCCACTCCCATCTTGCCGAACAGCGAGGGGATGAGGCCGCCGTCCTGGTCGATAAGGGCATAGAGGATATGCTCGGGAGTAATATAGCTGTTGCGGTTCTCCTGAGCCATGGATTGAGCCGTCTGCACGGCCTCAAGACTTTTTTGAGTGAAATTTTGAGCGTTCATAATGCCTCTCCTTTCCCGCGCGTCAGATATGGATCGCGGAATTGATCATATGGGAGTAATAGGCCGCCTCGACCTCGTGCGCGTCGAGCCTGCCGTTGAAATAATTCTTCATCAGTCTGTCGAAGAGCTTGATGTATTCGGATATCGCGCCTGCGAGCTCCTCGGCGCTGCAATCCCTGTCGGGTACCGCGATGCTGCGCACGAATTTGCCCTCGTACAGCGCGTAGTCAACGCCGGCGCCCGGGCTGTGCAGGTGCGCGTCCTCGATGCTTTTCCAGAGGCGGAAGAACTCCGTCATCGCCTCGATGAGCGCCGCGGACTGCGTCCTGAATATGACGGACAGCTCGCCTATAGACTCCTCGTCTCCGCGGAAGAGCTCGACCTCATATTTTACCGTGGGGCGGTATTTATATTCGAGCGAGCTTTTCAGCGACATGCTGAAGCTGTTGGGCGCGAAAAACGGCACAAGGTCGTGCGAGGGGCTCATAAGCTGCTGTATCGTGGACAGAACGTCGTTTATCCGCCGCTCCGGGGTCGTGTAATTGACATACTCCGCGAGTATCTGGTTTATCAGGTTCGACCTGTTTGTGCCGAGCCGGTGCGACAGCGCATCGACCTCCCGCACGACCTCGTCGTTGAGCATGAGGCTGTATAGTGTCTTTTTCATATGCGACCATTCCTTTCGGACTATCTTGAGTCTATAATACAACTCGACATATAATTTGTCAAGAGAAATATATAAATTAATAAACAGAAAATATAATTGTGCCGCGAATTAGATATCTCTTGATTTTTCCAGACCAATCCGCTATAATAACACGGCAAGCGCATAAAACGCGCAAATAAGGACAGGTATCGAAGTGGTCATAACGGCCCTGACTCGAAATTAAAACCGTTTTTCGTAAGCCTCTTCTCGGAAAGCCTTGATACTACTGGGTTTTTCGGGGTTTCACAACTTCATATTTTACTCGTTCTCCCCATCTGTTCTCTCCAATTTCTTTGGTGAGCTGATGTGAGAAATATACGGAGCGGTATCGAAGTGGTCATAACGGGACTGACTCGAAATCAGCTTCGATCTATGGAAGTGCATTCCATAGAACCTTGATTTCTCTGGCTTTTCTGAGCATTTGCAGTAACTGAATATTGTTAGTTCTCTCCTACAGTTCTCTCCAAAATCTGAGCTGTTTGAGATGCTATATACATGGAGACGTATCGAAGCGGTCATAACGAGAACGACTCGAAATCGTTTGAACCTTAATCGGTTCCGTGGGTTCGAATCCCACCGTCTCCGCCAAAAAGACTTGGTGTTCCTCAAATTTTGGGGAACACCTTTTTTGTTTTGCCCTTTGGTTCTGTGAGTTCTCTCCTGCGTATAGGAGAGAACTTTTTGGTTTATTGCGCTGGCTCATTGGTGCATGGCTCATTTTCAGCGGTTTGGGCCGATTGATTCGCACCTTGTTCACCCATGTTCAGCCCTTGCAGCATTGCTTCTGCGGAAGATAACTTGGAGCTGTAATCCAAATGAGCGTAAATGTTTGCCGTGGTGGAGAAATCGCTATGTCCCAGCCATTCCTGAATCTGTTTCATGGGGACACCGTTGGCCAGCAGCAGACTGGCACAGCTGTGTCTTAAATCGTGATAGCGAATCATACGCAGACCATTCACTTCCAGCAGTCGGACGAAAGCGGTTGTCACATAGCCCGGTTTAATCAGATTTCCCATTTCATCGACACAAAGATAGCCGATATAATCCGTGTTATAACACCGCCCGCATAAACGTCGGTTTTCTTCCTGCTCCTCTTTCAATGCTAAGAGCTTTGTCCGAAACATTGGCACCAGCGGCAGTGTCCGCAGACTGGATTTGGTTTTCGTCGTGTCTGATTCCACAATGACGTGCTTGCCATCCAGATTGCAGGATGTAACTGTGTGTTTGATCTCAATAGTGCTGCGCTCAAAGTCCACGGCATCCCAGCGCAGGCCCAAGGCCTCGCTGCGGCGCAGTCCATAGAACGCACCCAGCATAACCGGCAGTTCCAGCCGCGTGCCTTTTACCACCTGAAACAGCTGGTTCATTTCCTCACTGTCATAAAAACTGCCTCGAAAATGGTTTTTCTTAGGGCGCTCAATTTTATCTGCTGGATTCGTTTGAATTAAATCGGTTTTTACAGCATATTTCAGCGCCTTGTGAATGTTTGCATGGTAATGGATGACGGAGTTCGGCTTCACCCTTTTCAGCTGCTCTGTGTAAAAATCCTGTATGTCAGATGCTTGAAGCCCATTGAGTGTAATTCTGCGTTCCCGGAAATACGGTGCAATAATGCGTTTAACCATATTGGAATAACTGGAATAAGTTGTGGTCTGAATGGAGCTTTTGACGATCTCCAACCACTTTTCCATATAGTCGGCAAAAAGCATACCGTCCTCAATCATTGCGGGTTTATCCGGTACAAACTCACGGCGGCGGGCCATGAGCTGAGCTTCTGCTTTTTTCTTGTTGCCTTTGATTGGCAGCCCTGTCGGCTCCCATTTTGTTTTTCGTTTGCCGTCTGTTCCTTTATAACTCAATACTATGTAGAACAGGCCCTTTTTTTCTTGCAGATGTCCTGCGACCATTGTTTTCCTCCTTTACTGCTGGCCGCCATATTTTGCAGTCTGCCGTTGACGTATATAGAATAACGAATAAGCAGAACAGATGCAAGGATGCGGCGGGACAGCTTTATGCGGGTGCGAATCCAATTTGGAGATAGGTGAAGATATGAGCCTTTGGAATGCGATAGGCACGGCCAATTTTCAAGCAGGCAATCTTTCCTTCCCGCAGAAGTTGATAACCAGTTTTAGTGCTGACACTCAGCACTTCGCACATCTGCTCAATATCCATTACATCAGGATACTGTTTTAACATGACTGTGTAGGCATCACGCTGGCTGATAACAGCAGTATTCAAATTCTTCACCTCGCTTTGTGTTGGTTTTTGATTTAACAGCAAAAGAATATGGCAGAGCCTGTATTTCAAGCTCTGCCACATGATTTTCACCGTCAAATTGGTGGTTTGAAAAGTCAGCCTTGTTTTGCTGTATCCGCAGCATTGATTAAAGTGCGGCAGTGTAAAAGGAACGACTTTTCTGTTGGCCTATGGAGTTGTGGACAATTACCGGACGAGCAGGCGGCATTTCCTGCTTTCCATAGGGGTTTCACCTCGTCCCATACTGGTGGGTGCGCCGTCCAATGCTGTGAAGCGTTCAAGACGGAAGTATCATTAAATGCAGATCGTAGCCACAGGGCCGCCATGCCCTGCCTGCAGCGCTGGTGTGGTTCGCTCCATTCCTCCTGCCTGTCATCAGCCTCTCTGGCTTCCAGCTGACAGAATGAATATCGTGGCGCACCCGCCGCCCGGCTCCCTGCACCTCGCCCGTGCGAGTGTGTATCCGGGTTGTCCTATTCTTTTTTCAAGGTGCATCGGAGGGATCAGGGGGAAGCCCTAACTTGTCCTCTTATACACCAGTACAAAAAATGGCCGGATTCGAGGGTGCTGTTAAAGATTTTTTAGAATTTTTTCCATGGACCGCAGGCCCGAAGCAATAGACTCGCGAACACTGCTTTCACTGACTCCTTCGGCTCCTGCAATTTCAGTCTTGCTTTTCCCGAGAATGAAATGGCTGTAAATGCGCTGACTCTGCTTAATTGGAAGCTGTCCCAGCGCCTCGTTTAATTGCTGCAAAGTTAATCTGCGTTCATACAGTTCTTCTGGAGACTGAGTGGTAAACACGGCATCAAACTCGATTCCATCAGCCCGATCCAGAGAGTAATATGCTTTGGCGCGGTATGTACGAATGCGGTAGGCTTCATCGTCTCGTATCCACTGACGCATAACCTCCGCGATTTCGTCAGACACTTCCAAATAAGTGTCACGCTTATAAAAACTATAAAAATCCCTCAAATTTATTTTTATCATTATGATCTCCTTATTGTCGTTGGTTTAAGCAGACAAAAGGAAGATCAGGGATACCGTGCATAATATAAGCGCCAGTGGCGCAGATAAAGGCCGCCCAGTTGCGTAAGTGAAAACAGAAAAATACCCTGTCGTTCTAAAACGGCAGGGTAAGTTAATCCTCACTGGTTAGACAATAGAACACCTCTTTCCATGTTTTCTGACGCAGCCAGCAAGCGTCAGGGTTACTTATTGTGCGTTCAAAAAGGCAGGCGGCCTTTGCTGGAATATTTTAGCAACCTTGGCATTATAGTAAATCCTCTATGCGAAAAACGGCATTTTTTGCCTGATTGCAAAAAAAGTCTGAAAAGGCACCTGAAATCATATATAAAAAGCTCATAGCTGCGAAAACGTGAATTTTGTAAAAAAACTTGCATTTTCGCAGCGTCTGTGCTATGCTATTGTAATGAATAAAGGGGAATGCTTGAATGACAATTAGTGAAGTGATAAAAAAGCGCCGTGAAGAACTCGGCCTAAGTCAGAAAGATATAGTTCTCAAACTCGGCAAATCAAACACAACACTTTCAAATATTGAAAGTGGAAAGACAAAGAAGGTTTCGTTAGATACAGCTAAAGAAGTGGCGGATGCACTGGACTGGGACATGATCGAGCTGCTTCAAGCGGTGGGCTATCTGGCACCAGAGGATTTGCAGCGGCACAGGCTGTGTCAGTTTTCGAACTGTGAAAATCTTTCTGTTGAAGATCAGCAGTACATCCAGCTTTTTATTGATGCTTGTGCATACAGACACTCAAATGAGGTGAAATGATGATATACCGTCTTGGAGAATTATTCTGCGGCCCCGGTGGGCTGGCATGGGGAGCAACTCATGCAGATATAGGAAATGCTGAATGGGGAATTGCCCATCAGTGGGCAAATGATTATGATGAAAACACCTGCAAAACTTACAGACGCAATATCTGTCCAGACGAACCGGCGACAGTTTATCATGCAGATATTCGCAAATTTGACTTGACCAACCTTGCACCCATTGATGCGCTTGCCTTTGGTTTTCCTTGCAATGACTACAGCGTTGTCGGTGAGCAGAAAGGAATGGACGGCGTTTTCGGGCCGCTTTACTCTTATGGCGTGAGGGTGCTGAGACAGTACCAGCCGCAGTGGTTTCTTGCTGAAAACGTCGGCGGTCTGAAAAATGCCAATGATGGAACAGCATTTACAAAGATACTGGATGAAATGCGGAAAGCAGGATATACACTGTATCCTAACCTTTACAAATTTGAAACGTATGGAATCCCGCAGGCTCGGCACCGCATCATAATTGTTGGAATAAGGAATGACCTTGATGTGGTTTACCGAATTCCGTCCAATGCCCCCTATGCGGGTGTGGATAATACCTGCCGCACCGCAATAGAAGTGCCTCCTATTCCGGCTGATGCCCCCAACAACGATCTCACAAAGCAGTCTGCTACCGTAGTTGAGCGGTTGCAGCACATTCTGCCCGGTCAAAACGCATTTACCGCCGATCTGCCCGACCGCTTGAAACTGAATATTTCAGGAGCGCAGATCAGTCAGATATATAAGCGGCTTGATCCTCAAAAACCAGCTTACACGGTAACTGGCAGCGGCGGCGGCGGCACCCATATTTATCACTGGGATGAACCGCGAGCTTTAACCAACAGAGAAAGGGCAAGGTTGCAGACTTTCCCTGATGATTATATTTTTGAGGGAAACAAAGAAAGTGTTCGAAAGCAGATTGGCATGGCTGTACCGTGCCGTGGAGCAAGAATTATTTTTGAAGCAATCCTGAAATCCTTTGCAGGAATCCCCTACGATTATATGCCCGCAAATATTGACGAATAAAAAAAGTGCCTGTAGAATGAAGCTACAGGCACTTTTTTATTACAGACTTCTTTTTGGGGGTGAGCAGGTGGTATCAGAGAATTTGGCTGAAACAGTATTATTTACTCCACTTCGCAGAGATGTAAATGAATTATATATTCTTTCTGGCTATGCCACGCCGAATATGCTTTCTTGGTATATTACAAACATTCAGCACAGGACACAATCCCCGATAAAGATACATCTGCTTGTGGGGATGGTGCCATTTGATCGTCTCAGCGTGAGTGTTCATGAGGGCTTTATCCAGTTGGTTTCATCAGCACTTCCGCAGGAAGTTGAATTAGTGGAGTGCAGCTATATCTGCGAAGCACCTGCGGTACATTCAAATATCTATATATGGGCAAAAGATGGCGCACCGGCTCAGGCGTTTATGGGATCGGCCAATTTTGTGCAAAGCTCTTTTGTTGGGCATCACAGACAGGAACTGATGACTGAATGTGATCCAGCTGAGGCAATGCAGTATTATCAGGCACAGGTAGGCAGAAGCATTTATTGTACGCATGGAGAAATTGAAGAATATGTCGTTTTACAGCCTACCCATCCGGTGCTGGACTTGGAAAGCAACCTGATTGATGATGTGACAGAGCTTGCCAACGAAGGAATAGACTTTGTCACACTGAGCCTTGTCACAAGGACAGGAGAGCCGGGCAGCCGCTCCGGCCTAAACTGGGGACAGCGTCCGAGACGTGATCCAAACGAGGCATACATTTCCCTCCCTGCACGCATTGCAAGAAGCAACTTTTTTCCTATGGAGTATAAGCACTTTACGGCCATTACTGATGACCGCCATCAGCTTACACTTCGCATCGAGCAGCAGAACGATAAGGCGATTACTACGCCTGCGCGAAACAGTGATCTGGGAGAATATTTCCGTAACCGTCTGGGATTAGCCAACGGAGCATACATCACCCGTGCGGATCTGGAGCGGTACGGCAGAACGAATGTGGTGTTTTACAAACTGGACGATGAAACCTATTACATGGATTTTTCAGTCTAAAACAGCAGTGCCGTGGAAGTATAACTTCCAC
>JAYFNM010000020.1:0-2902 GCA_034933465.1 Oscillospiraceae bacterium | reverse complement strand
AACGGCTCAACCATTTCATACAGCTGCTCCCAGTCTACCGCTGCATCGATTTTTCGCAATAGGTGGTTCTCCGGCACAAGGCTGTCTATATCCACTATCTCGACAATCCCACGATCCATTTTCCCACGTTCCAGCATTTTTATCACCCTATTATATTGTACCATATATACGCGAAAAAGCCCAGTCATTACTGGACTTTTTCGACAGACTGAGCCGCGGCTCTTTTGAGCCGCGGCTTCCGCGTGGTGAAAGGAAAAAATGAAAAAGGAGAAAGAATCAGACTGCGGGCGCCTTATGGCGTTTGCGGGAGCGCTGGATGCTCTCCTTGATGACCGGGCCTATCGTCTGGATGAGGATGACGATAATGAGAACCAGACCCTGGAAGGTATCCTGTATGTCCACGCTGAGAGACGGGATGGACACTATTATAAAGTTTATGGTGGTATACGACAGCGCGCCGAAGATGACGCCGAGCATGTTGCCCTTGCCGCCGGCCATATTGACGCCCGCGAGCACGACGGCCGCGATGGCGTACATCTCATAGCTCTGGCCGGAGGAGGCCGGGGTGACGTTGCCTATCTTGCAGGCCTGTATCACGCTGGCGACGCCGACCATCAGGCCGGTGATTATGAACACGGAGACCTTTACCCAGGTGGTGTTGATACCGGCGAGACGCGCGCTCTTCTCGTTTGAGCCCACGGCGTATACGCTCTTGCCGTACTTCGTCCGCTTGGCGAGGATGACGAATATGACGACCATAAAGATGAAGACGAAGGTAATATAAGGAATGGAGAAGGAGCCGAGGGCGAGCTTGCCCGTGCCGAATTTCATGCGCAGAAAATCATAGCTGCTGTTCGTGCTCAGCATCGCAAACTGGCTGGAGGACGACCCGGTTATGGCCGGGTCGATGGAGCGCACGACGGACAGCGTCAGCGAGCGGTAGATGAGCATCGTGCCGAGCGTGACGACGAAGGGGGGCATCTTCGCGTAGCCCACCAGCACTCCGTTTATCGCGCCGCAGAGCGCGCCGGAGACGAGCGCCGCGAGGATCATCAGCACAATGGAATTGGTCGCGTTGAAGGTCATTATAGTCACGCCCGTGCAGAGAACCAGAGACGAGCCTATCGACAGGTCTATCTGCCCGGTGATGATGACCAGCGCCATGCCGAGAGCCATGGTGCCGACGATGCAGGTGTTCTGGCTGCCGAGGATGGCGGCGATATGGCTCCACTTGAAGGTGTTGCCGTTGGCGTTGATGGTGACGGCATAGGCTATCATCACGATGATCATGACGAAAATGAAGCTGTACTGAGACCAGATCCTGCCTATGACGCTGCCGCTGCGTTTCTTTTCTTTCATACTTTTGCCTCCACATGAGTCTCTATTGCGTTGGTGGAATAGAGCATTACATCGCGCTCGTTGACCTCCGAATGCACGAACTGTCTGGCGATACGTCCCTCATAGAAGACGATGCATCTGTCGGCCACCTTTTTTATCTCCGGTATTTCCAGCGTATTGAACACGACGGCCTTGCCGTTTTTCGCGAATTCCAGCATCAGCTTGTATATCTCCGCCTTTGCGCCCACATCGACGCCCTGCGTGGGGTTGTCGAACAGCAGCACGTCCGCGCCGATATTCAGCCAGCGCGCGATAAACACCTTCTGCTGGTTCCCGCCGCTCAGAGAGCTGATGTTCTGCGAGCTGTCGTCCGCCTTGATGCGCAGCAGCTCCTTGTGCGCGGCGTAGCGCCTTTCCTCCTCGCGCCGGTCGATGAAGGGTCTGGAGCGCGAGATCTCGTGCTCGGCGATATAGTAGTTTTCAAGGATGCTCATGTCCGGCACGACGGAGTTCTCCTTGCGGTTGGCCGGGAGCATACCGACGCCGTTTTTCATAAAGCGGACCGCGCGGCCGTGGATGGGCTTTCCGCCGACGAGCACCTGCCCGCCCTCCGCCGGGAGCACGCCGAACATCGTCTGCAGCAGCTCGCTCGCGCCGCAGCCGGCGAGCCCCGTCAGGGCGACGATCTCGCCGCGCCGCACAGACAGGTCGATATCGCGGAAGCCCTGTCCGCTCAGGGCGCGCAGCTCGAGTATCACGTCCCCCAGCTCCCTCGGCTCGTACAGCTCGGCGTCCACGTATTTTGTGCCGACCATGTCGGAGGTGACGGCGTGGGGATTTGTGTCCTTTATATAGCCTGAGGAAACGTATTCACCGTTTCGCAGGACGGTGTAGCTGTCCGCGATCTCAAATATCTCCGGCATTTTGTGGGAGATGAAGATGAAGGATTTCCCCTGATTTTTCAGTTTACGGAGTATCTCGAAGAGATGCTCGATCTCGTTGTTCGACAGCGCCGTGGTCGGCTCGTCGAGGATAAGAAGCTTTGCGTCCTCATACAGGGCGCGGCAGATCTCCAGCAGCTGCTTCTCGCTCGTCTTCAGCTCGCCTACCATCACGGCGGGGTCGATATCCACGCCGAGGTCCTCGAAGAGCTGCTTTGTCCGCGCGATCTGCTCCTTCTGTCTGATAAGGCCGAGCTTTCCCGTCAGCTCATGGCGGAGAAAGATATTGTCCGCCACGGTGAGGTCGTTTATCACGTTTAGCTCCTGATGGACAAAGGCTATGCCGGCCGCCTCCATCTGCTGGATATTGGGGCTGGGGTAATCCCGGCCAAGGAAACTGATGCTGCCCTCGTCGGCGGGGATGACGCCGGTGAGGATATTCATCAGCGTTGACTTTCCGGCGCCGTTTTCGCCGAGCAGAGCGTGTATCTCGCCCTCTTCGACCGAAAAATGGATATCCGAAAGAGCCCGCGAGCCGCCGAAGGCCTTGGATACATGGTTCATTTCAAGGATAGTCATGTGTGCTGTCTCCTTGCTTCATTTTGAACGCTTTTTTCGCGCGG
>JAYFNM010000019.1:0-4275 GCA_034933465.1 Oscillospiraceae bacterium | reverse complement strand
AAATAAGGCACAGCGCACAAGAAATACCGGTCTGCCGCGAAAGCGGCAGACCGGTATTTCTTGTGCCTTAAGGTCTGGCCTTATATGAGTATCCCGCGCTGTCTGGCCTCAAAGGTCAGCTCGTCGCGAAAGTCCGGGTGGGCGATGGCGATAAGCTGCTTTGCCCTCTCGCTGAGGCTCCGGCCGCGCAGCTTCGCGATGCCGTACTCGGTCACGATGCAGTCCACGTCGTTTTTGCTGGTGGTAGTGACCGCGCCGGGGGTGAGGATGGATTTGACCTTGCTTATCGTGCCGCCCTTGGCAGTGGAGGAGAAGGCGATAAAGCTCTTGCCGCCCTTCGACTGGCAGGCGCCGCGCACATAGTCGATCTGCCCTCCCGAGCCGGACATGTGCTTCGTGCCGATGCTCTCCGCGCAGGACTGTCCCCAGAAATCCACCTCGAGCGCGGCGTTTATGGAGATCATATTGTCGTTTTTGCAGATGACATTCGGGTCGTTCACATAGTCCACCGGCATGAGGGCGATGGCGGGGTTGTCGTCGATATAGTCGTATATGCGGCGGGAGCCGAAGGCGAAGGTGGTGATGCTCTGCCCGCGGTGTATCTGTTTTTTGCTGTTGTTGACCGCGCCGCACTCGATGAGCTCGACCATGGAGTCGGTGAACATCTCGGTGTGGATGCCGAGATCGTGCTTGCTCTTGAGCGCCATGCCGGTGGCGTCGGGTATGGCGCCGATGCCGAGCTGGATGCATGCGCCGTCGGGTATCTGCTCGGCGATGAGGCTGCCTATGGCGATGCTCACCTCGTCAAGCTTTGCCGGCGGCAGCACGGGCAGCTCGCGGTTGCTCTCTATCAGTCCGTCCACCGCGCTGATATGTATCTGCGTCCCGCAGACCGCGCGCGGCTGTCTGTCGTTGACCTCGATAAATATGCGCTTTGCCTTCTCCATCATCGCGCAGGAATACGAGCTTGTGGTGGCAAGGCTGAAATAGCCGTGCCTGTCCATCGGGGAGACCGCGACGCAGAACGCGTCGTATTCGTAATCCCGGCGGATTATGCCGGGGATATCACGGTAATACGCGGGGATAAAGTCCGCATAGCCGCCGTTTATCGCTCTTCTTGCGCCGCCGCTTGAAAACCATGACACGCCCGTCAGCTTTCCGAAGAGGCTCTTGTCCGCGTAAAACTCCAGCGGGTATACGTCCAGCAGGGTCTGCACCTTGACGCCTCTCAACGCGCCGTCTGTCGCCCGGCGGGCGATGGCAGACATAATGTCCGGCGTGTGCGCGGCGGCGGCGTCCATGCCTATGAGCCATCCGTCCCCGACGCGGGCGGCGAGCTCCTCGGCGGTGGTCTTCTTCTCGGCGTAGAGCTGTGTAAAATCAGTCATCCGGTTGTTCTCCTTCTTTTTTTATCTCCGGCGGTTGCGCTGCCTGTGGTCGGAGTACATTTTGTTGTCGGCGATGCGGCTGTCGGCGTCCTGCATGAACTTTTTGAGCCTGTCCTCAAAGTCCTGATTGCCGCTCTCCGGGGCGGGCTGCTCGGCCTTTGCGGCGGACTCATAGCCTCTGGCGGCGGGGCGGCGGGGCGGCACACCCTGCTGCCGCTCGGGCGGCGGGGCGGGCGGCTCGGCGCGCTTGATGGAGAGGTTGATCTTCCCGTCCTCCGTCACGTTCATCACGCGCACCTTGACGACCTGTCCGAGCTTGACATGGTCGTTCACGTCGTTCACATAGGTGTTTGCTATCTCCGAAATATGCACAAGTCCGCTCTTGCCATCCGGCAGGGACACGAAGGCTCCGAATTTTGTGATGCCGGTCACCTTTCCCTCAAGCACGCTGCCCAGTTCCACGCCCATTGCCGTTCCTCTCTATCTGTCGTAAAAATAAAATATCTTTTCGCTTGGCGTCACCATGCCGAGCCGTTCTCTGGCGAGCTGCCGCATCTGCTCGTCGCTCTCGGGGGTCGATAGCGCTCTCTCAAGCGCCGCGTTCTCGCTCGTCAGCTGCGCAAGCTCCTCGCGCAGCCTCGATTCCGTCTGCCGCGTCTGCCTCAGCTCGCCCTGCGCCGCGGCAAAGCTCACGAGCGCGTACAGCAGCAGCGACAGGACGACTATCCTCACAATGGCCTTGCGATCATGCATAGTTACCTCTCGGCGGGCTTCCGTCCGCTCACCTTTTAATAATAAAACATTCTCGCACTTTTTGGAAGATAATTTTTGCCGAAACGGCTGATTTTTTCATTGTTTTTTTGCATGTAGCCATTATTTTATATAAGACATCGGCCGCTGCCGTGAATACAGGCAGAAACACGCCGCTCAGCGTGTGCATATATATCAGAAACCCGGCCAGCGCCGCCGCGAGCTCCCATATGCCGAGCCTTCCGTTGGCGGCGCTCATCGCATACGCGAACAGCGCCGCGCCGGCGGCGATGCAAAACAGCGCGTCCATGAGCGCCCCGGCCGCCCTCCCGCCCCGGCGGCGCAGAGGGCGCAGCAGGTCGTAGCAGAGCCCGGTCAGCGCGCCCAGCCCGAGAGCGAGCGACAGCGACAGCGCCTGGCGCGCGACGTCCACACCCATCCCTCAGCCGAACAGGCGCGACCACAGCGAGCCGGATCTCGCGGGCTCGTCATAGCTCAGCTCCTGTATATGTCCCCGCACCTCAAGCTGTCCCGCGTCCAGGTCTATCCGGTCGATATGCAGCCCCTGCCCGCGTATGGTCAGATCCCCCTGCCCGGTAGTCAGGACGATAAGGTTCTCGTCGAAGCCGGAGACGTCGTCCACTCCGCTCACGCTGAGCTTCTCGCGCGACTCCATGCTCAGGCAGTGCATCCTTGCGGGCGCTCGCTGTATCTCCTCATATGGCATGTTCTCACCCCCTCGCAGCTAATATATGCCGCGCCGGGCGCAAATAAGACAGGGCGGCCGCGCCGCCCTGTCTTATTTCAGTCTTGCTTTATTTCATTTGATGCTTTAGTGCTTTCCGCCTTTTTCTCCGACGCCGAAATGCAGTTCCTTCATTCCCTCTACTTCGTCGCAGATGTTCTTAAGGGAGCAGACCGAGCAGTCGGTGGGCAGACCCTCAAGAATATGGGTCAGCGTTCCGGTGACGTCGTTCGCCTTTTTTGCCTGCTTCTGCATGTCCGCGTAATCGAGGCCGGGAGCCGTCGCGAAAATGACCGTGGCGTTGAGGACGTTCTGATCCTTCTTGTATGCGGAGATATAGCTCGCACCGATGGAGCGGAAACTGATACCCTGCCTGAGCGCGGCCTTGCTGACGCGTATCTGCTCGCGGTAGGACTCGGGAGACATGCGAACCATGTAGCCCTCGGGGTACACATGGTACTTGGCAAACTCGATATCCTTCAGCGTTCTGTACACGTTTTCATCGTCGTCGTCCAGGACGCCGACGCGCAGCAGCACGATGCGGGCAAAGTCCGTCTCGCCCTTGATATCCTTCAGATCCGGCCCGTACAGGAGCACCTGATCCTTGCTGACAAGCTCGGGATCGGAGGTGAAAAGCACGTAGTTTGCGGAGCCTTTGCCCTGAGCGCCCAGCTCGTAGGCCGCGTCCTTCTGGAGCACAAGCTCGCTCGACCCGATATCCTTCCACGCATCCTGCGGGGAGTAATCCCAGACCGTTGCGGCGGCGTTTTCAAAAAGCGCCTCGGTATTCCTGATAAGAGAATTGTACAGCTCCATAGCTTAGAATACCAGGTCAACTTTCTTGCGGTCGAATATCTCGTTCATTCTCTGGTACAGCCACGCCATCAGCTTGCCGTCCAGATTCCAGAAATACACAACAAACAAAACGCCGACTGTCACCAGAAGCACTTTTATAAGTTTCTTAAAGAATTTGCACATATTCGGAATATGCTCCTTTCGTTTAATGGAGTACGGCTGCTGCCGGTATTACTTCTTGGCCATGCCCTTCTGGCGGGCATACTCGGCGGCGCCGAGAGCTCCCATGAGCTGCGGGTCGGTCTTGAGGTTGACGACCTTCAGCTTCAGCACGTGCTCTATGGCCTCCTTAAGGCCGTCGTTCTTCGCGCAGCCGCCGGTCAGCGTGATGCTGTCGGTCGCGCCGGCCTTCTTGGCCATGACGAAGCAGCGCTTTGCGACCGCCATCTCGATGCCTGCTGCGATCTCGTCGGTCGGCTTGCCCTCGCCGACGAGCGTGATGACCTCGGACTCGGCAAAAACGGTGCACTGTGCGGTTATGGGGATGACGTTCTTCGCCGTCAGGGACAGCTTCGAGAACGCGGGCAGATCCATCTC
>JAYFNM010000018.1:0-15480 GCA_034933465.1 Oscillospiraceae bacterium | reverse complement strand
GGCTCCATGCTCATAGACCCGCGGTGCGTTCCGGAGGTTCTCGAAAAGCTGAAGGCGGATGAGTTTTACGTAAAGCTTAACCACGACATATACGAGACCATGTACGCCATGTTCTCCTACGGGCAGACTATAGACCCCGTCACGGTGCTCGACCAGATGAAGGTCAGGGGCGTGTATGAGGACAGGTGCGAGAGCTATCTCGCGGAGGTCATGCGCATCACGCCGACCGCCGCGAACGTGCTGGAATACGCCGCCATCGTGCGCGACCGGGCGCTGCTGCGCCGTCTCGGCGAGACGGCCGACGAGATAAACGCGATGGTCTACGAGGGCTCCGGCGAGGCGGACACCATGCTCGAGGCGGCGGAGCGGAAGATATACGCCCTGCGCCAGGGGCGCAACGTAGGCGGACTGATGCCGGTGTCGGCCGTCGTGCAGAGCGTTTTCGACACGCTCTCCGAGGCGGCGGCCTCCGGCAACAAGATACCCGGCATCCCGACCGGCCTGCCCGACCTTGACAGGACCATCCTCGGCCTGAACAAGTCCGAGCTTATCCTTATCGCCGCGCGCCCCGGCATGGGCAAGACGAGCATCGCGCTCAACATCGCCCTGCATGCGGCGCTGAACCTGCGCAAGACCGTCGCGATATTTTCCCTGGAAATGTCGCGGGAGCAGCTTGTGACAAGGCTGCTCTCCCGCGCGGCGCTCGTGCCGTCGCAGAATCTGCTCACCGGCCAGCTCACCGAGCAGCAGTGGCGCGACATCGCGGACGCGGCGCAGTCGATAAGCGCGACGGATATAAGAATAGACGACAACCCGACGCTCACCGTGTCGGATATGAACGCCCAGTGCAGGCGCGTGCAGGGGCTCGACCTCGTGGTGATAGACTATTTGCAGCTGATGCAGTCGGCCGGCAGCGGCCACAACTGGTCCAACGAGAGCCGCACTCAGGCCGTCAGCGATATCAGCCGCATGATGAAGATCATGGCCAAGGAGCTGAACATCCCGGTCGTCTGCCTCTCCCAGCTCTCGCGCGCCAACGAGTCCCGGCAGGACAAGCGCCCCATGCTCTCCGACCTGCGCGAATCCGGCGCTATCGAGCAGGACGCGGACGTCGTCATCGGCCTGTACAGGGACGGCTATTATAACAAGGAATGCGAAAACCCCAACCTGGCCGAGGCCATCATCCTCAAAAACCGCAAGGGCTCTACCGGCACGGTAGAGCTGTCGTGGCTGCCGGAGTACACCACCTTCGGCTCCACCGAGAGACGGCGCGACGATGAACCTTGATATTATAAAGGAATACGACATGCTCCCGAGGGGCGCGCGGGTGCTCTGCGCGGTCTCCGGCGGGGCGGACTCCATGTGTCTGCTGCACCTGCTCTTTACCGGGCGGGAGGAGCTCGGCATAGAGGTGTTCGCCGCCCATTACGAGCACGGGCTGCGCGGCGCGGAGGCGCTGCGGGACGCGGACTTCGTGTCCGCCTGGTGCGCGCGGCGCGGCATAGACTGCGCCGTGGAGCACGGGGACGCGGCGCTGTACGCCCGCGAAAACGGCCTCGGCACAGAGGAGGCCGCGCGCGAGCTGAGATACGCCTTCCTCCGCCGCGCGGCGGAAAAATTTTCCTGCGGCCGCCTCGCCACCGCCCACAATGCCGACGACAACACCGAGACCATGATATTCAACCTCTGCCGCGGCAGCGGCGCGGCCGGGCTGCGCGGCATCCCGCCGGTGCGCGGGGAGCTTATCCGCCCCCTGCTCGGCTGCACAAGGGCGGATATCGAGAAATATAACGTGGAAAACTGTATAGAGCATGTCGAAGACAGCTCCAACCTCAGCGACGACTACAGCCGCAACCTCATCCGGCACCGGGTCATGCCGGCGCTCAGGGAGCTCAACCCGGAGCTCTCCGCCGCGGCCGGCCGGGCGTCGCGCCTCCTCAGAGAGGACGAGCGCTGTCTCGACGCGCTGGCGGAGGAGTTTATCCGGCGCTTTTTCGACGGGGAGAGCCTGCCGCAAGAGGAGCTTTCGCGCCTGCCGGAGGCCGTCGCGTCGAGAGCGGTCAGGCGGCTGTGCCCGCGCTCTCTCGCGCTCAAGCATGTGGACGCCGTCCTCGCCCTGCGCCGCGGCGACACGCTCGCCTTCGCGGATGTGCCGGGGCTGCGCGTGCGGCGCGAGCAGGGGAGGATATATTTTGCCGCCCCCGAGACGGCGGCGCTGCCAGACAGATTGCTCGTCCCCGGACAGACGCTTTTCATCCCCGAAGCGGGGCTGAGGCTCAGCTCCGGATATGAGGTATATAAAAAAGAAATTAACGGCTTGTTCAAAACTTACTGCTTCAAATCCGCGAATATATGTGGTAATATTATCTGCACCGGCCGCCGCGCGGGGGACAAAATGCGCCCGCTCGGCCGGAACTGCACAAAAAGCCTCAAGCAGCTTTTTGCGGAGGCCGGCATGACCCAGCGGGAGAGAGACCTCGCCCCCGTGCTGCGGGACGATACGGGTATACTCGCCGTCTGCGGCCTCGCCGCGGACGAGAGGACGGCTCCGGCCGCCGGGGACAGGGTGCTCCGGATAAATATAGAGAGAGAAAAGACTGGGAGATAACTGAAAGCTATGCAAAAAGACATTCAGGGCGTTCTTATTTCGGCAGATGAGATACAGCGGCACGTCGCCAAGATAGGCGCGAGGATTTCCGAGGATTTTGAGGGCAAGGACCCGATATTCGTCGGCGTTCTCAAGGGCTGCTTTATTTTTATGGCCGATCTGATGCGCTATGTGACCATAAGCTGCTCGATGGATTTCATGGCGGTCTCCTCATATAAGGGCACTACCTCCACCGGCGCCGTGAACATCAACAAGGATCTCAGTCAGGATATCGGGGGCAGACACCTCATCCTGGTGGAGGACATCCTCGACTCCGGCGTGACGCTCAATTACCTGAAAAATTACCTGATGGTGAGACGCCCCGCGTCCATCACCATCGCCACTCTCATGGACAAGCCCGCGCGCCGCAAGGCGGAGATCTTCGCGGACTACTCCTGCTTTGAGATACCGGACGCTTTCGTGGTGGGCTACGGCCTTGATTATAACGAGAGATACCGCAATTTACCGTATATCGGCGTGCTGAAGCCCGAAATATACTCATGACAGAGGCAAGCGCGCGCACGCAGCCCATGTAAAGGATGTGACAATTTGTTGAAACCCAACCGCAACAGAACCAGAGACCTCGGCTTTTACGTCCTCCTGATGGTGATCATGATCGCCGTCATATTTACCATGACGAAGGATACGGCGGTAAACGAGGTCAAGACCTACTCAGACCTGGTCGATCTGTTCAGCGAAGAAAAAGTGCAGTCCTTCGTCACCGAGGGCGACAAGATAACGCTGACCATCAGGACCGGCGACCCCGTCACCCCGACGGAGGAGATGACCTACGACCTCTACAGCTTCTCGCTGTTCTATGAGGACTTCAAGGACGTCATCCATGAGCAGTACGCCTCCGGCGTGCTCGAAAACTACGACTATACCGAGGGCTTCGTGGTCCCCTGGTGGGCGAGCTTCCTGCCATATCTGCTCATCATGGTCGCGGCGATGGCGCTGTGGTATGTGATGATGAACAAGGCCGGCGGCGGCGCCGGCGGGATAGCCAAGTTCAGCAAGGCGCGCACCAGACTCGGCAGCGAGGAGAAGAACAAGAAGACCTTTGCCGACGTCGCGGGCTGCGAGGAGGAGAAGGAGGAGCTGGCGGAGATCGTCGATTTCCTCAAGAACCCCAAGGCCTATACCGCGATGGGCGCGCGCATACCCAAGGGCGTGCTGCTCGTCGGCCCTCCGGGCACCGGCAAGACCCTGCTCGCCAAGGCTGTCGCGGGCGAGGCGAACGTCCAGTTCCTGTCCATCTCCGGCTCCGACTTTGTGGAGCTGTATGTGGGCGTCGGCGCGGGGCGCGTGCGCGATCTGTTCGAGCAGGCCAAGAAGGTCGCCCCGGCGATCATATTTATAGACGAGATAGACGCTGTCGGCCGTCAGAGAGGCAGCGGCCTCGGCGGCGGGCACGACGAGCGCGAGCAGACGCTCAACCAGCTCCTTGTCGAGATGGACGGCTTCGGCAGCAACGAGGGCGTCATAGTCATGGCGGCCACCAACCGCGCCGACATCCTCGACAACGCCCTGCTCCGGCCGGGTCGCTTCGACAGACAGGTCTATGTCGGCCTGCCCGATATAAGAGGGCGCGAGGCCATATTGAAGATACACTCGCGCGACAAGCAGCTCGCGGAGGACGTTGACCTCAACAGCATCGCCAAGGGCACCCCGGGCTTCGCCGGAGCAGACCTTGAAAACCTCATGAACGAGGCGGCGCTGCTCGCTGTCCGCCGCAGCCACCGCTTCATCACGATGGAGGATGTGGACGAGGCCATACTCAAGGTCCAGATGGGTCCCGAGAAGAAGAGCCGCAAGATGAGCGACAAGGCCCGCCGCCTCACCGCCTATCACGAGGCCGGCCACGCCGTCTCCGGCAGATACCTCAAGCACGTCGATCCCGTGCACTATATCACCATCGTCCCCCGCGGCCCGGCCGGCGGCTTCACGCTGTTCCGCCCGCAGGAGGATCTTGAGAACTTCAAATCCCGCGAGGAGATGTTCGAGAGCATCGTCATGGCGCTCGGCGGGCGCATATCAGAGAGGCTGTTTCTGGACGATATTTCCACCGGCGCCTCCGGCGATATCCAGCAGGCCAGCACCATCGCTAGAGACATGGTCACAAAATACGGCATGAGCGACCGGCTCGGCCCCATCTCCTTCGACAGCTCCGGCCACAGCATCTTTATCGGGCGCGATTTCGGCCAGACGAAGAGCTATTCCGAGGAGACCGCCGGCATGATCGACGAGGAGGTCAAGTCCATCTTCGACAAGGCCTCCGAGCTCTGCGAGCGCATACTCACCGAGCACGGCGACCAGCTGCGCGCGATAGCGGAGTATCTTCTCGTAAACGAGACCATGGAGGCCGACGAGTTCAATTACTACTTCGACCACGGCGAGTTCATGCCGGAGAGCGTGAAGGCGGCGAAGGCCGTCCGGCACGACAGCAGCATCGAGCGCCCCGCCCGCAAGATATCCATGACCGACGGCTACGCGCCCGACGCGATACCCGCCGAGACCGACCCCGGCAGCGCCGCTCAGCCGGAGGAGAACCCCGCCGCGCCGGAAGAAAACAAGGAATAATCAGGTTGTCAGGGCGGCTTTGCTAAAGTCGCCCTGACCGACTGTTAAAGAGAGGACATGAGAGAATGAAGCTTGGTATCGTAGGTCTGCCGAACGTCGGCAAGTCCACCCTGTTCAACGCGATAACCAACGCGGGCGCGCAGTCCGCGAATTTCCCCTTCTGCACCATCGAGCCGAACGTCGGCATGGTCAGCGTCCCGGACGCGCGGCTTGATTTTCTGGCGGAGCTGTATCAGCCGAAGAAGTATACCCCGGCCGGGATAGAGTTCGTCGATATTGCGGGGCTGGTGAAGGGCGCGTCCAGGGGCGAGGGGCTCGGCAACAAGTTTCTGGGCAATATCCGCGCGACCGACGCGATAGTCCACGTCGTGCGCTGCTTCGACGACGACAACGTCATCCACGTCGAGGGCGGCACCGACCCGAAGCGCGACATAGAGATAATCGACCTTGAGCTCATCATGGCCGACATGGAGATGGTCGAGCGCCGCATCGACAAGGCGCTGAAGGCCGCCAAGGGCGACAAAAAGTTCCAGCACGAGGCGGAGCTGTTCAAGGCGCTGCTCGAGCACATGAACGGGGGCAAGAGCGCGAGAAGCTTCGAATACGACCCGGACGACGCGGAGCTGCTCGAGAGCTGCGACCTGCTGACCATCAAGCCGATAATCTACGCGGCCAACATGGACGAGCAGGGCGTGTCGAATTTCAGGGACAACGAGTATTACAGAACCGTCGCCGCCATCGCGCGCGAGGAGGGGGCTCAGGTGCTGCCCATCTGCGCGAAGGTGGAGGAGGAGATGGCGGAGCTCGACGCGGACGACAAGCTGATGTTCCTCGAGGAGATGGGGCTTGAGGAGTCCGGCCTCGACAGGATGATAAAATGCTCCTACGAGCTGCTCGGCCTGATCTCGTTTCTGACCTGCGGCGCGGACGAGTGCCGCGCGTGGACGATAAAGAAGGGCACGCGAGCGCCCCAGGCCGCCGGAAAGATACACAGCGACTTTGAGCGCGGCTTCATCCGCGCGGAGATAGTGGCCTTTGACGACCTCAAGGCCAGCGGCAGCATGGCCGCCGCGAAGGAAAAGGGTCTTGTCAGGAGCGAGGGCAAGGAATACGTCATGCACGACGGGGACGTGACGCTGTTCAGGTTCAACGTCTGACGGGAGGGTTCCGCCATGGCCGTACTGGAATTTATAGGCATAGCCTCCTTCGCGCTCTCCGGCGCGATGGTCGGCATCGAGAAAAAGGCGGACGTCTTCGGGGTCATCTTCCTCGCCGTCGTCACGGCGCTCGGCGGCGGCGTCCTGAGGGACACGCTGCTGGGGCATCTGCCGCCGCGGATGTTCACAAGCTTTGAATACATAGCTCTCGCCGCGGTCTGCGCCCTGCTCGTGTTTCTCGACGCGCGCGTGCGCAGGGACAAATACCGCGCGCACAAGGACAAGCTGGACGCCGTCGTGAACATTTTCGACGCGGCGGGGCTTGCGGCCTTCACGGTGACGGGCATGGACATGGCCATAGCCGACTGCGGCATGGGCAACCCTCTGCTGCCGGTGCTGCTCGGCATGACGACGGGCGTCGGCGGCGGGATGCTCAGAGACCTGCTCACGAACGCGATGCCCATGGTGCTCAGAAAGCGGGTCTACGCGGTGGCCTCCCTCATAGGCGCGGCGCTGTACTGCGCGCTGCTGTATCTCGGGGTGAACCGTGTGGTCGGCGCGGTGGCGGCCATGGGGCTTATCTTCGCGCTGCGCATACTGGCCACGGTCTTCAAGTGGAATCTGCCGAAGGCGGAACTGTGAACAGGATGAAACATTTTCAGGAGAGAATGGTTTTAATATTGACTTCCTGACCAGAATATGGTATCGTGTTCGCGTTAATAAAGGGAGTAGCTTGCGCCGAAAGGCGTTGATGCATCGTCAGCTCGACCTGTTTCAGGTTCGGTGCATCGAATACTTTGTGTATTTAGCAAGACTTTTACAGCGCCACTGCTGTAAAAGTCTTTTTCGCATATCCTTTTTTCGCCCGCCTGTACGGCGGGAATTTATTCGAGCAAAAACACCGCGGCTTGCGGCGCGAGGCGCGGCAGGGGCTCCGGCGCGGGATGCGCCGGGGCGGAGTGCAGGATTAAGCCTGTGACCGGAATGAAAGGGGCAAAAAAATCAGTATGAAATTCTATTGCGAAGAAAAGGACGAGGTTCTCGCCCAGTTTGAGACCTCGCCGAGCGGCCTGACCGCCGAGGAGGCGCAGCGCCGTCTCGAGGAGAAGGGGCGCAACGTGCTTGCCGCCGCGCCCGGAAAATCCATCTTCCGCCGCTTTCTTGAGCAGCTGGCCGACCCCATGATAATCATCCTGCTCGTCGCCGCGGCCATAAGCGGCGTGCTGGCGGTGGTGGAGGGCGAGAGCTTTGCCGACGTGATAATCATCCTCGCCGTCGTCATTGTCAACGCGGTGCTGGGCGTGTATCAGGAGAGCAAGGCCGAAAAGGCGATAGAGGCGCTGCAGCAGATGTCCGCCGCGACCTCCAAGGTGCTGCGCAGCGGCAAGCTCATGACCGTGCCCAGCGAGGAGCTGGTCGCGGGCGACGTGGTCCTGCTCGAGGCCGGCGACGCCGTGCCCGCCGACGGCCGCCTCATCCACAGCGCGAGCCTCAAGATAGAGGAGGCCGCCCTCACGGGCGAGTCCGTCCCCGTGCTGAAGTTTATCGACATCATCAATCTCGGCGACGGGGAGAAGGACGTCCCCCTCGGCGACAGAAAGAACATGGTCTACATGGGCAGCACCGTGGTCTACGGCCGCGGCACCGCCGTCATCACCGCCACCGGCATGGACACCGAGATGGGCAAGATAGCGGACGCCCTGTCCAAAGCGCAGGACGGTCAGACCCCGCTGCAAATAAAGCTCAGCCAGCTTTCCAGGGTGCTCACCTGGCTCGTGCTCGGCATCTGCGTCGTGGTCTTCGGCGTACAGCTGCTCAGGGCGGGCGGCTTTGATTTTGAGGTCGTCCTGAGCTCGTTCATGGTGGCCGTGTCGCTCGCGGTCGCCGCCATCCCGGAGGGGCTTGCCGCCGTCGTGACGGTGGTGCTCTCCATCGGCGTCACCAACATGTCCAAGCGCAACGCCATCATCCGCCGCCTGACCGCCGTGGAGACCCTGGGCTGCGCCCAGATAATCTGCTCCGACAAGACCGGCACCCTCACCCAGAACAAGATGACCGTCGTCGATTTCTTCGGCGACGACGAGGTGAAGCTCGCCTCCGCCATGGCGCTCTGCTCCGACGCGGAGCTCGGCGACGGCGGCACCGTCACGGGCGAGCCCACCGAGGCCGCGCTCGTGGCCTGGGCGTATAAGCTCGGCCGCGACAAAAACACCCTCAAGGCGCTCGAGCTGCGCTGCGGCGAGGCTCCGTTCGACTCCGTGCGCAAGATGATGACCACCGTGCACACCACCGAGAACGGCTACGTACAATACACCAAGGGCGCGCCCGACGAGCTGATAAAGCTCTGCACGAGCTATATGAAGGACGGCGTCGCCGTGCCTATGACCGAGCAGTACCGGGCGGAGATCGCCCGCGCCAACAAGGGCATGGCCGACCGTGCCCTGCGCGTGCTGGCCTGCGCCAGGCGCGACTGGGCAGGGGAGCCGAACGATTACGCCCCGGAGTTCCTTGAAAGGGAGCTCTGCTTCATGGGTCTGTGCGGCATGATAGACCCGATACGCCCCGAGGTGCTGGACGCTATCGCCGAGTGCCGCGAGGCCGGTATCCGCCCGATCATGATAACCGGCGACCATGTGGACACCGCCGTCGCCATCGCGCGGGAGCTCGGCATACTCTCCGAGGGGGACTACGCCGTCACCGGCGCGCAGCTGAGCGACATGGACGACGAGCAGTTCCAGAAGGAATTCCGGAATATCAGCGTCTATGCCCGCGTCCAGCCCGAGCATAAGACCAGGATAGTCAACGCCTGGCGCGGCGCGGGCTATGTCACCGCCATGACCGGCGACGGCGTCAACGACGCGCCGAGCATCAAGTCCGCCGACATCGGCGTCGGCATGGGCATCACCGGCACCGACGTCACCAAGAACGCGGCCGATATGGTGCTCGCGGACGACAACTTCGCCACCATCGTCGGCGCGGTCGAGGAGGGGCGGCGCATATACGACAATATTCGCAAGGCCATCCAGTTCCTGCTCGGCTCCAACATGAGCGAGGTCATAAGCATTTTCACGGCCACGCTCATGGGCTTTACCATCCTCCAGCCCGTACACCTGCTGTGGATAAACCTCGTGACGGACTGCTTCCCCGCGCTCGCGCTCGGCGTTGAAAGAGCCGAGCCGGACATTATGCGCCGCCGTCCGCGCGAGGCGCGCTCCGGCATCTTTGCCGGCGGCATGGGCGTGGATATCGTGTATCAGGGTCTGCTCGTGTCCGCGCTGGTGCTCCTGTCCTACTTTATCGGCCACTTTATGGAGTCCGGCGTCTGGACGATCACCGACAGCGCCGACGGCACCACGATGGCCTTCCTGACCATGTCCATGGCGGAGATCTTCCACAGCTTCAACATGCGCTCGCAGCGCGGCAGCATCTTCAAGCTGCGCAGTCAGAATCTCATGCTCATCATCGCGGCTGTCGGCTCTCTCGCCGCGACCACGGTCGTCTGCGAGATCCCGGTGCTCGCCGCCGCGTTCGAGTTCACGAGCGTCAGCTTTACCGAGTATGCCATAGCTATCCTGCTCGGCGCCTGCGTCATCCCCATAGTGGAGCTGGTGAAATTTTTCCAGCGACTCGCCGCAAAAGGGCGCGGCGTCAAGGCGGAATAAAATATTTCGCGCCTAGGCCAAAATCCCGTTGATTTTTTCTCTGAGCTGTGCTATATTCGATGAGCTTAGCGAATATTCCCAAAAAACACTCCATATAATTATAGAAGATTAACAATAGTTGTTTCAAAGTTGTTAAATAGGGCGAAAAATGGTTTATCAAGATATTACCGCGCGGCAGGGCGAAAAAAAGCTCCTGCCGCGCGGCTACGGTGTCCGCGTCACAACAGGAGAGCGGCTGTATGAGCTGTTCCTGCGGCTGCGCCGGGCGGCAGAGCGCGCGTGGGCCTCTCCCATGTACGCGCCCGCCCTTGTGGCGCTCAGCGCGCTTTTTCTGTTCGCGGGCGCGCCGCTCGGCGGCTGCGTCGTACTGGGCTGCCTCGCGGTGTTCCAGCTTCTCCTCTGCGCGGATCTGATGGCGGTGCTGCTGCCGCTGCTGCTCTACAGCATACTCGCGACCGGCTTTTACGGGAAATACGAGCCGTATATCGCGCAGTGGCCGCTCTATGCCGCGGCGCTAGCGGCGCTGATACTGCACCTGTGCTGGTATCCGGCCGCGCCGGCCGCCGCGCAGCGGCTCAGCCCCTCCATGGAGGCGGTCTCGGCCGCGCTGCTCCTCGGCGGGCTGGGCTCGATCTCGGCGCGGGAGTACTTCTCGCCGGTCGCGCTGTATTACACGCTGGGTCTCGGCGTCGGGATGCTGCTGTGCTACCGCCTGTTTCGCTCGCGGCTCACGCGCGCGCGCTCATACGACGTGCTGCGCCGTTTCCTGGAGATACTCTATTATACCGGCGTCTTCACCGGGCTCACGGTGCTGGCCGCCTATCTCACGCACGCCTCGTCGTTTCTGCGCAATTTCGCCGCGCTCTATCTGCCGAGCCGCAATATGTACGCGATGCTGCTGCTCATGGCGCTGCCCGCGGCCTGCCTGCCGAAGGCGAACGGCGGGGCGCATTTCGGGGGGCTGGCGTTTTTATACCTCTCCCTGCTGCTGACCGGCTCGCGCAGCGGCCTGCTGTTTGGAACGCTGCTGCTGGGGGCGAGCCTTGTGTACATATACAGAAGGAATCCCGACAAGCGCCGCGTCTATCGCATATGGGCGCTCCTCGCGGCAATTCCGGCCTCCGCACTCATTTTCCTCCTCGCGCGGGCGCTTTTCGCATCGCGCATGACCGACGGACTGCTGATCTCCGCGCAGGACAGCCGCGTGACCTTCTTTATACAGGCGCTGCGCGATTTCATGAGCAATCCCGCCTTTGGCCGGGGCGTGGGTTATATGGGCAACAGCTCAATCTTCCTGCGGGACTCCGGCTGCATCGTCTGGTACCACAACCTGTTCGCGCAGGTGCTCGGCAGCATGGGGCTTGTCGGGGCCGCGGCCTACGGCTGGCACTATGTTGAGCGGCTGCGGCTGCTGCTGCGCAAGCGTGGGTCGCTCGTGGCTGTCGCCGCGCTCAGCTACGCCGGGATGTTCCTGCTGTCGATGACGAATCCGGGCGAGTTCTGCCCGCTGCCCAACGAGCTGCTGGTCGTGGCGCTGTTCGCCATCGTCGAGAGCCTGCCGGACAAGACGAAAAAGAATGCTCTTGACAGATAATGACCGCAATGTTATCATATATAGGTTAAAAGGCTTTGACGGAGAACGCGGACGCAGAATTCGCACAGAGAGGGCGGCCCCAGGCTGCAAGCCGCCTCGGATATGCGCTCCTGAGCGACCACTCCCGAGCCGGGAGACGGAAATCAAGTATGCCTCCCCGTGCGGCGGACGTTACAGCGCCTGTTTGAGTTAAAATTCAAGGTGGAACCGTGCAATCATGCACCCTTGGCGTTACAGCGCCGGGGGTGCTTTTCATTTTTATTATGGAGGAGAACAAAATGGACGAAAAGAAATATACCTTTGAAAACCCCGAATACCGCCATACCTACTGGCACAGCTGCTCGCACGTGCTGGCGCAGGCCGTGAAGCGCCTCTACCCCGAGGTGAAGCTCGCCATCGGCCCCGCCATCGACAACGGCTTCTATTACGACATGGATTCGCCCTTCCCCTTCACCCCCGAGATACTCGAGCAGATAGAGGGCGAGATGCGCAGGATCTGCAAGGAGAAGATAAAGCTCGAGCGCTTCGAGCTGCCCCGCGCGGAGGCGATAAGGTTCATGGAGCAGCGCGAGGAGCCGTACAAGGTCGAGCTGATAAACGACCTGCCCGAGGACGCGGTGATAAGCTTCTACAAGCAGGGCGATTTTACCGACCTCTGCGCCGGTCCGCATCTCGATTCCACCGGGCGCATCAAGGGCAACGCCCTCAAGCTCACCGCCTGCAACGCCGCCTACTGGCGCGGTGACAGCAGCCGGCAGACGCTCCAGCGCATCTACGGCGTGGCCTTCCCGAAGAAGGAGGAGCTGGACGAGTACCTTGAGCGCATTGAAGAGGCCAAGCGCCGCGACCACCGCCGGCTCGGCAGAGAGCTCGGCCTGTTTGCCTTCCGCGACGAGGCGCCCGGCTTCCCGTTCTACCTGCCCAAGGGCATGGTGCTGAAAAACTCCCTGATAGAATACTGGCGCGAGGTCCACAAAAAGTGGGACTATGTTGAGATATCCACCCCGCAGATCATGCGCCGCACCCTCTGGGAGACCTCCGGCCACTGGGATCACTATAAGGACAATATGTATACCACCCAGATAGACGGCGAGGACTTCGCCATAAAGCCGATGAACTGCCCCGGCAGCATTTTGGTGTACGAGCTTGAGCCGCACTCCTACAAGGAGTTGCCCCTGCGCTACGGCGAGCTGGGTCTCGTCCATCGCCACGAGCTCTCCGGCGCGCTCCACGGCATGTTCCGCGTCCGCTGCTTCACGCAGGACGATGCGCATATCCTGCTCGCCAAGGATCAGATAAAGGGCGAGGTCGTCCGCATCGCGCAGCTTTTCGACGAGGTCTATTCCAAGTTCGGCCTGCCGTATAAGATAGAGCTCTCCACCATGCCCGACGATCATATCGGCTCGGTCGAGGACTGGGACGTCGCCACCGCCGCCCTGGCGGACGCGATAACCAGCATCGGCAAGGAATACGAGGTCAACCCCGGCGACGGCGCGTTCTACGGGCCGAAGCTCGACTTCCATATTCAGGATTCGCTCGGCCGCACCTGGCAGTGCGGCACCATCCAGCTCGACTACCAGCTCCCCGGCCGCTTCGACCTTGAATACACCGGCGCCGACGGGGAAAAGCACTGCCCCGTCATGATACACCGCGTGGTCTTCGGCTCGATAGAGCGCTTTATCGGCATCATCACCGAGCACTTTGCGGGCGCCTTCCCCGTGTGGCTCTCGCCCGTGCAGGTCATGGTCATGCCCATCACCGACCGCGCGGCCGACTATGCGCGCTCCGTCGCGGCGCAGCTGTCCGGCGAGGGCGTGCGCGTCGATACGGATCTTCGCAACGAGAAGATAGGCTACAAGATTCGCGAGGCGCAGATGCAGAAGCTGCCGTACATGCTGGTCGTGGGCGATAAGGAGGCCGAGGCGGGCACCGTCTCCGTCCGCACTCGCGGCGGCGTCGATCTCGGCGCGATGCCGCTCGCGGATTTCACCGCGAAGCTCAAAGACGAGATAGACACAAGAGCGATGTAAGGCGCGAATAATTTTCCGTCACCCTCACAAACTAAACGAAACTGTTTGTGAGGGTGATTTTTTTGAGCGCGGAAAGAAAAAAGCTTATACTTGCTCTGGCGCTGATCTTTGCCGTGAATATCTTCATCATCGCGTTCGCCCAGAGCGCGTCGGCGGATCTGTATAAGAAGGGCTCGAGCGGCGAGGTCGTCAGGCAGATACAGACCAACCTGAAAAACTGGGGCTATTATACCGGCGCGGTGGACGGGATATACGGCAGCGCCACCGAAAAGGCCGTGAAATTTTTCCAGAGGCAAAACGGTCTCAGCGCCGACGGCCAGGTCGGCGACCAGACCCTCGCGGCGCTCGGCATACAGTCGGGCGGCTCCGGCGGCGCTCAGTCGGGCGATCTGTATCTGCTCGCGCGGCTCATCTCCGCCGAGGCTCGCGGCGAGCCCTATGTCGTCCAGGTCGCCGTGGGCGCGGTGGTGCTCAACCGCGTCAGGCACTCGTCCTTTCCCAATTCGCTATCCGCCGTGATCTACCAGCCAGACGCCTTCACCTGCGTCAGCGACGGCCAGTTCGACCAGCCCATCGCCGAGAGCGCCTACAGAGCCGCGCAGGACGCGCTCAACGGCTACGACCCGAGCTACGGCGCGATATACTACTTCAATCCCTCCACCGCAACGAGCAGCTGGATATGGTCGCGCCCGCTGATACTCGAGATAGGAAAGCACCGCTTCTGCGCATAAAGCACCGCTTCTGCGCATAAAGGTTGTTGAAAAGGGGCGCGGCTTGGGGTATAATATTAAAATAAGCTGAGTTTTGGAGGGTCTGAAGATGGCATATTGCAAGAGCTGCGGCGCCTATATTCCCGACGGGCAGTCCGCCTGCCTCGCCTGCGGCTACGATGAGACGGCGCAGGCCAAAAAGGCCGGCAAGAGACCGGACAACGGCGACGGCCGCGCCTATGCCTTCGACAGCGACGAGCTGAAGGCGCAGCTTGAAAAGCAGCGCCGGGAGCTCAAGGAGAAGAGCAAAAAATGGGCCGAGGAGGAGTATGCCCGCCGTCAGGCGGCCAAGGAGAAGCAGGCGGAGAGCAGCGCCGGCGGGGGCAGAGCCGAAAGCGCCTCCGAAACCGCGCGGGACTTCGGCGGCGCCGCGTCCAACATCATAAACGACGTGGTCGGCACGGTGCTCAACAACAAGGTGCTCGCCGCGCTGAGCTATCTGAGCATTCTCTGCTTCCTGCCGTATATCTTCTGCCCGAACGACCGTTTCGCCCGCTTCCACGCCAGGCAGGGATTAAAGCTCCTCGTCGCGTGCGTCATCGCGGATATTGTCGGCGCGCTGTTTGCGCCCGTCGGGGTGATCTTCAGCATTTTCAGGATATACTGCATCTACAAGGGCATGACGAACGCGAGCGCCGGCAGGGAGGAGCCTCTGCCGTACATAGGCCGGTTCGGGAGCTGACGGACGGTATTTTGTGGCTGTTAAATCCGGATGACCACAAGATTTGGGGCAATGAAAATTCTTTGAAAAAAGCGTCAGAAAAGTGTTGACAAAATGGCATTTCAGATGCTATATTATCCAAGCACCTGATCCTCAGACAACAGCGAAACGGCTGTTTTGCCGCCGCCGAAAAAGCTCGTTCGAGAGCGAAAAAAGCTCTTGACAAGGGCAAAGCGGCGTGGTAAGATAATCAAGCTGTCGCCCGAGAGGGAGGCGCGAGAGTGTACCTTGAAAATTGAACAATGTAAGATAGCTTATGTAAAATAAGCACCAGAAAAGGGTTCAAGAAGTCAGAAATGACTATAAATTCTTTTGAGAG
>JAYFNM010000017.1:0-42362 GCA_034933465.1 Oscillospiraceae bacterium | reverse complement strand
TTCGCGGCATTTGTGCCCTCGCGGCAGCCGCAGGCGTCCGACAGCTCGATAAACACGTCTCCCGCGGCGATGCCCCAGAGCTTTTCAAACAGGTCCCCCGAGACGGCGAGCGCGTTGCGGCCCGACAGGCGCATACAGCTTGCCATATAATCCGCAAGCGCGGCAAAGGCGCCGAAGCCCGCGATATAGACCGTCTCCGCCTCCGCTATCGCCCGCGCGGCGCCGTCTATATAGCGCTCGCCGCCCGCCTCCGCGGTCGCCCGCAGGGCTTCGGCGTCGGCCTCGAGCGAGCTTATGAACAGCTCCTCCTCGCGGCTCGCGTCATCCCCGGCGGCGGGGCGGCGCGGCGCGGCCAGCCTGTCGCGCATCACGCCCTGCAATGCGCGCCTCATGCCGGGATAACCGTCGTAGCCGAGCTCGGTCGCGAAGCGGACGACCGTGGATTCGCTGACCCCGGCCGAACGCGAGAGCATCTCCGCCGTCATGAAGGCCGCCTTGTCACAGTTGTCGCATATATATTTCGCAATGCTTCGCTGACGCTTTGAAAAAGAGCCTCCCTCGTCGGCGAGCCTTGCGATTATATCCCTCTCCATACTCAACCCCTGATCTTCTCAACTTCCTCCGCAGTCAGACGCCGCCAGCAGCCGCTCTCGAGCGCGCCGAGCTCCAGCGCTCCCTCGCTCACGCGGCGCAGCCTCACGAGCTTCAGACCCGCCTGCTCGCACATCCGGCGCACCTGCCGGTTCCTGCCCTCGCGGATGGTGACCTCTATCTCCGCCCCGCCGGGGAACAGCCCGCATATCCTCACCTCGGCGGGCGCGGTCGTATAGCCGTCTATGTCCACCGGCTCTCTCATGCGCGCCGCCTTCGCCTTTGCGTCCTCGCCGAGCGCCCGCACAAGGTAGGTCTTGCTTATCTCGTGCGAGGGGTGCATCAGGGTGTTGGCGAAGTCCCCGTCGTTGGTCATGATGAGCAGACCCTCTGAATACATATCGAGCCTGCCCACGGGGTAAACGCGCGCGCCGAGACCGCTCACGAGCTCGGTCACGTTTTTTCTGCCCTGCTCGTCGCTCATGGTCGTGACAAAGCCGCGCGGCTTATTGAGCATTATGTATATTTTCTCCCCGGACGGCGGCAGAGGCGCGCCGTCCACGAGTATGGTATCCTTCTCCGGGTCCGCCTTGTCGCCGAGACGGGCTGTCTCGCCGTTGACCGTCACGCGGCCGGCGGAAATATTTTCCTCCGCCGCGCGTCTCGACATGAGCCCGGCAGAGGCGATTATTTTTTGCAGTCGTTCATTCATTTTCTGTTCGCTCCATAGCATCCGCGGAGAGCTTCCCGACCCTTGCGGCCGGGGTCACGCTCCGCTCAAAAAGCAGCTTTGTCTCCGCTATCTTCTCGCCGTCGAGGAAAATACTCGCCGTGCCCGCCTCTTCCCCCGCCTCTATCGGCGCAAAGACGAAATACGGCAGCTCCGCCTCCAGCGTCAGCTCCGCGTCTGTCGGCAAAAACAGCGTCAGCGGCGCGGGAATCACGCGCACGGACTCGTGCCTTCCGGAGACGACGGGTATCTCAAAGCTCACGCCCTCCGTCACAAGCCTGTCCGAATAGCGTGAAAAGGCCCAGTCGTACAGCCGCCCATGGTCGTTCCAGTCGTCCGGCGCGTTGAGCGTGACGCAGATGTAGCGCGTCCCGTCCCGCTCGCAGCAGCTCACGAGGCAGCGGCCGGCGGCCTCGGTAAAGCCGATCTTCCCGCCGATGCAGCCGGGGCAGCGCCACAGGAGCCTGTTGTGGTTTATCAGCGTCTGCGCGCCGACCGCGCGGTTTTTCATGCCGGATATGGCCGCGAAGGCTTCGTTATCCATGCAATAGGCCATGAGCCGCACCATGTCGCGCGCCGTGGAAAAATGATCCGCCGCGTTCAGGCCGTGCGGATTTGAAAACCGGCTGCTCCTCATCCCGAGCGCGGCCGCTTTTTTGTTCATCATCAGCACGAAGCGCTCCTCGCTGCCCGCCGTATGGCAGGCGAGCGCGGTGGCGGCGTCGTTGCCGGAGACGAGCAGCAGCCCTGTCAGCAGCTCGCGCACCGTATAGCTCTGTCCGGGCTCAAGATACATCGACGAGCCCTCTATCCCGCACCATTGCGGGAGTATCTCGCCGCTGTCGTCAAGAGCGCAGTTTTCTATCACGACTATCGCCGTCATTATCTTCGTAGTGCTGGCGATAAGCAGCTTCGCGTCCGCGTTCTTCTCATACAGCGTCTCTCCGCCGGCGTGGATGACGACGGCAGACTGCGCGCTGACAGCGGGGACAGCCTCCGCGTTCGCGGCGGGGCAGAGGCTCAGCGCGAGCAGCAGCGCGGAAACAGTGGAGATAAACCTCTTAACAATAAGCACCACCCTTCTTTTTTTGGGGCAGTGCTTATTATTTACCGATATTCTCGTTTTATTGCAGCGCGAGAGGGCGCGGAGGAAAGAGTTCTCCTCTTACTTCTCTTCCTTCTGCTTTGCGATAAAGCTGTCCACGCGGTCCATGACCTGGGGCACCATATCGATGATGCGGTCCACGGTGGTGCTGGCGGGCGGGGTGACGTTTATCATGCGCACCGTGCCGTCCTTGATGACGAGAAAGCCTATGGGGTCGATCTTCACGCCGGTCGCGTTGCCGCCGCCGTAGGGTCTCGCGTCGCCGGGCTTTTTGGCGGTAAACTCCACGCCGCCGCCGCCGAAGCCGACGCTGATCTTGGAGATGGGCACCAGAGTGATGCCGTCCGGGGTGTAGATGGGATCGCCGACGACCGTGTCTACCTTAAGAATATTTTTTACGCTCTCCATGGTGGTCTGCATGAGTTCGCCGATAGGGTTTCCGTTATCCATTTGAGTCCATCCTTTCCTCTGCCTGTATGTTTTCTTGTTTGATATCTTCTATATTGACGACCTGCCGGGTCGCTCCGTCCTTCATTTGCAGGCGCTTTTCCCTGCGGAGCCTGAGCTTGTTTTTGATGAGTATCCCGAGCGCGCCGAAGGCGATGCTGAAGATAACGCCGAATATCTGACCTATCCTTATCGTCAGCGCGAGGCCAACATCCAGGCTCATCCTCTCGGTCGTAAAGTCCACGTCCGTCCATACGTCGCTCTGCTTCACGCGAAAGCGCTCATGACATATCGCGCCGAGGCTCGACAGCGCCGCGTTCACGTAGGCGAGCGTCATGGCCGTGTCGTAGGGATCCTTCCCGGCGGCGGTATAGTGGAGCATGAAGCTGTCTATCGAGAGCTTCCTTCTGAACCTGCCGAGACCCTTCAGCACGGACTTCAAAAGCCCCAGCAGCTCGTCCCGGGTGAAGCTGAGCTTTTTCTTCGGCTTCTCTTCGCCCGCGGGCTTTTCCGGCTTCGGTTTCTTCGGCTTTTTGGGCTTTTTCTCCTTTTTCGGCCTGGTCTCGTCCCGCGGCGGCTTCGGCAGCAGCTGCAACAGCATACCGCAGACCTTCGCCGACAGGCGGAGCTCCCCGCCCTCGTACAGCACGTCCGCTCCGACCGGAACGAGCATTATCAGCGCGATGACCGCCACGATAATGCCGATAACAATTAGGGCAACCAATTACATCACTCCTCGACCGCGTCCCCGGTTATTTCACTGATGGTGATCTGACCGCTGTCGGCGGCATTTTGCAGTTCGTCTATCGCTTTTTGCAGCTTCTCCATGCCCTCGCCGTTGGTCATATCCGGCAGCGGAGGCAGCGCGGAAAGGCCGCTTATGCCCATTGTGCGCAGGAAAACGTCAGTCGTCCTGAATATCGACGGCCTGCCCGGCACGTCCAGTCTGCCGCAGGCCTCGATAAGGCCGCGCTCGGCGAGCACGCTCACCGTATACGAGCTGTCCACGCCGCGGACCTGGTCGATATAGGCTCTCGTGACGGGCTGGAAATACGCGACGATGGCGAGCGTCTCCAGCGCCGGCTGGGACAGCACTGGCGGCCGCCGCTGCTCGAGCGCCTTTGTTATGAACGGCGCGTACTCGGGAGCGGAGCACATTTGCAGCATGTTGTCAAGCCTGAGCACGCGCATTCCGCGCCCCTCGCTCTCGTATTTCTCCGCCAGCTCCGCCGCAATGCGGAATATCTCGCTCTCGTCTGTCTCCAGTATCAGAGACAGCCGCGCCGCGGGCACGCTCTCCCCGGCCGCAAAAAGTATCGCCTCTATGGCAGATGAAATGTCTATCATTCACACCCCGTAAAATCTATTCTGCTATCTTTTCAAGGATCTCATCCATGTCTCCGCCCGCAAACTCCACAAAATATTTCTCTTCGCGGCGGCGGATATGCACGCTGCCCATACTGCACAGCTCGAGCACTGAGACAAAGGTGGCCACTATCTCCGAGCGGGAGCGGCAATGCGCGTAAAACTCGTCGAGCGACGCGCCGCCCTCGCGCAGCCGCAGAAGTATCTGGCGGCTCTTGTCGCGCACGCTGTAGACGATGCGTCTGGGCAGGAGCGCCGCGGCGCTCTCCGCGCCCTCCGGCTTTTTCCCGCCTCGGGAAAAGATGCTGTAGAGCGCCCTGAGCAGGTCCACCGGCTCATGCCGGTACTCGTATTCCTTCGCCGTCTTCGGCGGCGGCTCCGGGAGCTTCGCGTAATACAGCAGGCCGAGCTCGGACGCTTTTTTCAGCTCCGGCGTGACCTTCTGCACGGCGGTGAATATATCCCTGCATTTGAGCTGCTCGAGCGAGGCCATAAGAACCTCGAGCTCTGACACCTCCTCATCGCCCGCGAGCAGCGTCTGCGTCTTGATATACAGCAGGTGCGAGGCCATCTGCACGAACTCGCTCGCTATCTCAAGATCCATGCTCTGCATCTTGTCGAGATAGTCGAGATACTGCTCGAGGATATCCGAGATGCTGATATCGCGTATCTCTATTTTGTTCTTGGCCAGCAGCATAAGAATGAGGCTGAGCGGACCCTCAAAGTCCTGTAGCTCGTCCTTCTCTCTGACTATGCCCTCAAGGTAAAAGCTTGGATTATCCATTGTCACTCAACTGTAAAAGAATTTTACGACCAGATCGAAGGCCCACTGGGCAACGGGAAACAGCCAGTCGAACGCGGCGGATATCGCCGTGGACAGCGGCTTGCCGAGAACGCCGGTCGCCACGAGAGCTATCATTATTATGCCGCCGTAGCGCTCGTAGCGCATCAGCTTATAATAGCCCTCGTCGCTCAGACAGGACAGCAGCACCTTGGAGCCGTCGAGCGGCGGGATGGGTATAAGGTTGAAGACGGCGAGGCCGAGGCTGATATAGGCGGTGAGCTGGAGCATTTCGAGCAGGTAGGAGCCGGCCGTGCTGTTTTTCAGCGGGAGATAGGCCGCGCCGTAGATAAAGAGAAAGACGACGCAGATGAGCACGTTGCTGACCGGCCCCGCGAGCGCCGTTATCGCCATGCCGCGCTTCGGGTTCTTGAAGTTATTCATGTTCACGGGGACGGGCTTCGCCCAGCCGAAATGGAACACCAGCATCATCAGCAGACCCATAGGGTCGAGATGCTTGAGGGGATTGAGCGTGAGGCGGCCGCTGTTTTTCGCGGTGTTGTCGCCCAGCTTATATGCGACGAAGCCGTGGCTGAGCTCGTGCAGCGTGATGCACAGCAGCGACGGGACGACGCTCAGCAGGATGCTGAGAATATAGGTAAAATCAAAACCGTCCCATATGGACTGTATATCGCTTATCAGGCTCACCCCCAAGAATATGAAAGTATTTTATCAAATTTCAGAAGGAATTACAAGAGCGAGACGGGATTATTCCCGCCTCGCCCGGTTTTTTTAAAGCACCTTGATTATCTCGGCCATCAGCGCTTCCCTGCCCTGCCCTTTTTCGGCGGAAAAAGGGATGAGGCGCGCGCTGTCGTCCAGAGCGAGCGTCTCGCGGATAAGGCGCAGATTCGGGTCGATCTCGCTCTTTTTCAGCTTGTCCACCTTGTTCGCGACCAGCACGAGCCGGCAGCCCGAGGCCTTGAACCAGTCCGCCATGGTGACGTCGTCCGCCGTGGGCTTATGCCGGGAATCTACTATCATCACGCCGAGCGTGATAACGTCCTTCTCGGCAAAAAACTGCTCCATGAGCCTGCCCCAGCGCTCTTTCTCGCTCTGGGAGACCTTGGCGTAGCCATAGCCCGGCAGATCGACGAAATACACCTTACCGTCGATGAAAAAATAATTGACGTGCACGGTCTTCCCCGGCGCCGCGCCGACGCGCGCGAAGTTTTTGCGGTTGAGCAGGCGGTTGATGACCGAGGACTTGCCCACGTTCGACTTGCCCGCGAACACGACGCTCGGCACGGAGCTGTGGATAAACTGCGCGCTTGAGGCGGCGGACTTTATGAATTCCGCGCGGTTGACATTTAAAGAAGCCATAAATACACCTACTGTCTCACGCCGCGCCGCTCCTGCTGCGTCACCGGCAGGCGCTGTCCCACGGCGGGCTCGCCGCTCTCGCGGCGCAGCGCCGTATCAAGGATGTCGTCCACATAGTCCGCGGTCACGAAGCTGAGCTTCTGCCGGACGAGCGGGTCTATCTCCTCAAGGTCCGGCTCGTTGTCGGCGGGGATTATCACGGTATGTACTCCGGCGCGCAGCGCGCCCATCGTCTTCTCGCGCAGACCGCCTATCGGCAGGACGCGCCCTCTGAGCGTTATCTCCCCGGTCATGGCGACGTCGCTGCGCACGGGGGCGCCGGTGAGCGCCGATATGAGCGCGACGCATACCGTGATCCCGGCCGACGGTCCGTCCTTCGGGACGGCTCCCTCCGGGAAGTGGATATGTATGTCCCTGGTCTTGTAGAAGTCCGGGTCTATGCCGAGCTGTACGGCGCGGCTGCGTATGAATGTGACGGCGGCTCTGGCCGACTCCTTCATCACGTCGCCGAGATTGCCCGTCAGCTCGAGCTTGCCGCTGCCGTCCACAACGGCGGCCTCCACGTCGAGCACCTCGCCGCCCACGGAGGTATAGGCAAGACCGCGCACAAGGCCGGCCTCGTCTCTCAGGCGCAGACGCTCCGGCTTGAACCTCGCCGGGCCGAGCAGGGGCTCGAGCTTGCCCGCCCTGACGGTCAGGCTCTTGAAGCCGCCCTCGGCGATGCCGCCCGCGGCCTTGCGGCAGACGGCGGCGATCTCGCGCTCAAGCAGGCGAACGCCGGATTCGCGCGTGTACAGAGAGATGATCTCCCGCACGGCCGCGTCGTCCACACGGAGCTGGCTGGCTCTCAGGCCGTGTTTTTTCCGCTGCTTCGGGATGAGATGCCGCTTTGCGATCTCAAGCTTCTCCTCGTCGGTATAGCTTGAGAGCTCTATGACCTCCATCCTGTCGAGCAGGGCGCGGGGAATGGTGTCGGTGCTGTTGGCCGTGGTGATGAAAAACACGCCGGACAGGTCGAAGGGTATCTCGACATAGTTATCTCTGAACTTGCTGTTCTGCTCCGGGTCGAGCGCCTCCAGCAGCGCGGAGGCGGGGTCGCCCCGGTAGTCTGAGGAGAGCTTGTCTATCTCGTCGAGCACTATCAGCGGGTTGCAGGTTCCGGCCTGTATGATGCCGCTGATTATGCGGCCGGGCATGGAGCCTATGTAGGTCTTTCTGTGGCCGCGTATCTCCGCCTCGTCGTGCACGCCGCCGAGCGAGATGCGCGCGAGCTTGCGGTTGACGGCCTTCGCGACGCTCATGGCGATGCTGGTCTTGCCCGTCCCGGGAGGGCCGACAAGGCAGATGAGCCCGCCCTTGATATCCGGCGAGAGCTGCCTGACGGCGAGGTATTCGAGTATGCGCTCCTTCACCTTTTCAAGGCCGAAATGCTCCTCGTCGAGCAGCTTGCGCGCCTTGGCGATGTCCAGCGTCTCCGCCGTCCTCTTGCCCCAGGGTATCTCAAGGCAGGTGTCCAGATAGCCTCTGAGCACCGCGCTCTCTGACGAGCCAAAGGGCTGCTTGGCGAGCTTTCCGAGCTCCTTGAGGAGCTTGTCCTTCGTCTCCTGCGGCGCCTCGATGGCGTTTATGCGGCGGCGGTAGTCTTCGTTGTCATCGACCTGTCCGTCCTCGTCGAGCTCGGCCTGGATGAGCTTCATTTCCTCGCGCAGGTAGTATTCTCGCTGGTTCTGGTTCATCTGCTCCTGCGTCGCATCGGTCAGCTCTTTTTCGATATTGAGGACGTTGAGCTCGTTATTGAGGAGCTTGCCGAGCAGCGCAAGGCGGCGCGAGGGGTACACTGACTCAAGGATGCGCTGCTTATCGTCCACGTTCAGCCTTACGTTCTGCGCGATATAGTTGGACACATACACCGGCTCCGGCTTGGCGAGGACGTTTAAGATCTGCTCGGTCACCATCTCCGGGTTGAGGTGCAGATACTCCTCAAAGAGCGAGAGGCAATTTCTCAGCAGCGCCTCCATGCGCGGCGCGCTGACGCGCTCCGTCTTGTCCGGCAGGGGGCGGATCTGGGCGGTATAAAACTTGGGGTCTGTCCTGATGCTAAGCGCCTGCGCGCGGTACATCCCCTCGACCATCACCCGGCAGATCGTGCCGTGCGGCTGCCTGAGCTGCTGGCGGATGCGGCACACGGTGCCGACGTGGTAGATATCCGCCTCCTCAGGCATATCCGCGGTCAGATCCTTCTGGGTGGCGAGGAAGATCAGCTGGTCGGCCTTTACCGCCGTATCCAGCGCGGTGACGGAGGCCGGGCGCTCCACGTCGAAGGTCATAAGCATACCCGGGAAAACGCTGAGGCCTCTCAGGGCAAGCATCGGTATGGTGATGGTTTCATTCTTTATCTCTGACATGATTTCTCCTTTCCGGAGCATAAAAACGCTGTTATGTCGTTATCGGTTGATGTGCTGCACGACGGGACTGGTCCCGTTTTTGACGCTGTCCGCGGTCACCGTCACCTTGTTTACGGTGCTGTCGGAGGGGACGGTATACATGATATCGGTCATCACGCCCTCCATCACGCTCCGCAGGCCTCTCGCGCCTATCTTCATCTCTATGGCCTTGTCCGCCATCGCCTCGAGCGCGTCCGGCTCGTAATCGAGCTCGACCCCGTCGTAGGACAGCAGAAGCTTATACTGCCTGGCCATGGAGTTTTTCGGCTCGGTCAGTATCCTGACGAGATCGTCGCGCTTGAGCGTGGCGAGCGAGGCCACCACCGGCAGACGGCCTATGAGCTCGGGAATTATGCCGAACTTGAGCAGGTCGTGCTGCTGGACCTGGGCGAGTATCTCCCCCACGTCGCGCTCGGCGTTGCTGGTGATATCCGCGCCGAAGCCCATGGTCTTTTTGTTGGTGCGCTTTTCGATTATCTTGTCGAGCCCGTCGAAAGCGCCGCCGCATATGAACAGGATGTTCGTCGTGTCCACATGGATAAACTCCTGATGCGGGTGCTTGCGGCCGCCCTGCGGCGGGACGTTCGCTATCGTGCCCTCGAGCAGCTTCAGCAGCGCCTGCTGCACGCCCTCGCCGGACACGTCCCTTGTGATGGAGGTGTTCTCGCTCTTGCGGGCGATCTTGTCTATCTCGTCGATGTATATAATGCCGCGCTGGGCGCGCTCGACGTCGAAATCGGCGGCCTGCAGCAGCTTAAGTATCACGTTCTCCACATCCTCGCCCACGTAGCCCGCCTCGGTGAGGGTGGTGGCGTCCGCGATGGCGAAAGGGACCTCCAGCATTTTCGCGAGCGTCTGCGCAAACAGCGTCTTGCCGCTGCCGGTGGGGCCGATGAGCAGGATATTGCTCTTCTGTATCTCCACGTCGTTGTCGGAGGCGTGCAGGATGCGCTTATAGTGGTTGTATACGGCGACCGACAAAACCACCTTCGCCCGCTCCTGACCAATCACGTACTGGTCGAGATTCGCCTTTATCTGCATGGGCTTGGGCAGCTTTTCAAACACGAGCGGCAGCCCGTCGAAGCCCTCCGCGGGCGAGGGCGCGCCATCCTCCACTATCGTCATGCACATGCGCACGCACTCGTCGCATATGTAACTCCCGTTTCCGGCGATGAGCCGGTTCACCAGGGACTGCGGTTTCCCGCAGAAGGAGCACCTGATACTTCTTCTCTCTTCGTTCTTAGCCATCTTATTCTCCAATCGGCCGATTTTAAATATGGGGGAACTCACGGTCCCCCATGACAAACCATATCAGCGTTTGTATATGACCTTGTCAACAAGGCCGTAGGCCTGCGCTTCCTCCGCTGTCATAAAGTGATCCCGCTCGCAGTCCTGCTCGATGAGCTCCAGCGGCTTGCCGGTGTTCTCGGCGAGGATGACGTTGAGCTTTTTCTTGATCTTGAGGATCTGCTCCGCCTGGATCTGGATATCGGTGCACTGACCCTGGCTTCCGCCGGAGGGCTGGTGTATCATGATCTCGGCGTTCGGGAGGGCGAGGCGTTTGCCCTTTGCGCCCGAGGACAGGAGGAGCGCGCCCATGGAGGCGGCCATACCGATGCAGATGGTGGAAACATCAGGCTTGATGTACTGCATGGTATCGTATATCGCGAGGCCGGAGGTAACGCTGCCGCCGGGGCTGTTGATATAAAACTGTATGTCTTTGTCCGGATCCTGCGCCTCAAGATAGAGGAGCTGAGCCACTATCAGGCTCGCGGTGGTGTCGTTGACCTCCTCGGACAGCATGACGATGCGGTCGTTGAGCAGGCGGGAGAAAATGTCGTACGAGCGCTCCCCGCGGCTGGTCTGTTCTACTACATACGGTACCAAACTCATTTTTTATCGACTCTCCTTAAATTAATCAGTATCCAAGAGAGCATATCCTTATCACGAAAGTTTTATTCAGCCTTCTCCTCAGCCGGCGCGGCCGAAACGACGGCGCTGTCGAGGATGAGATTTGTGGCCTTCTCTTTCTTGTGCTCGGCGGTTATGAACTCATGTCCGAAGTAATTCCTGACGTCCTCAACCTTCGCGCCGATGCTCTCTGCGACCTTGCCCAAATATTCCTCGGCCTCCTCTACGGTGACCTGGATATCCTCCGCCGCCGCGACCGCCTCAAACAGCAGCTCGGTCTTGACCTGGAACTCTGCCGAGGGGCGGATGTTGGTGTTCATCACCTCGTCGTTGATGCCGAGCATCTCCTTGAGCTTGTCCATGGTGAGCTTCTGGTCGGACAGGCCGAAGTTGTTGGCGTAGTTGCGGAGTATCTCCTCCGCCTTCTCGTCCACCATGACCGCCGGAACCTCGACCGTCATGTTCTCGCAGGCTTTTCTGATGATGTCGGAGCGGAATTTCGCGTCCGCCTGCTCGTCGTATTTGCTCTGGAGGTTCTTGCGCACATCGGCCTTGTAGGCGTCGAGGCTGTCGAACTCGGAGACGTCCTTGGCAAAATCGTCGTCCAGCGCGGGCAGCTCGGGATAGCTGATGCCGTTGAGCTTGACCTTGAAAACGACCGCCTTGCCGGCGAGATTTTCGGCGTAGGCCTCGGGGAAGGTGATGTCGAGATCCTTTTCCTCGCCGGTCTTCATGCCGACGATCTGCTCCTCAAAGCCGGGGACAAAGGACTTGGAGCCCAGCTCGAGCGAATACTCCTCGGCCTTGCCGCCGTCGAAGCGCTCTCCCTCGAGATAGCCGTCGAAGTCTATATTCACGGTGTCGCCCATCTGAGCCGCGCGGTCCTCGACCGTTATCATGCGGGCGTTGCGGCGGCGGACGTCCTCAAGCTCCTTATCGACCTCTGCGTCTGTGACCTCGGCCGCATCCTTTGCCGCCTCAAGACCCTTATACTGGCCGAGAGTGACCTCGGGATAGAGGGAGACTGTAAAGCTGTACTCGACTGTGCGCTCATCGCCCACCTTGACGTCGCTTATGGAGGGGGAACCGACTATTCTCAGGCCGGATTCCTTGAGGCCGTACTCGAAGGCCGCGGGAGCCAGCTCGTCCATTGCGTCCTGATAGAAGACCTCCGCGCCGTACATGCCTTCTACGACCGCGCGGGGCGCCTTGCCCTTGCGGAAGCCCGGGATATATATATTGCCCCTGTTTTTCAGATAAGCGCCGTTTACAGCGGTCTCAAACTCCTCGGCGCTGGTCTCCACCTGAAATTCGGCGGCGTTGTTCTCTTTTTTCTCTACGTTCTTGACAATCATTATAGATTTCCTCCTCTAAATGTGGGTAACACGCACTTGAATATGATAGCAGATATTTCGCTCAAAATCAATGACAAATTCTTAAGGAAACTGTGAATATTGCAGTTTCACGGGCATAAAATCCAGAAAGTCCGCCGAGACGAGCCTGAACTCCGTCCCGTCGCGCCAGCCGTTGAACGCGAAGGCGCAGCCCTTGCCGTGGATATGGCCGTAGCAGCACAGGCGCACCTCGTGCTTTTTCAGCAGCTCAAGTATCTCCGGGCAGCGATATTTCATATACACCGGCGGATAGTGCAGGAAGACGAGCTTTTTCCGCTCTCCGGCCGCGGCGAGCGAGGCCTCGAGGCGCAGCACCTCGCGGCGCATTATCTTTTTGTCGTGCTCCGGGCTTTTCTCCTCTTCATAGAACCAGCCGCGCGTCCCGCAGAGCGCGTACTCGCCGTACTCGTAGCAGTTATTGCTGAGTATCTGTATGCTGTCGATGCCGTTTTCCTCAAAAAAGCGCTGCGTCTTCGCCGCGCCGCTCCACCAGTAGTCGTGATTGCCCTTGAGGATGAGCTTTTTCCCCGGCAGCGCGTTTATAAAGAGGAAATCCTCCCTCGCCGCCTCGAGCGACATCGCCCAGCTTATGTCTCCGCAGAGCACGCAGACGTCGTCGTCGGTGAGCGCCGCGAAGCCTTTTTTCAGTTTTTCGGCGTGATTTGCCCAGTTGTCGCCAAAAATGTCCATCGGCTTTTCCGCCGAGAGCGACAGGTGCAGATCGCCAATCGTGTACAGAGACATAGCGCGGCGCGACCTCCGAATAAAGAGAAATTAACGGCAGATACTAAGGCTGTATCAATACAAAAAGGAGGGTCTGTCATGAGCGATAAGAGACCGAGAGACATCAACCCCGGCATATGCTGCGACGTCGCCGGCTGCAAGTACAACACCGTAGACTGCAAGTGCTGCGCCGCGAAGATCAGCGTGGAGAGCGAGAAGGCCGCCACCAAGGGCGAGACCTACTGCTCCACCTTCTGCCCGCGCGGAAGCTGCACGAGCTGCTGAGAAAAGAGGCCGCCGCGGCTCTTTGCGGCGGCCCGTACATACCGTCATTCGAAAGCGTTCTCAATATGCGCTATGCGCGCCCTGCCGTTGACCCCGTCGGGCGCGTATATCTCTATCACGTCGAAGCGCGGCTGGAGCTCCGTCTCGTTCTCGCACAGCCAGAGCTGCGCCGCGGCCATTATGCGCGCCTGCTTCGCCCGCGTGACGAATTCCCGCGCCTCGGCGAAGGCTGCGTCCTTCCTGAGCTTCACCTCGACAAAGACGATGCAGCCCCTCCTGCGCGCGATGAGGTCTATCTCGCCCTGACGGCAGCCGTAATTCATCGCGACTATGGCGTAGCCCCGGCGCCGCAGATAGCGCGCCGCCTGCTGCTCGCCCCAGCGGCCAAGCTCCCGGCTGTCCATCAGTGCAGCTTCCTCAGAAAGCTCGTGCGGTGCGCGGGGCACGGGCCGCAGCGCCGAATGGCCTCGTAGTGGAGCTTCGTGCCGTAGCCCTTGTGCCGCTCGAAGCCGTACTCGGGATACTCCCGCGCGAGCTCGTCCATATACCTGTCCCGGCTGACCTTCGCAAGCACGGAGGCCGCCGCGATATCGGCGCAGAGCGCGTCGCCCTTTACGACGCAGCGGCTCGCGGTGTTGATGCCGCCGTCCCTGTTGCCGTCGATGAGCGCGAGCGCGGGCGTCACGCCGAGCTTTTCTATCGCCCGGTTCATGGCCAAAAAGGTGGCGTTGAGGATGTTCAAGGCCTCTATCTCCTCCACCGTCGCGAAGGCTATGCCGCAGCAGAGCGCCTTCTCGCATATGACGGAGAAAAGCGCCTCCCGCCTTTCGGGGCTGAGCTTTTTCGAATCGTTCAGGCCGTCTATCTCGAGACCGCGCGGCAGGATGACCGCCGCGGCGTACACCGGCCCCGCGAGCGGGCCTCGCCCGGCCTCGTCCACGCCGCAGAGCAGACTCACGCCGGAATCGTATATCTCGTTTTCGAGCTTCCACAGATCAGGCATCCGGAACCTCCAGCGACAGCCGCCCAAGCTTGCCGTCGTGATATTCTCCGAGCACGGTATTGGCCATGCGCTCTATATCGTACTCTCCGCGCGAGAGGAGGAAGCCGCGCTTTTTCGCGGCCTGCTCGAGCAGCTCGTAGCCGTTCGCCTCCGGCTCGGGCTGGAATTTATACCGCTCGGCAATGGCCTCCGGGTAGATGGCTCTGAGGCGGAGCATGAAGTTCGCCCCAAGGGTCTCCTTGTCCAGCACGTCGGCCTTGATGGCGTTCGTTATCGCCAGCAGCTCGCCGACCTCCTGACTGTCGAACTTCGGCCAGAGGATGCCCGGGGTATCCAGCAGGTCGAGCCCCTGAGCGACGTTTATCCACTGCTTTCCGCGCGTCACGCCCGGCTTGTCCCCCGCTATCGCGGCCTTCCTCCCGGCGACCTTGTTTATAAAGGTGGATTTTCCCACGTTCGGTATGCCGAGTATCATCACGCGCAGCGGCCTGCCCGCCTGCCCCTTCGCCTCATAGGCTCTGAGCTTTTCGCTCAGCAGCTTTCTGACCGCGGGCGCAAAGCCGTTCACGCCCTTCCCGCTCCTCGCGTCCGTCTCCAGTATCGCAAGCCCCTGCGCCTCGAAATATCTCTTCCATTTTTCGGTTATCGCGGGGTCGGCGAGATCGACGCGGTTGAGGATAACGAGCCTCGGCTTTCCGGCGGCGAGCCTGTCGATATCCGGGTTGCGGCTCGCGCGGGGAATGCGCGCGTCTACTATCTCGCACACGGCGTCCACCAGCTTCACGTTGTCCTCTATCATGCGCTGAGCCTTGGTCATGTGTCCCGGAAACCACTGGATATTCATTTTTTCAAACGCGCCGTTATCCATCAGTTCACCAGTCCGAGATCGCCCAGCGGGAAAATGACCATGTATACCTTGCCGATTATCAGCCTCTCGTCCACCATGCCTATCTCGGTCTTGCGGCTGTCGGTAGACATGTTGCGGTTGTCGCCCATGACGAACACGCAGCCCTCCGGGACGGTCTGCGGGCCGATAAAGTCGAGCTTGTTGGTGGTCAGCTCGCTGATATAGTCCTCCTCTATCGACGCCCCGTCCACATACACTATGCCCTTGTCGAAGTCGATATTTATCTCCTGTCCCTCGGTGGCTATCACGCGCTTGACCAGCGCCTTGTCGGGGTCGTATTCGTCTTTCTTGAACACGACGATGTCCCCCGCTTTGGGCTTGAAAAAGGCATCCGACACGAGCATCTTGTCAGCGTTGTTGAGCGTTGGGTTCATGGAGGTGCCGCTGACGTCGATTATCCTGATAAAGAACACAAAGGTCACCACGCAGATGATGAGCGCGGTTATAAGGCACTGTATCCAGTCGTATATCTCCCGGGAGCCGGTAAGCGCCTGAGCGGGCGCGTCGCCGTCGGGAACGGTCGTTTTTGTTTTTCTCATGGCTTTCTCCGATCAGTTGTACGGGCAGCCTCCGAGCGCGGCAGAGCGGCGCGCGGAGAGCCGTCCGGGGTTTCCCAAACTATTAGATTATTATACACCCAAGTCAGCCCGCGAATCAACAGTTTTGTGGACTTGAAAGGGCGGCGTCCCCTGTGGTAGAATAGGGCGGCAAGGATCGGAGGGACAGTCGATGAAGCTGAGTATAATTATTCCCGTGTATAACGTTGAAAAATACCTGCGCAAATGTCTGGACTCCGCCGTCCGCCCGGACGGCGACTATGAACTGATCGTCGTAAACGACGGCTCGACCGACGCCTCCCCCGCCATAGCTGAGGAATACGCGCAAAAACACCCGGAGCTCATCCGGGTGATATCCACGCCTAACGGCGGCCTCGGCCACGCGCGCAGCACAGGTCTGTCCGCCGCGCGCGGGGAATACGTCCTCTTTCTCGACAGCGACGACAGCCTCGCGGACGGCGCGGTGAGCGAAATGCTCGAGACGGCGCGTGCGGATTTCGATATCTGTTTTTTCGATTTCATCTCCGTCGATGAGGCCGGCAGGCAGCTGAAATACACCCGCGGCTGTGAAAAGGAGGGCGAATTCACCCTCGCCGCTTATCCCGAGCTGCTTTTCTGCCCGCCGAACGCCTGCACAAAGCTCTTCCGGCGCTCGCTCTTTGCGGACAACGGCGTCGCCTTCCCCGACAGACTGTGGTTTGAGGATCTGGCGACGATACCCATGCTCTATATCCACGCGCGGAAAATCATCTCCGTGCCCAGACCGTGGTATATATATCTCCAGCGCCCCGGCTCCATAACCAACGCCAAAAACGCCGACAGGAACCTTGATATCATCTCCGCCGTGGACAGAACGCTCGACTGCTACAAGCGGCACGGGGTGTTCTCGCGCTATAAGCCGGAGCTGGAGTATATGGCGGCCTTTCACGAGCTGATAACCGCCAGTGTGCGCGTAAACCTCATCGACCGGCGCAGCGCCGTGCAGGAGCGCCTGCTCGAAGACTTCACCGCGAAATTCCCGGATTACAGGAGCAACCGTTATATACGGGACATGAGCCGGAAATACAGGCTGCTTCTTTTCCTGATAACGCACAGGCTCCGCCTCGCGCTGAACCTCATCATGCGCCTGAACAGGCTTTTAAAAAGAGCCGGCTGATAAAAAAACACTATAAAACAGCTGTCATTCTGAGCGGAGCGAAGAATGACAGCTGTGCTTGCGCGACGCAGTTTATTATTCCATGCCCGTAGGGCGGGGGGCTTGCCGCCGCCCACGGCAGATCGCCGGAACGGTCAAGACCGTTCCCTGCTGTGCGCGCGACGATGTCCCGCGTCTATTTTATCGCCTTTTTTGCTCTCAGCAGCAGGCGCGAGACGGCGTCGAGCCCCGTATAATTGAGGCGCATGACGATTCTTCTGTTGCGCGGCTCTCTCCGAAAGCTCCCGCACTCCGATAAATCGGGAATGATATCGCGCACGTACGCGCGGAGCTTTTTTATGACCTGCTTTTTTTCGCTGCTGCTCTGCGCGGACAGCCTGTTTATCGAGTCGAGCAGGACATGGTTTATCACAAGATACTCGAAATCGTCCCGGCGGCCGCGGCCGGTGAAGAAGGGCTCAAGGTCGCCCATTACGGCGAGAATATCCAGGTTCTTCACGGCGTTGTTGTTGTTCATGGTGGACTCGTGCCCGCGCCGGTATATATACAGCGCCTCGTCCACATACGCCGTTTTGTCCGCGGCGCATATGAGCTTTGCCGAGAAATCGAAGTCCTCGTACCAGAGCCCCTCCGGGAATCTGATATCACCCACGGCGGAGCGTCTGAATATCTTGTTGCTCGCCGAGCCCGCGAGCGCGATATCACGCCCGTCCCTCAAAAGCGCCGGCGTCTCGCGCCGCCCGTCCGCGAAGCTGTTAACTATCCCGCACACGGCGACGTCCGCCGCTTCCCTGTCGGCGGCGGCGCAGAGCTTTTCAAACATATCCGGCGCGACGCTGTCGTCGCTGTCCACAAAGCCGAGATACTCGCCCCTCGCCCGCTCTATGCCGAAGTTTCGCGCGCGCCCCTGTCCGCCGTTCGTCACCGTCATGGCGGTGATGAGGCGAGGGAAGCGGGCGGTATATTCGTCGATGAGCGCCTGTGAGCCGTCGGTGGAGCCGTCGTTTACGAGGATGAGCTCATAGTCCCTTAGCGTCTGTGCGGCAAGGGAATCCAGGCACTCGCGCAGATATTTCTCAACATTGTATACCGGGACTATCACACTGAGCTTCATTCCGGCTCTCTCCTTTTATCGGCAATACGGCGGTCTTGTAATAAATCAGCGCCAGCACCAGCGACATGTATATCGACACGTTCGGACGCCGGAGGATGGCTCCGGAGAACTGGGCGAGGCCGAGCTGGAGCAGCAGGCACAGCAGCAGCGTGAAATTCTCCGTCGTGAAGCTGCCCTTGAGATCCTTTATCAGCCGCCGGAGAACCAGCAGGATAAAGTACAGCACGAAGCCGACATGCATGGCGAAGCCAATATAGCCGTAGTAATAAAACAGCGCCGGCCAGTCGTTTTCCATGTCGTGCCCCTCAAACTGACACACCTGCGTGGCCTCGAAGCCGACCAGCCTTGTCAGCGTGTCGCACTCGTCCCAGACGAGCGAGGCATAGGTCGTCTTCATCACGCGCACGTCTATCAGCGTCGCGGCGGAGGTGGTCATCCCGTATTTCCGGAGCACCTTCTCCGTGCCGAAGCGGGTGAACATGTCCGGCAGGACATAGCCCACCGTATTCTTGTAATACTCCTCGAACACGGCGTACAGCACGGGGTCGGCGAGCTTTTCCTCGAGCGTCATCGCGCTCAGATCATAGCCGAGCGCCGCGAGCTTCGCATCCAGCTCGTCCTGGGTCTTGAGCGCGGCCGAGCGCTGCGACTCGTCCACCTTCGCGCGCGGCGTGAGCGGATAGACGAGCACCGAGGCGACCGTGAGCAGCACAAGGGTGACGGCGAAGACCGCCTTTATCCTCTCGCGCGTGATTATCCAGCGGGCGAGCATGAAAAAGACGTAGCCGCAGGTTATCGCAAACAGCCCCACATAACAGGCCTTTGTGCCGTTCGCAAGGAGCAGGAAGGCCACAAAGGCGGGCAGCAGGATGTTCAGCAGCTTTTTGTCCGACCCGGCCGCAACGTTTACCGCGAACACGGAGAGTGTGACGAAGATGATGCTGTTCGCGCAGCGGTTGTCGTCGATGACCCAGCCGCTGATGCCTGTGCCGCCGCCATAGGTAGAATTCCATGTCCCCGTGGCGAGCGCGACGGCGAGCAGCAGCACCGTGATCATCCCCGCCGCCGTAAACGCCCTCATCCCCTGCTTTTTGACGCCCTCGTCCCTCATGCAGAAGATAAAGCAGACGGCGAGTATCGGCATCTGCGCGACGCGGGCGAGATAGGCCACGTCCGTAAAGACGCTGATATAGCCCACACGGAAGCAGTTGAGCACATGCAGCGCGCAGTAAAGCGCGATGACGCCCATCGCGATGATGAAGCGCTTTTTCTTCTTGAGCGCTATCAGCAGGCAGAGCGGCAGCGCTATCATGATGACGAGCCTGATATAGCCCGCCACCGTCGCGACCGAGTTCTGGTTCCAGAACGCCACCGCGTCCAGCACCGGCTGGAGCGCGAAAAGAAGTACCAGCCAGTTTTCGGCCATCAATGTCTTAAAGCTTTTTTTCATACTTCACATCCAAATATAACATTTTTATTGCCTTTACCGGCTCTCCCGGTCGAAGACCCCGTCCAGCGCGCGGGAGATGCCGTCGTTGTACTCTCTCAGGTCGTCCCGCGTTTTCTCTCGCTTCTCCGCGCCGACGAGCGCCGAGAGCATGTCGTCGCGGCCGCTTATGCCTGGGTTGTATCTCTCCAGATTCTTCGTCACGAAAAGCTCCAGTCCCAGAGACTTCGCCTCCCAGAGCACCATGCCCTGCCCCTCGTATCGGCTCGTCAGCGCGAAGCCGTCCATACGGCGGAGAAGGGGGAAGGGATTTTGCCTGTTGCCGAGCATTGTCACATGGCTCTCAAGCCCGCCGGCGCTTATCTGCTTTTCAAGCTTGTCCCTGTCCGGGCCGTCCCCTATAATATACAGGTGCATGTCCTGCCGCCGGGAGACAACGTCGCCCATGATATCGAGCAGGATATCGAAGCCCTTCTGATGGCAGAGCCTGCCCATGGTGCACAGATTGTATTCCTCCTCGCGGGGTCTGAAATCTGTGTCCTCCTCCGCCTTTTTGAAAATGGCGTCGGTATCTATATAGTTTTGTACGACGGTCACCTTCGCGTCCGCGAGCCCCGTCATTTTCCTGAAGCCGTCGATTATGCCCGGAGAGACCGCGCAGAACTCGTCGAAGGCCTTGAATTTGCTCTTGAAAAAATGCCAGAGCACGCGGTACTTCGGCTCGCTTGCGTGTTTTATCTGCATGTCGTTATGGATCCATTCAACGCGCCTGTCCGCCTTCACGGCGAGCGCGCCGGCCGCGCACTCCCCGCTGTAGCTGTTGAAGTCCACGGCGAGGTCGTATTCCCGGCCCGAAAACGGAAAGCGGGCAAGCTTCCTTATCAGGCCGAAATAGAGGAACCTGTAGTAGTACGGGAACGGCCTGCAATAAATATAGTTGAGCTTGTCGTGCTTGGGAAGCTCAAAAAAAGGCTTGTCGTCGAAATAGTACAGGTCTACGGAGTATTTCGCATAGTCAAGCTTTTCGAGAATGCTCAAAAGCGATCTCTGTATCCCCCCGACCTGGAAGTCCTTCTGAAATATGGCGATTTTTTTCACGGCGTATCCCCCCGATCCATATATCCACATTTTTTCTCAAGTATACCAGCACAGGCAAAAAAAGTAAAGAAATAAGCAAATGCCGCCATTTACACGGCGGCATTTGCTTTGTGCAGCGTTCAGATACGCTCCTTGACCTTGGCCTTCTTGCCGATACGGTCGCGGAGATAATACAGCTTCGCTCTGCGGACTTTGCCCTTGCGGACGGTCGTGACGGAGACGATGGAGGGAGAATGCACGGGGAAAACCTTCTCGCAGCCGACGCCGTAGGAGATACGGCGGACGGTGATAGTCTCGTTGATACCGCCGTGCTTTTTGGCGATGATGACGCCTTCAAAAGCCTGGGTACGCTCGCGGTTGCCTTCCTTGACGCGCACGAGGATACGCACGGTATCGCCGACGTTCATCGGGGACAGCTCGCTCTTCATGTACTGCTCGCTGAGAACCTTGACCAGATCCATAATCCAATCCTACTTTCATATAGACGTTCATACCGGCGGGCAAATGCCTCGGCAGCGGACCGCCTTTCTTAGCGTGCCCGCGCATTTCCTGCGCAAGCTCTGGTATAATAACACAATTTGCCGCCGGATGCAAGCGTTTTTATCGGAAAATGCCCAGCTTCGCGTCATAGGTCTCCGTCCGGCGGAAGCGCGCGAAATCCGGCGCAAGCCCGGGCGCTCTCTGGCGCAGGGCTTCGGCCAGCAGCTCCGGATTGAGCGTCGGCTCCTGCGCGGAGACGACCGCGCTCAAAACTACCGCGCCCTCCGCCGCCTCGAAGGCGACGCTGTTTATCGCCGGGCGGATATCCGTCTCGCCCTCGCCGCGCTTTGTGCGCTTTAGTATCACCAGCTCCTTTTGCGCGTAAAACCGCGTCAGCTCCTCCGCCATCGCGGCGGCGGGGCGCGCGTCGTACTCGAACACGCCCGACACGCCGAGCCATTTCAGCTCACGTATCTTCCGCTGCGGCTCGTAGACCTCGATAACCCGTATCCCCTCCGGCAGCGCCGCGGTCAGCCGCCCGGGCAGCTCGCCGAGCGCCGGGTCCTCCGCGAGCTTGAAGTCGAGTATCTCGCACAGGCTCTCCGCCCCGACAGACAGCGGCAGCGCGATCGATATCTGAGGGCGCGGGTTGAAGCCCTCGGAATATCTGAGCCGATACCCGGCGCGCGAAAACGCCCTCTGCACGGTAGACATCAGGTCGAGATGGGAGATATAGGCGGCTCTGCCCGTCTTTTCAAAGCGCAGTCTCAGCTTATCCATCGCAGCGCCCCCCCTTCATGAGCTTCGCGGCTCCGCAGGCGGAGCACTGCCTACGGCAGTCCGGCGAGAGCTCCGAGCGGCAGCACCGCTCCCGCTCGCGCAGCAGATGCGCCTTCGTCACGCCGACGTCCATATGATCCCAGGGCAGGACGCTGTCCTCGGGATAGTCGCGGTTGGCATAAAAGGCCGGGTCGAGAGCGCAGCTCTCAAAGGCCTTCATCCAGCGCTCAAAGGAAAAATACTCGTTCCACGCGTCGAGCCGCCCCCCGTTTTTCCAGACCTCCTCTATCACGTCCGCCACCCGCCTGTCGCCGCGGGAGAGCACCGCCTCGATGAGGCTCGTCTCGGCGTCATGCCAGTTATAGCTGACATTTTTTGCGGTGATGCTCGCGCGCAGCAGATTCACGCGGCGCAGGTATTCCTCCGCGCTTATCTGCGCCTCCCACTGGAAGGGGCTGTGGGGCTTTGGGATAAAGCAGGAGGTGGAGATGGTTATCCTGACGCCGCGCGTCTTGTACAGCGCGTTTTCACGCCAGCAGTGCAGCACCTCGCTCGCCATATCCGCGATGCCGCGGATATCGTCGTCCGTCTCCGTGGGCAGGCCGAGCATATAATACAGCTTCACGCTGTTCCAGCCGCCGGAAAAGGCGATGCGGCAGGCGTTGAGCAGGTCGTCCTCGGTGACGTTCTTGTTTATCGCGTCTCTGAGGCGCTGACTCCCGCCCTCCACGGCAAAGGTCAGGCCGCTCTTGCGCACCTTCTGCAGCCGCTCCATGATATCCATGGAGAAGTTGTCCGCCCGAAGGGAGGGCAGGGACAGGCCGATGCTTCTCGGCTCGCAGTATTCCAGCAGGCCGTCGCAGAGCTCCGGCAGAGGCCGGTAATCGCTGGAGCTGAGCGAGAGCAGGGTCACGTCCTCATAGCCGGTGTTTTTCAGCGTCTCTATCCCCTGCCGTACAAGCGTCTCCGGTTTCTTCGCGCGTATCGGCCGGTAGGTGTGCCCCGCCTGACAGAAGCGGCAGCCGCGCACGCAGCCGCGAAACAGCTCCAGATCCACCCTGTCCTGCACGACCTCCGTGGACGGCACGACCGGGTTCACGGGGTAGGGCGACGCGTCGAGGTCGGCAACGATGCGCTTGGTCACTCGCTCCGGCGCGCCGTTTTTCGCCGTGACGGACTTCACCGTCCCGTCGGCGTTATAGGCCGCCTCATAGAGCGAGGGGACGTATATCCCCTCTATCCGCGCCGCGGCGGTCAAGAAGCGGGGCTTGTCCCAGCTTTCAAGCTTCGCCTGCCTCAGCAGCGTCAGAAGCTCGTTGTTCACCTCCTCGCCCTCGCCGAGGATGAACAGGTCGATGAACGCCGCCATGGGCTCCGCGTTCATGGAGACCGTGCCCCCCGCGAAGACGAGCGGCAGCAGCCCCGGCCTGTCCGCGGCGCGGACGGGTATGCCGGACATGTCGAGCATGTCGAGCACCGTCGTATACGCCATCTCATAGCCTATCGAGAAGGCCACGGCGTCGAACTGCCCGAGGCTGTCCCCGCTCTCGAGCGCGTATAGCGGCAGCCCCGCGCGCTTCATCTCCGCGCGCATATCGCCCCAGGGCGCGAAGACCCGCTCGCACCACACGAAGTCGAGGCTGTTCATGGTGTGATAGAGTATCTTCATGCCGAGGTTCGACATGCCTATCTCATAGGTGTCCGGGAAGCAGAAGGCGAGGCGGATATCGACCGCGCCCGCGTCCTTGATGATCTCGTTGTACTCCCCGCCGGTGTAGCGGGCGGGCTTTTCCACTCTGGGTAGTATTCTTTCCAGTCGTTTATCCATTGTGTTCTCCGTTTTGCAAAGATACGGTCGCTCATAATAAGCAACACGTTCTTTAATTAATCGCAGCATGCCTGTAATATTACAATATTTCGCCCCGGTTTACAATACCCCGCCCGTCGTCCTGATATAAAAGCAGCCAGACCGCCGCTATCAGCAGCGCGAGGCCGCGCCCCCGCAGCAGCTGCCAGCCCCCCGCGAAGAGCAGCGCACCCCTGGCGACTATCCCCGCCGCGTCCGACACGGCTCTCCCCCTCTTGTCGCCCAGCAGGGCGCAGGCGAGATGCAGCAGTATCCGCCCGCCGTCGAGCGGCATGGCGGGCAGCAGGTTGAAGAGCGAGAGCAGCAGGCTCGCGCCCGCCGACAGGCACAGCCACGCGCTGTCCGTGCGCGCGCCGAGACGCGAGGCGACCCAGGCGTATATAAAGCCCGCCAGCGGCCCCGCCGCGGCCGCCGCCGCGTGTCCGACCGCCCCGGTATAGCCGCTGTAGTCTATGCAGAAGCCCTTGAGCTCCGCGCGAAAGCCGCTGACCCTCAGGCCGAGCATCCACAGCGCCAGAATATGGCCGAGCTCATGCGCCGCCGCAACGCTCTTCAGGTCTCCTATATAATATACCGCCGCCGCGAGCAGGAGCGCCCCGGCGCTGATCTTCAGTCTTCTCCGCCTCATACATAGTACTCCGGATTGATATGCTCGCCGTCCAGCAGCAGCTCAAAATGCAGGTGCGGGCCGGTCGCGCTGCCCGTCTGCCCCACCCGTCCGACAAGCTGTCCCTTTTTCACCGTGTCCCCCTCGCCGACGGAGAAGGCGCTCAGATGCGCGTACAGGGTCGAGTAGCCGCCCTCATGCGTCAGTATCAGGTAGTTCCCGTAGCTGTCGTCCGTCCCGGCGGCGAATGCGCTGCCGTCCGCGAAGGCGGAGACCTCCTCCCCGCTGCCGGCGGCAAAGTCGGTGCCGTAGTGGAACATGATCCTGTTTTTTATGGGGTGCAGGCGAAAGCCGAAGCCCGACGGCTCTGCCGCCTCCACCGGGCTCGCGTATTCAAAGGGCAGCTCGGGCATGTCCGTCCTCACATCGTCCGGCAGCCTGTAACCGACGAATTTTGCCTGTTCTGCCAGAAACGCGCTCACCGCCTCCGGCTCCGCCGCGACGGTGTTTCCTTCTCGGGCACGGCCGGCGCTCTCTCCGCCGCCGGCGACGGGGTCGCCTTTTCCTCGTCCATCGCGCTCAGCGCGACGCCGCCGCCCGCCCCGGTCTTTATTCCGAGCGCCGCGACTATTCTGTCCCTGAGCCCCCCGTCCGCCAGCTCCCTGCCCACCGTCTCGACAAGCTGAGTATAGTCGTCGTCCCGGCTGATCATTTCCAGCACCCGCTCTCTCAGCTGCGCGCAATGGTCGGGCGCGAGCAGCTTTGCCGCGGTCAGCGCAGCAAAAACGAAGGAGCACGCATACGCCTTCCATGCCTTCAAAAGCCTCGTCTCCCCCCTACCGCATTATATTTTAACCGCCTCGCACATATGCGCGCACATTTTCCTTGACAACCGGCGGGCAAATAATTATAATGTAAAAGCTGCATCGGGGTGTAGCGCAGCTGGTAGCGCGCTTGGTTCGGGACCAAGAGGCCGGGAGTTCGAGTCTCCCCACTCCGACCACGTCGGGGCGCATTGCGCTCCCGCAACAAAAACCAGTCTTCGGACTGGTTTTTGTCTTGTCCGCTCCATGGCCCCTCCTTATTCGCGTCGAACCCGCTTCGCTGGGCTTCGCCGCGAGATACGGACGCGGGTTATTTTTTTCTTTTTACATTTCTGAAATACAAAAGCGCTTACGTCTGTAATATCTGCCTGTTATTATCATAATCGCAGGGAGCAAGCTTTTTCATTTTTTTCATTTTGTCCTCTTTAATAGGAAACCGGGGAAGGGCGCAGGCTCTTTCCCGGTTTCTTTTTTCTCCGAAGTGAAAAACGGTATTTATTTTTGAGGGAAAATGTGGTATAAATATCGCATATATGATGAAAGCGGTGACAGCAAATGACATCCGACAGGCGCGAGCTTATAAAAGAGCTCATCGCATCCACCGATCAGGAGTTCGACGACGAAGCCCTGATACACATGCTGCTCGACAACGAGGTGTCCACGAACATCAACGAGAGCACGGACAGGCTCAACTTCGGCCAGCGCGCGGCAGACGCCGTGGCGCGGTTCGCCGGGAGCTGGTCCTTCATCATCAGCTTTCTGCTGGTGATGCTCGCGTGGATAGTGATAAACGTTATCCTCGCCACAGGCTCCTTCGACCCGTATCCCTTCATCCTCCTCAACCTCGTCCTCTCCTGCATAGCCGCCGTTCAAGCCCCGCTCATCATGATGAGCCAGAACCGCCAGGAGGCCAAGGACCGCGTCCGCGCCGAGAGCGATTACCGGATAAATCTCAAAAACGAGCTGGTCATCGCCGACCTGCACACAAAGCTCGACGCCATCCTTGTCAACCAGACCCAGATACTGAGCATGCTCGAGGGTCAGCCCGCCCCGGAGGGCGACGGCGAGGAGGGAGACGCCTCTCTGCGCGAGAGCGCCGAAACAGATTAACAAAAACCGCGGTGCAATCCCCCGCCGCAAAAAACCTGCCGTTCTCTCAACGGCAGGTTTTTTCAGTCTGACCCGGCTCTTATGTCCCGGCCTTTTTCACCGGCGCTGCCTTGAAGCCCGAATGTATGGCCTGCGCCGGACAGACAGAGGCGCACTTGCCGCAGCGGATACACTCGACGGAATTTATGTTCTCGGTCACGCGCACGTCCATTTTACACTCGCGCTCGCACTTGCCGCAGTGAATGCAGGCGCTCTCGTCCACGCTCATCTTATACACGCTGAAGCGGTTCAAAAGCCCGTAGAAGGCGCCGAGCGGGCACAGGTATTTGCAAAACGGCCTGTAGAGCAGCACGGAGGCGACGAGCACGGCGACGAGCACGGCCATCTTCCATGAGAATATCCAGCCGAGCGAGCCGCGCAGCCCCTCGTTGAGCAGCACCAGCGGGATGCCGCCCTCGAGAGTGCCCGCGGGACAGACGTATTTGCAGAAAAACGGCGCGCCGATGCCGTAGGCGTCGGTTATGAGCACGGGCAGGGTCAGCACCGCGGCGAGGGACAGGAACTTTCCCCAGCGCAGGATCTTGTCCAGCCGCTGCGGGAGCCTCGGCTTCGGCGAGCGTATCTTGTGCAGCAGATCCTGAAGGAAGCCGAAGGGGCAGATGAAGCCGCAGATAAGCCGCCCGACGAGTGTGCCGAACAGCAGGATCAGTCCGAAAGCATAGTACGACAGGCTGCGCTCCCGGCCGCCGATGACGGCCTGCACCGAGCCTATCGGGCACGCGCCGACCGCACCCGGGCAGGAATAGCAGTTGAGCCCCGGGACGCAGACGTGCTTGCCCGCGCCCTGATATATCTTCCCCGTGAAAAAGCCCGACAGATTCGCGTTTTGCAGCAGCGCGGCGGCCGCCTGGATAAGGTGGCGTTTTTTATCCCTCATCTCAGCCGACCCCTATGCACTCAAGGCAGATGTTCACAGCCTTCTGCGCCACATCCGCCGGCTCGCCCACGGCTATTCCCGCCGCTATCAGCAGCACGGCCGCCGCCAGCAGGGCGGCCGTCACCAGCCTCCCTCTCACAGGGCGAAGAGGTCGTTGAAGGCCTCGGTCATGGTCGGGTGTGTATATATCCGGTCGCGGAGCAGGGTATAGTCCGCGTCCATGTCCATGGCGAGCTTTACGGTGTTTATGAGCTCATAGGCCTCCGGGCAGAGCAGCGCCGCGCCGAGTATCTTCCCGGTCTCCGTGTTCACTATGGCCTTCAGGAAGCCGTCCGTCTGCCGCAGCACCTGCGCCTTGGGCACGGCGGCCGTCGGGAGCTTCAGCACCTTTATCGGCAGCCCCTTCGCGCGCGCCTGCTCCTCGGTAAGCCCAACCCTGCCGAGCGGGACGGACATGAACACGCTGTAGGGCAGGTTTTTCCGGCTCTCGCGTGTGCCCTCGCCGCCGTTGAGCTGGCTGAGGACTATGCGATAGTCGTCCAGCGAGACGAAGGTGAACTGCGGCCCGCCGTTCACGTCTCCCATCGCCCAGACGCCGGGAGCCGTGGTGCGGAGCTGTTCGTCCACCTGCACGGCGCCTCTCGGTGTGAGCGCGACGCCCGCCTTCCCCGCGTCCAGCGCAGCGGTATTCGCCCGGCGGCCGGTGGCGAGCAGCACGGCGTCCCCCTCGAGAAGCTGCTCCGCGCCGTCCTTTTCATACACGGTGTTGCCGCCCTCAAGCCTGACGGGCTTTGCCCCGATAAGGAATCTCACCCCGCGCCTTTCGAGAATGGCGCGTATCTCGTCCGCCACGTCCCGGTCCTCCTTCGGCAGAAAGACCGCGCCGTCCTGTATGACGGTGACCTCCGAGCCGAAGGCCGCGTACATGGACGCAAACTCCATCCCGATATAGCCCGCGCCTATCAGCGTCAGCCGTCTGGGGAGCGCGCTCTCGTCCATGAGCGTCTCGCTGGTATAGGCGGCGCTGTTGCCCGCTATGCCGGGGAAGCCGGGGATAATGCTCTCGGAGCCGGTATTGATGAAGATGTTCTCCGCCTCGAGCAGCGCCTCGCCGCCGTCCGTGAGCGCGACGCGCACCTGCTTCGGCGCGGCGAAGCTGCCCACGCCGTCGAAGATGGAGACCTTCGGCAGCTCGTTGAGCTTGGAGTAGTTCTTGCCGCGCAGCAGCGCCGTCACGCGGCGTTTTTCCGCGACGGCGGCCGCGTAGCGCGCGGCCTTTTCCTCAAAGCCGCCCCCCGCGAGCTCGGACGCCGCGGCGGAGGAGACGAGCAACTTGGACGGGATGCAGCCGACGTTTATGCAGGTGCCGCCGTACATCCCCCTCGAGCGCTCTATGAGGGCGACCTCTTTTCCCTGCTTTGCGAGAGCGCCCGCCAGGGTCTTGCCGCCCTTGCCGAAGCCGATGATGATTGCGTCAAATTTCATGTTTTTCCTCCCTGTCCGTTGAAGATCGTCTCGTTTATGGAGCCGATGGTCACTGTTTTCAGATACTCCTCGCATTTTTCGTTCATTTTCCCGTATATTCCGTCCATTATCGCGCCCATGCCTGAGGATATCATACACTCCCTGTCCACGTCGCCTGAGCGCCAGCCGATTGCGACCGGCTCCTCGCCGAGGGCTGAAAGCACCTCGGCAAGGCTTATCCTGTCCGCATCGCTCCTCGTGAGGTAGCCGCTGCTCTGACCGCGCTCCGACTCGACAAGCGCGCGCCTGCACAGCTTTGCCATGACCTTGCGCACCCGCGCGGGATTGGTGCAGATGTTCTCCGCGAGCGTCTGGCTTGACGTCACAGTTCCCTTATGGAGGAGAAACACAAGCGCGTGCACCGCGAGCGGGAATTCGGCGGTCATGCGCCCGCCTCTTCGAGCAGCCGGTCGATTATCTTCGCCCAGTCCGCGCCGCTGCGGGAGCCGATATACGCTTCGCCGACAAGGTTGCCCCGGCTATCGACAAAGAAGGTGGTAGGGACGGCCGAAACGCCGCTGAGCTGGTTTGAAACAAGGCTTGCATCGGGCAGAAGATGGATATACGCGGCTCCCGTCTGCTCGACGAGATAGCGCGTGTTCTCGACCGCCTTCTGCGAGAAGCTGCCGTCGGCGCTCTGCCGCACGTCCGCGACTACCCCGACGACGCCGACCTTCTTGTCGGCATACTCCGCGGCGAGCTCGCCGAGCTCGGGCAGCTCGCTGAGGCAGGGGCCGCAATAGGTCGCCCAGACGTTCACCATGGTGAGCGTTTGGTCGGCGAAAATGCTCTCGTCGCGCGCGACGCCCGCGAGGTCGAAGGAGCGGAACGACGCGAAGCTCCCGTCCTTCTCCTCCTGCTGCCAGGCCCCGCTCTCGGTCTCGTAGGGCCAGTCGTTTATCCCGCCGAAGTCATACAGCGCGGTGTACCCGAGCTTTTCAAGCTTCGCCGCCGCCTGCGCGCTGCGGTTGCCGCTGCGGCAGTATATCAGGATCTCGGTGTCGAGCACGGGCAGCAGCGCGGGGCGCGCGTCGCCAATCTCCTCGTTCGGGATGAGGATGGCGCCGGGGATATGCGCCGCCTCGTATTCCTCCGCCGTTCTCACGTCGAGTATGACGAGCTCGTCGCCGCTCTGTATGCGCTCATACGCGGCCTCCGCGCTGATCTTCTGCGCCCCTGCCGCCTCCGCGGTCTGCGCGGCGTCCGTCGCGCCGTTTGCAGCTGTCGTGCCGCAGGCGCTCATAAGCAGCGCCGCCGCCAATATTGCCGATAAGACCAATTTCTGTTTCATAAAAACCTCCTTGAAGCTTGGTTAATGTAATTGTAACAGTTACATTAACGCATGTCAAGCATTATTTTTAATACACAGAAATTTTCCCCCATAACGCCGCGTTATGCGGGCTTATGGGGGAAAACGCGCGCGCGCCCTGTATGGCGGCGGCTTGTCCGCGCCGCTCAGGTCGCCGACAGCGCCGGCTCCCGCTCCATGGCCTTTTTCGCGGCGGAGAGCATGAGCTTTATCCTGTTGAGCTGGTTCACCTCGCTCGCGCCGGGGTCGTAGTCCACGGCGACGACGTTCGCCTGAGGATAGGCCTTGCGCAGAGCCTTTATGACGCCCTTGCCCACAACGTGGTTCGGCAGACAGGCGAAGGGCTGGACGCAGACGATGTTCGGCGTCCCCTCGCGCAGCAGCTCCGCCATCTCGCCGGTGAGGAACCAGCCTTCGCCGTACTGATTGCCTATCGACAGGAAGGGCTTTGCCAGCTCCGCCACCTCCCTGATGGGGGCGGCTGTTTCAAAACGCGCGCTCTCGCGCAGCGCCTCCCGCGCCGGCCGTCTCAGCAGCTCTATCGCGTCGAGCGCCATATTGCCGCCCGCCTCGGACTTCCACGTCCCGCCGAGAAATTCACGCTTATAGTCGGCGTTGTAGCAGCAGTAGCACAGAAAGTCCATCAGGTCGGGCACGACCGCCTCCGCGCCCTCGCGCTCGAGCAGCTCGACCAGGTGGTTGTTCGCGAGCGGCATGTATTTTACAAGTATCTCCCCCACGATGCCGACGCGCGGCTTCCGGAGCGTCTCGTCTATGGGCAGCGCGTCGAAGGCGCTCACTATTCCCCGGCAGACGCTCCTGTATTTGTACCGGCTGTCCGGATTTGTGAGCGAATCTATGCAGATATCCCTCCAGCGCCCGTGCAGCGCGTCGGCCGAGCCCTTCTCGAGCTCATAGGGGCGCACCCTGTACAGGCAGCGCATGAAGAGATCCCCGTAGACTATCGAGCGCCCCGCGTCGAGCAGCATGGGCAGGGGCACTCTGAAGCCGCTGTTTTTTTCCATGCCGTTGGCGTTGAGCGAGATGACCGGGATGTACGACAGCCCCGCCCTGTCGAGCGCGCGGCGGATGAAGCCGACGTAATTGCTCGCGCGGCAGCAGCCGCCGGTCTGCGTCATCATTATGGCGAGCCTGTGCGTGTCGTACCGGCCGGAGAGCACCGCGTCCATGACCTGCCCCACTACGGTTATGGAGGGAAAGCAGGCGTCGTTATTGACGAACTTCAAGCCCGTGTCTATTGCGGCGCGGTTGTCATTGCAGAGTATTTCGAGCCTGTAGCCGTATTTTTTGAACACCGGGCAGAGCATGTCGAAATGTATGGGGCTCATCTGCGGCGCGATTATAGTATAACCCTGTTTGAACATCTCGCGCGTGAACTCCGTGCGGCGGTAGACCGCGGGCGCGCCCGCCGGGAGCGCGTCCTTGCCCTCGCGCTGCTTCATCGCGGCGAGCAGGCTCCTTATGCGGATGCGCACCGCGCCGAGGTTGTTCACCTCGTCTATCTTGAGGCAGGTGTAGAGCTTTCCGCCGTTTTCAAGTATCTCGCAGACCTGGTCGGTCGTCACGGCGTCGAGACCGCAGCCGAAGGAATTGAGCTGCACAAGCTCCAGCGCGCGGTGGCGGCAGACATACTCCGCGGCGGAGTACAGCCGCGAGTGGTAGACCCACTGGTCGTTCGCGCGCAGCGGCCTCTCGGGCGTGAAGTCTATGGGCAGGCTGTCCTCGCTCAGCACGGCCAGCCCGTAGGACGCTATGAGCTCGGGTATACCGTGGTTTATCTCTGGGTCGATATGATAGGGTCTCCCGGCGAGGACTATGCCCCGCCTCCCGTTTTGCTCCATCCACTCGAGCACGCGCGCGCCCTCGGCCCTGATATCCGCCTTCGCCCGCTCCTGCTCGAGCCCCGCCTCATGCACGGCGGCGCGCACCTCGCCCTCTCCGATGCCCCACTCCTCCGCGCATAGCCGGACGAGCCTGTCCGCGGCAGTCTTTTCCGTCGTAAAGGCGATAAAGGGGCGTATGTACCTCACCCTGCCGTCGGAGACGTCCTCGACGTTGTTCTTGAGGTTCTCAGGGTAGGAGACGACTATCGGGCAATTATAGTGGTTCTGCGCGCCCGGCGTCTCCTGATGCTCATAAAACACACAGGGGTGGAAGATGACGCCGACGCCCTTGTCGATGAGCCACTGCACATGCCCGTGCGCGAGCTTCGCCGGATAGCACTCCGATTCGGACGGGATCGACTCCATGCCGAGCGCATACAGGCTGCGCGACGACTTTGGCGAGAGCAGGAGGCGAAAGCCGAGCTTTTTGAAAAACACCGCCCAGAACGGATAGTTCTCATACACATTGAGTACGCGCGGAATGCCAATTACTCCGCGCGGCGCGTCCTTCTCCTCGAGCGGCTCATAGTCGAACATGCGCCTGAGCTTGTAGGCGAGGACGTCCGGCCCCTTGTCGGCGTTGGCCGCGCCGCCCATGCCCTTTTCGCAGCGGTTGCCGCTTATGTGCCTTCTGCCGCCCGGGAATTTATTGACCGTCAGCATACAGTTATTCGAGCAGCCGCCGCAGCGGGCGGTAGCGGTGGTATAGGTGAGCGCGACGATATCGTCGAGCGGCAGCATCGTGCTCTCCCGGCCGTCGTACCGCTCGCGCGCGATGAGCGCCGCGCCGAAGGCGCCCATGAGCCCCGCGATATCCGGGCAGACCGCCTCCACCCCGGCAATACGCTCGAAGGCGCGCAGCACCGCCCTGTTATAAAAGGTTCCTCCCTGCACGACGATGCGCCGCCCGAGCGAGGCCGGGTCTGTGAGCTTGATGACCTTGTACAGCGCGTTTTTGATGACGGAGTACGCGAGGCCTGCCGAGATATCCTGCACGGTCGCGCCCTCCTTCTGCGCCTGCTTGACGTTGGAGTTCATGAACACCGTGCACCTCGTGCCGAGATCCACGGGGTTTTTCGCAAACAGCGCCTCGTTTGCAAACTCCTCCGCCGTGAGGCCGAGGGAGTTGGCAAAATTCTCAAGGAACGAGCCGCAGCCGGAGGAGCAGGCCTCGTTTAAAAGCACGGTGTCCACGCAGTGCTCCCTGAGCTTGATGCACTTCATGTCCTGCCCGCCGATATCGAGCACGCAGTCCACCTCCGGGTCGAAGAAGGCGGCCGCCGTGCAGTGGGACACCGTCTCCACCTCGCCCTCGTCGAGACAGAAGGCCGATTTAAGCAGCGCCTCGCCGTAGCCTGTCGAGCAGGAGCGCACGATGCGCGCGCCCTCCGGCAGATGCTCCCTGAGGTCGGCCACGGCGTTTATCGCCGTTTTGACGGGGTTGCCGCGATTGCTCGCGTAGTACGAGTATAAAAGCTCGCCCGAGGCGCCCACGACGGCGATCTTCGTCGTCGTGGAGCCGGCGTCAACGCCGAGAAAGCAGTCTCCCGAATAGCTCCCGATATCGCCCTTCGGCACCTGCGCCGCCTCGTGCCGAAGGCAGAAAGCGGCGTATTCCTCCTGCGAGCGAAACAGCGGCTCAACGCGCTTGAGCTCGAAGTCCATGTCTATCCCGCTCTCAAGGCGCTCCGCCAGCTCCGCTATATCCGTCTCCCGCGCGCCGTCCGCCTCGAGCGCCGCGCCGAGCGCCGCGAAAAGATGGGAGTTGTCCGGATCGACGACCATATCCGGCGCGAGCTTCAGAGTGCGGATAAAGGCCTTTTTCAGCTCCGGCAGAAAATGCAGCGGGCCGCCCAGAAAGGCCACGCAGCCCCGTATCGGCTTGCCGCAGGCGAGGCCGGATATCGTCTGGTTCACGACGGCCTGTAGGATGGACGCGGCGAGGTCGGCCTTGGTCGCGCCGTCGTTGATGAGCGGCTGGATATCGCTCTTGGCGAAGACGCCGCAGCGGGCGGCAATGGGATATATCTCCTTATAGCCTTCCGCCTCGCGGTTGAGACCCTCGGCGTCGGTCTGCAAAAGCGCGGCCATCTGGTCGATAAAGGAGCCTGTGCCCCCGGCGCAGACGCCGTTCATCCGCTCGTCGAGGCCGCCCCTGAAATAGATTATCTTCGCGTCCTCTCCGCCGAGCTCTATGGCCACGTCCGTGCGCGGCTCCGTAAACTCCAGCGCGGAGGCCACCGCGACGACCTCCTGCACGAAGGCTATGCCGAGCGCCTTTCCGAGATTTATCGAGCCGGAGCCCGTTATGCTGAGCTTGAGCGCGCAGTCCCCCAGCTGCTCCCTCGCCTCTTTTATCAGCGCGCACAGCGCGTCCTGCGTGTGCGCCATGTGGCGGCGATACCTGCCGAACACAATTTCCCCCTGCCCGTCCAAAAGCACCAGCTTGACTGTCGTCGAGCCCACGTCTATTCCCGCGCGATAGGTCTGCATCTCTACTCTTCCTTGCAAACGATTCTCGGCGGAGCATTACGCCCTGCCGGCTAATAGAATCATTATATTCACATCTTTGCTAAGTTTGTGTTAAGAATTTCAAATTAATCCGGAACCGGCTCGCCCTGTGAGCAGGCGGCTATGTACAGCAGGAACTGCTCGTCGGGTTTTCGAAGGCTGTAGCCCGTCAGCTTCTCGAGCCGGCCTATCCTGTAATAGAAGGTGTTTTTATGGACATAGGCCGCCCTGGAGGCGGCGTCGATATCGCCCCCGTGCCGGAAGTACAGCCTCAGCGTCTCGCGGAGCTGTTCCTGCTCCTCGGCCTTGCAGGAGGCGAAGATCTGCCTGCTGATGTTCCGGCGCACGGCGTCGGGGATGCACTCTATCACGAATTCCGCCGAGCAGTCCGTATACCTCGCTATCTGCCTGCCCGGCATCTGCGCGGCAATGCGGCAGGCGCTGCGCGCCTGTTCGAGACTCAGCTTCAGACCCAGCCCGTTTTCAGCCACGGCCGATATGCCGCAGCGGGGCTTGATGCGGAAAAAGGAGCTTATGCCGCTCAGTATCTCTGCGACGGCGACGCAGGCTCTGTCGGCGCTCCGCTCGCGCAGTATCAGGCAGATCTCGCCGCGCAGGCTCAGACAGAGGTTCTGCCTGTCCGCGCCGAGCTTTCTGCGCACAAAGGCCGCTATGCGCACCAGCAGGAATTCGTCCGCGTCCATCCGCGCATAGTAATCTCCGCAGTCTATCACCGCGACGACGCGCGGGCAGGCGACGTCGATGCCGAGCGGCGCGCTCCGGCGCTCAAGCTCGGCGGGGTCGCCCCCGTCCGTGTTCAGCCAGTTTTCGGCGAAGAGATCCCGCGCGCTGTCGCTCGCCGCCGCCTCCTCCTTGCGGCGGATATCGCTCGCCATGATCTCCGTCATCTTCTTTATAATGTTTCCGAAGACCTCGACCTCCTGCGGCCGCCCGGTTATGTTTATCACGCCCTCCACCGCCCCGTCGATGACGATGGGCAGATTTATCCCCTGCCTCACGCCCCCGGCGCTGTCGTCGTCATTGACGGTGAGCGCGCGCAGACCCTCTTGCACGAGCCGCCGCGCCCCCTCGTGTATCTGCCCGATACGGCTTCTGTCCGTGCTCGCCGCGATCTCGCCGGTCTTGTCTATCACGTTTATGTCGTGACCCGTCACCGATTTCAGCTCCTGCGCTATCTTCTGCGCGTTTTCGGTCGAAATAAACATGTCGCGGCCTCCGCTTTTATAAAAATTCCAATAATATTTCTGCTATTTTGTAACTGTTACAATAATACAGCATTTATAATCCATAATCAAGACGGCAAAATGCTTGAAGCAAGTTTAATTCTCTTCACGGCCTGCTGTGCCTTGAAGGAAAACGAAAGGAAGGGTCATATAAATGAAAATCGTAATTCTGGACGGCTACTCCGAAAACCCCGGCGATCTGAGCTGGGACGCGCTGCGGCAGTACGGCGAGCTGACCGTATACGACCGCAGCCCGCATGACGACGGCGAGATAATCCGCCGTATCGGCGGCGCGGACGTGGTCATGACCAACAAGACGCCGGTGTCGAGGCGCGTTATCGAGGCCTGCCCGGGCATAAAGTACATCTCCGTCCTCGCGACCGGCTACAACATAGTTGACTGCGCCTGCGCGGCCGAGAGGGGCATCCCCGTGTCGAACGTCCCCGCCTACGGCACGGCGAGCGTCGCGCAGTTCGCCATCGCGCTGCTGCTGGAGATCTGCCACCACGTCGCGCACCACTCCGACGCCGTTCACGAGGGGCGCTGGGCGGCGAATCCCGACTGGTGCTTCTGGGACTATCCGCTTATCGAGCTTGCGGGCAAGACCATGGGCATAATCGGCCTCGGCCGCATCGGCCTGACAACGGCCGCGATAGCGAGGGCCATGGGTATGCGCGTCGTGGCCTACAGCCGCAGCCGGCGCGAGAGCGGAGAGGGCGTCGCGGAATATGTGAGCCTTGACGAGCTGCTCGCCGTGTCGGACGTCATTGTGCTCCACTGCCCGCTTTTCCCGGAGACGGAGGGCATAATAAACGCCGGGAGCATCGCGAAGATGAAGGACGGCGTGATAATCATCAACAACAGCCGCGGCCAGCTCGTCGTCGAGCAGGATCTCGCGGCCGCGCTCAATTCCGGCAAGGTTGCCGCGGCGGGGCTCGACGTCGTATCGACTGAGCCTATAAAGGCGGACAATCCCCTGCTCGCGGCGAAAAACTGCCTCATCACCCCGCACATAAGCTGGGCGCCGAAGGAGAGCAGGCAGCGCATAATGGATTGCAGCGCCGAAAATCTGCGCGCCTTTGCCGCCGGGAGCCCCGTCAACGTCGTCAACCGCCGGGGCTGAGACGGATGAAAAAATGCATCGTCGTTTCGGACTCCTTTAAGGGGACGCTCTCGAGCCTTGAGATCTGCTCCATCGCGCGAAGGCTCATCCCGGAATACTTCCCCGGCTGCTCCGTCGTCGCCATCCCCGCGGCGGACGGCGGCGAGGGCACGGTGGACTGCATGATAAAGGCTCTCAAGGCCGAGCCCGTCGCCCTCGAGGTGAGCGGCGCCTACGGCGAGCCCTGCACGGCGGTCTACGCGAGGCTCGGCGACAGCGCCATCGTCGAGATGGCCTCGGCGGCGGGGCTGCCCTCGGTCGCCGGGCGGGAAAACCCCGCCCTCACCACGACCTTCGGCGTGGGGCAACTCATCGGGCACGCCGTCGCCCACGGCTGCCGGAGGCTATATCTCGGCCTCGGCGGCAGCGCCACGAACGACGGCGGCTGCGGCTGCGCCGCCGCGCTCGGCGTTAAATTCACCGACGGCGGCGGGCGGGAGTTCGTGCCCGTCGGCGCGACGCTCGGCGATATCGCTTCGATAGATATCGGCGGGGCGAGAGCGGCGCTCAAGGGCGTCCGCCTCACCGTGATGAGCGACGTGCGCAATCCCCTCTGCGGCCCGGACGGCGCGGCCCATGTCTTCGGCCCGCAGAAGGGCGCGGACGCGGAGATGGTCGAAGCGCTCGACGCGGGGCTGAGGCATATGAGCGATATCATCGCCCTGGAGCTCGGCACGGACGTCTCCATGATACCCGGCGCGGGCGCGGCGGGCGGCATGGGCGCGGGCGCGGCGGCCTTTCTCGGCGCGGAGCTGCGCTCCGGAATAGAGGCGATACTCGGCCTGACGGGCTTCGACGCCGAGCTTGCGGACGCGGATCTCGTCATCACGGGCGAGGGGCGGCTCGACCGGCAGAGCCTCGGCGGGAAGGTCGTCTCGGGCGTTGCGGCGCATACAAGCGCGGCCGGGAAGCCGCTCGTGGCGCTGGTCGGCTGCACGGCGGAGGGCGCGGAGGAGGTCTACGGGGCGGGCGTCAGCGCCGTGTTCACCACGAACCGCGCCTGCCTCCCCTTTGAAGCGCTCAAGGAACGCGCCGCGGACGACTACCGCGCCGCGCTGCGCGACCTGCTGTCGCTGATACGGCTGTCGGAAAGGCTGTAAATATTTTTTTCACCGCGGGGCATACTATGGTCAAAAGATCATGGGAGGCTCAAAAATGATAGAACAGGATTCGATACGGCTGCTGCGCGAATGCGGCGTCGGGGCGCAGATGGGCGCTTTGTCTCTGGATGAAATGTACGGCAGGATCTCGTCGGAGACCTTCAGGGAATATCTTGCCATGAGCGTGGAGGAGCACGAAAAGCTCGCCGCGGAGACGGATGAGCTGCTCTGCGAATATCAGGACAGCGGCAAGGAGCCGAGCCTGTATCTGCGCTTCATTTCCCGGGCAAAAACCGCCCTCGCGCTCGCTATGGACGAGTCGGACGCGACTGTCGCCGCCCTTGTGAGCGACGGCTGCGCAGCCGGTATCAAGACCCTCAGCCGCTTTCTCAACCGCTACAGCGCGGCCGACGAGCGCTCGAAATCGCTTGTGCGGCGGCTCATCGGCGCGGAGGAAAAGCTCGCGGCGGATATTCGCCGGTTTCTGTAAAAAATATTTTAAAAAACGCTTGCTTTTTTTTCGTGTCTGGTGTATATTAACGAAGTATTCTAAATGTATCAATTGATTACCGCCGGATGAAAGTCAATTCTCATTTTTGACTTACCATCCTGCGGTTTTTTGTACGGATAGTTTTGAATAACATTTTTTTAGGAGGTACTGGTATATGAATTACGGTACTGTGAAATGGTTCAACGAGGACAAGGGTTTTGGGTTTATTGCAAATGACAACGGCGGCGACGACGTTTTTGTACATTTCTCCTCTATCCAGGGCAACGGCTTTAAGACTCTTCGCGAGGGCCAGAAGGTCTCTTTCGACGTGGAAGCCGATCCGAAGAACAGCAAAAAGACCCGCGCTGCCAACGTTCAGGTTCTCTGAGCCGAACAGGCGCCCGCTGCCGGGCGCAGCAAAAAGCTCCCTCGTTTGAGGGAGCTTTTTTTGTTTTTCCCCGGTCTGTCGGCTGCCGGCCTCAGTTCCTGCCGCTGAAGCCAAAGGGGTACATGCCCTGCGCGCTGCCGCTCTGGGAGCTGTCGGTGGCCGTCGAGGTCTCCTCGAGCGAGGACTGTTTTTTCTCGCCGACGGTGAGCGTCAGGGTGAGGGTGTCTCCGCCCCTGTACACGGTGAGGGTCAGCACGTCGCCGGACGCGCAGTCGCCGATGAAGCTCACGAGCTCGTCGCTGCCGGTGATGTCGGTATCGTTGACCCGGGTTATGATATCGTTGACCTCAAGCCCCGCGTCGGCCGCCGGGCCGCCCTCCGTCACTTCCTTGACCGCCGCGCCCTGCGGCAGGCCGTAGCCCTGGCTCTCGCTGCTGACGGAGGTCACGGAGACCCCTATATACGGCTTGGCGTAATAGCCGTTTTCAATTATGCTCTCGGCAATGCCGCGCACGCTGTCGATGGGTATTGCAAAGCCGATATTGTCCACCGAGGTGTCCGTGCCGCTGCTGGAATACTTCGCGTTGGTGATGCCGATGACCTCGCCGTACATATTGAACAGAGCGCCGCCGGAGTTGCCGGAGTTGATGGCGCAGTCGGTCTGGATGAGGTTCATGGTCGCGCCGCTGGACATCGTGATCTCGCGGTCGAGGGCGCTGACGGTGCCGGCGGTGAGGGAGAAGGTCAGCTCGCCGAGCGGGTTGCCTATGGCGACGACGCTGTCGCCGACGTTCATATTGTCCGAATCGCCGAGCACCACCGGCGTGAGGCCGCCGGCCTCTATCTTCAGCACGGCGATATCGTCGTTCTCGTCATAGCCCACCACGGCCGCGTCGTAGCTCGTCCCGTCGTAGAGCGAGACCTTTATTGAGCTGGAGTCCTCGATGACGTGGTAGTTTGTGAGGACGTAGCCGTCGTCCGTCAGTATGAAGCCGGAGCCGGAGGCCGCCGAGGTCGTCTGATAGCCCCAGAGGTTGGTGGTGATGGAGGTGCTTATCCCGACGGTGGAGTTGACGTTCTGCGCGTACACCTCGGCCGCGGTCAGTACCTTGCTCGTGTCCACGGTGGTGAGCCGGATGGTGGAGGTGTCGCGGCTGCCCTCGTATACGGTCGAGACGCCGCCGGAGGCGCCCCCGGCGAGAAGGCTGCCGCCGAAGCCGAGCGCCCCGCCCAGCAGCGAGCAGCAGAGCGAGAGCGAGACTACCTTGCCCGGCGTCCAGCCCTTGCCGCTCTTCCCCGCCTTCGGCGTCTCCTGCGCCGTAGCGCGGCGGCTCTGTTCGTCCTCCGCATGCGGGGACGCGGTCTGTCCGTTCTCCATGCCGCCGCTGTCGGCCTGTTCATTTATATCATTGTTTTCAAATTCGCTGTTCATGGTGGTCGCCCCTTTCTTTTCTATGGCCACATCATAACGCGGCATCCTTAAACGAAGCTGAAATTGTTTTTAACGATCTGTAAACACAAAAAGGCAATGATGAAACTTTTGTAAACGCTGCTTTTTTCAGCTTCATTTAAGCAAACGATAATATTATAATGTGAAAGAACAGGAAAGAAGTGACGACATGAAGATACTTATAGTAGAGGATGAACGGCTGCTGGCCGACTCGATAAAGACCATGCTCGAGAGCAAGGGCTTCGACGTGGAGACCGCCTACGACGGCGAGACCGGCGAGGAATACGCCGAGCTCGGCGTATACGACCTGCTGATACTCGACGTCATGATGCCGAAGATGGACGGCTACGAGCTCGCGCGGCAGGTGCGCTCCAAGCGCTGCTCCACGCCGATACTCATGCTCACCGCAAAATCCGCGCTTGAGGACAGGATAGAGGGTCTGAACGCGGGCGCGGATTATTATCTGACCAAGCCCTTCGACACCAGAGAGCTGCTCGCCTGCATAAACGCGCTGCTGCGGCGGCAGGGCAGCCAGGTGGACGAGATGGTGTTCGGCAACACCTCGCTCGACCTTGAATCCGGCACGCTCGTCTGCGGCGAGAGGAGCGTACGGCTCTCGGCGAGGGAGTTCGACGTGATGCGCTTTCTGTTCCAGGCCGGAGAGCGCAACCTCTCAAAGGAGGTCATCCTCGCGCGCGTCTGGGGCTACGACTCCAACGCGGTCGAAAACCATGTGGAGGTATATGTCGGCTTTCTGCGCAAAAAGCTGGAGAGCATCGGCTCGAACGTCAGGATAGAGGCCGTGCGCAGGCTCGGGTATCATCTGGAGGTGGATGGGCAATGCTGAAAAAGCTGCGCGTCAAATTCGTTATTATCAATATGTGCATCGTGACGATAATGCTCTGCGTTATTTTCTCCCTTGTCTTCCATTTCACCTCGTCGAGCCTTGAGACGCAGAGCCTGAACATGATGCAGGCTCTCGCGGCCGACCCGCTGCAAATGGCCTCGCCGAACAACTATCAGGGCGCCGTGAATCTGCCGTATTTTACCTTGCAGATCAGCGCGCGCGGGGATATCCTCGCCATAGGCGGCGGCTACTACGACCTCTCCGACGAGGACTTTTTGCAGAGCCTCATCAGCTCCGTCTACTCCTCCGACGACCGCGTCGGGATCATCGACGAATACTATCTGCGCTACTACCGTGTCGCGAGAGGGACGAGCCAGTGCATAGTCTTCGCCGACATATCCAGCGAGATCGCCACGCTCAGGAGCCTTTTGAAGACCTGCGCGCTCATCGGCGGGGCGAGCTTCGCGCTGTTTTTCGCCGTGAGCCTGCTACTGGCGAAGTGGGCGGTGAAGCCGGTGGACGCCGCGTGGAGGCAGCAGCGGCAATTCGTGGCCGACGCCTCGCACGAGCTGAAAACGCCGCTGACGGTGATAATGACGAACGCGGAGCTTTTGCAGCAGCCGGAGTATTCCGGCGAGGAGCGCTCCCGCTTTTCGGACAATATCCTCACTATGTCCCGCCAGATGCGCACGCTCGTGGAGGCTCTGCTCGAGCTGGCCCGGGCGGACAGCGGCAGGGAGAGCGCCGCCTTTGCGGAGCTCGATCTCAGCGCCCTTGTCTCCGACAGCGCGCTTCTCTTCGAGCCGGTCTTCTACGAGAGCGGGCTTGAGTTCGAATCGAAGATAGAAGAGGGCGTGAGGACCCGCGGCAGCGACAGCTATATGAAGCAGACGGTCGAGATACTGCTCGACAACGCCCGGAAATACTCGGACAAGCCCGGCCGCGTGGCGCTCGCCCTACAGCGGCAGGGCAAGGGGCGCTGCCTGCTGACGGTCTCAAACCCCGGCGCCGATATCCCCAGGGCGGAGCTGCAAAATATCTTCAAGCGCTTTTACCGGCTGGATCGGTCCAGGAGCCGCGACGGGAGCTATGGGCTGGGTCTGTCGATAGCCGAGAGCGCGGTAAAGGCGCAGGGCGGAAGGATCTGGGCCGAGAGCCGCGACGGTATCATCACCTTCAGCATAGTCCTGCCGACGCTCTGAATCGGACGCCGGCAGGAAAACGTCGAGCCGGCGCAAAAAAAGCTGTCATTCTTCGGCCTCTCGGCCTCAGAACGGCGGCTTTTTTTGCGTCGGGTTTTTTGTTAGGAGAATATTCACAGAAAAGCCGTTTTGTTTCAGCGGCGTTTCAGCGACGGACGTTAAAATATTTGCGTGGGTGTTGCGAC
>JAYFNM010000016.1:0-74929 GCA_034933465.1 Oscillospiraceae bacterium | reverse complement strand
CTTGCCCACCTTTACGACGCCCTCCTGCTCATTGGCGATCTGCTCGATGGTGGGAGCGAGCATCCGGCAGGGGCCGCACCAGCTCGCCCAGAAGTCCACCAGAACGGGCTTGTCGGATTTGAGAACCTCCTGCTCAAAGTTCTGCTCGGTTATTTTAATTTCAGCCATAATATCTTCTCCTCCAGATAATAAATAGTATTTACGGTTTTTCGTTTTTTGAGGCTGTCAAAAATTGCTGCTTTCTTCTTTACAACTGCATTATATCAGCGCCGCGCGCCCATAACAGTGACAAAGTCACACAAAAGCGGATATTAAACCATGGAACGGAGTTTTTTCAGATCCAGCAGCGTTATTGAGCCGCGCTGCACCTCGACCATGCCCTCGGCGGAAAAGCGCTTGAGCGTCCGCGCGACGACCTCTCGCGCCGAGCTGATATTCTGCGCTATCTTCTCGTGCGTCATCCGTATCTCCCGGCGGCCAGTCCTCTCGAATTCGGCGACGAGAAACGCCGCGAGGCGGCCGTCGATGGAGGAAAAAAGAAGCCGGTGCATGGACTGCATCGCGGAGGAAAAACGCTTCGTCGCAAGCTCATAAATATAGCAGCGCAGGTATATGTTCTCCCGCGCGGTCTTTTCCAGCGCGCCCGCATTGATTATCAGCAGCCTTGTCTCGCTTTCCGCCGCCATATACGACACAAAGTCCAGCGCCGTTATCACGCACGAGGCCGAGAGCACGCAGGAGTCCCCCGCTTCGAGCCGGAACAGCGTCACCTCGCGCCCCTCTTCTGACATTATGTAAACCCGAATCGAGCCGCTTATTAGATGCACCATCCCGAGGCACTCGCTGTTGCTGTCAAACACAAAGTCCCCGGCGGAATAGCTCCTTATGGCGGCGTTGTCGTGCAGAAATTTTTTCTCGTTCTCCTTAAGCTCAGTCCAAAAAGCGAATCCGCTCAAATACCCGGTCAGCTCCGGCATATGCGCTCCCTCCCCCGGCTCGTCTGTCTAATGTGACTGTACCATAAGCGCCGGTTTTTTTCAACTTCAACGCGAAAGAAAAGTTTCCGGCGGGCAAAACCGGCGGCGCGGGGACTGTGTACATTTTCTTGCCAAAGAGCCGGCATGATGGTAAACTGAAGACATCCTTTTGATTGGAGCTGTGGCTATGGACGACCTGAAGCTAAGAAAGAAAAATCTTATTATGTTCCCTCTCGGCACTGTCGGCCGGGATATGGTCTACAATCTTGTCACCAATTTTCTGCTCACATTTATTCTTTTCACGCGCGGCCTGACAGCGGCGCAGCTCGGCGCGGTCACGGCAATAATGGTCGGCGCGCGCATTTTCGACGCGCTCAACGACCCCATCATGGGCAATATCATCGAGCGCACGCGCACAAAATGGGGCAAATTCAAGCCCTGGCTCGTAATCGGCATACTCACCACCTCCGTGGTCGTTATCTCTGTCTTCAACATCTCGCTCCAGGGCTGGGATTTCATCTGGTTCTTCGGCTTCTTCTATTTCATGTACAGCATCACCTACACGATGCACGACATCTCCTACTGGGGGATGATCCCCGCGCTCAGCTCGGACGCGGACGCGCGCAACCGGTTCACCTCCCGCGCGACGCTCTTCGCGGGCATCGGCGGGACGATCGCCACGGTCCTTATCCCGATGCTGACCACCGGCGAATACGCCATTGGCGGCAGCGCCAGCATAGCCTACGGCCGCATCGCGGTGGTGATATGCATATTAGCGCCCCTGTTTCTCTGCTTCACCATCTTCGGCGTACACGAGCGGCGCGACTATATGAACGAGGCCGCGCCCCCGATAAGCCTCAAAAAGGTGTTCCGGACTATCTCCGGAAACGACCAGCTCCTCTGGATATCACTTATCTTCCTTGTCCAGCAGGTCGGCAACGGGCTTGTAGTCGGCGGCATCGGCTCCACCTACATATATTTTGAGTTTGGGTATAAGGGCGGGCTGTATTCGATATTCACCACCGTCGGCATGTCAGCCACGGCCTTTCTGATGATCTTCTATCCCGCCATCTCCCGCCGGATACACCGCAAAAAGCTGATGGGCATCATGGCCGTCATCTCCACGGCCGGGTATCTTATGATGCTCGTTCCGGGGCTTCTGATGAGCGCCACAATGGCAAAATTCTGGATTATCGTCGTCGGCTACATGCTCTCTAACTTCGGGCAGTACTGCTTCTATCTCGTTATGATGATCTCCATCATCAACACCGTGGAATACAACGAGCTGCGCGAGGGCACGCGCGACGAGGCGATAATCACCTCCCTGCGCCCCTTCCTCACAAAGATGGGCTCGGCCATCACCGTCGCGCTGACCTCCGCCTGCTATCTCATTTTCGGCGTCACAAACTACACCAATCAGATCTCCTCCCTCGAAAACCAGGCGGCGGCCGGGGCGATAACGGAGAGCGAAAAGCTCAGCTCCATCAGCGCGGTTTTGAGCGGGCTGCACGGCAGTCAGGCGCTCGGCCTGCTGCTGTTCATGACCGTCCTCCCCTGCGCGCTGATGCTCGTCTCCCATGTCATGTATAAAAAGCATTACAAGCTCGACGAGGAGGAGTATGACCGCATCTGCGCCGAGATAGAGGCGAGAAAAGCGGTGGATAAGACATGAGCCTGACCTCTGCCGTCCTCCGGTTCGCGGCGCCCGTCCCGCGCCTTGAGGACTTCGACCGCTTTCTGTTCGTCGGCCCGCATCCGGACGATATCGAGATAGGCGCGGGAGCGACGGCGGCCAAGCTCGCCGCCGCCGGGAAGCGGGTGTGCTTTCTCATCTGCATCGACGGGCGCTACGGCAGCGCCAACGCCCCGGCAGGTATAGGCGAGCGGGAGCTTATCGAGATAAGGATGGACGAGGCGCGGCGCTCCGCGGCGAAGCTCGGCGTGAACGAGCTGCGCTTTCTCGGGCTCTGCGACGGGGGTTTTTATGAGAAAAGCGAGCTGATAAGCGGCGTCGCCCGCGCTGTCGGCAGCTTTCAGCCTGACGTCGTCTTCGCGCCCGACCCCTGGGTGGCGAGCGAGTGCCATATCGACCATCTGAACGTCGGCGAGGCGGCGCGGCAGATAGCCTGCTTTGCCCCGTTCGGCGGGATAATGGCGCGCTACGGCGCGGAGAGCGCCCCTGTAAAGGCTCTCGCCTGCTACATGACCGCAAGACCCAACCGCTATGTCAAGACCGCGGGCTTTCTCGAGCGCCAGCTCGACGCCGTCTTCTCCTGCCATAAGAGCCAGTTTCCCGACGGCTCGGCGCAGGCAAAGTCGATAGCGCTGTATCTGAAGCTCCGCTCCGCCGACAACGGCCTGCGCGCCTTCTGCGCGAGCGCCGAGGGCTTTCGCGTGCTGGGGCAGACGCAGATGCACTGTCTGCCGGAGGCCGGAAAATAAAAAAAGCACCTGTCATCCCGCGGCTTTTCGGCCTGGGGATGACAGGTGTTTTTACAGGGACTCTTTGAATTTACGGGTAAAATTGTCTTGGGCGCAGTTCGCCATTTTGAACTGCGTCCAAGTATTATTCAGAAATAGCTGTGCGGCCTTTTTCAAAAGCGCGCATCCCCGTAGGCGTATCCCCTGCTCTGCAGCGGCATCAGGCATGTGCGAAGCCGTAATTTTTTTATCATCACAGTTGGGCGTCTGCCCTTCTGATATTTTAATAATATCACGGTTTTCTGAAAAAATACTGAAAAAAGATTAAACAAGCTGTTAAATTTATGTTAACCGTTATTCATGCCCGCGGCAAAGCGCGGCTTGGGTTTTTCTTTATTCCATGGTGAAATTGTCGAAATAGCCCTGGATATACACTATCGGCGTGCCCTTGTCGCCGCTGCCGGAGGTGAGGTCGCAGAGCGAGCCGATAAGATCCGTGAGCCGTCGCGGCGTCGTGCCCTCGGAGGCCATCTTGCCGACGAGATCGGCATCCTTCCTCTGTATCTCGCTCTTTATCGCGTCGCGCAGCGCGGCGCCGGAGAGCGCGGCAAATTCGTTGTCGGCGAGATATTTCAGCTTGAGCTCGTTCGGAGTGCCCTCGAGCCCGGCGGTATAGGCCGGAGAGACCACGGGGTCGGCCAGCTCCCAGATCTTGCCGATAGGGTCCTTGAACGCGCCGTCGCCGTATACCATGACCTCCACGTGCTTTCCGGTCAGGGCGAGCAGATCCGCCTGAATATCCTCGACAAGACCCTGACAGTCGCGCGGGAAGAGCTTCACCCTGTCCTCATTGGCCTTGTTGGAACCGAGCAGGCCGTATTTCTCGTTGAAGCCGCTGCCGTTTACGGGCGCGGTCATTATCTCGTCGAGCCCGAAGACGCGCTCGCCGCCGGCGGCCTTGAGCAGCCTCTTTGTGCGCTCGCGCGTGTGGATATCACAGCAGACAACGTTTTTCGTGTGTGCGAGTATCTCGCGCGGGTCGTTGGCAAAGAGCACCTCGACCTCCGCGCCGCTCTCGCATATAAGCTGCGAATAGTAAGCCACATAGTCCACGCCCGTGAAGCGGTGCTTTTTATAGCCGAACAGCTCCCTGTATCTGTCAAGCGTCAGCACGTCCCTGTACGGATCGACGCCCCTGCTGTCGAGCTCGTCCAGATCGAGAAGATGGTTTCCCACCTCATCCGACGGGTATGAGAGCATCAGCACCACCTTTTCCGCGCCCCTGGCTATCCCGCGCAGGCAGACAGCGAAGCGGTTGCGGCTGAGAATCGGGAAAATGACGCCGACAGTCCCGCCGCCGAGCTTTGCGCGCACATCGTCGGCGATATCGTCTGCGGACGCGTAGTTGCCCTGCGCCCTTGCGACGATGGCCTCGGTCATGGCCACAATGTCGCGGTCGCGGATCTCAAAGCCGTCCCCGAGGGAGGCCTCCATCACGCAGTCCGTCACTATCTTTCTAAGCTCGTCCCCTTCTCTGATGATCGGAGCGCGTATGCCCCTTGAAACGGTTCCTACCATGCGGCTCATTTCAGCACCTCTGTTTCTAAAAAATCCGTAGAATACTATACTATACTTTCGCCCTGATGTAAAACAAAAGCTGCGCTTTTATTCGAGCATCGCGGAAAATTCGTCCTCGCTGAGGATCCTCACGCCGAGCGCCGCGGCCTTGTCGAGCTTGCTGCCCGCGTTTTCGCCCGCAAGGACATAGCTCGTCTTCTTCGACACTGAGGAGGAGGTCTTTCCGCCGCTGCTCTCGATGAGCGCGGAGGCCTCGTCGCGCGTATAGCGGCGGAGCGTGCCGGTCAGCACGAAGGTCAGACCCGCAAAGCGGCTGTCCCGCTTCTCCTCGCGGCTCAAAAAGCTAACTCCGGCCTCGCGCAGGCGCTTTATAAGGTGCTGCGACTGCGCGTTTGAAAACCACTCTGTTATGAAGGACGCCGTTATCCCGCCAATATCCGGGATAGCCGTCAGCTCCTCCGCGGAGGCGGCCATGAGGCTGTCAAGCTCGTCGAAATGCGCGGCGAGCATCTTCGCCGCCTTCTGCCCCACCTGCCGTATGCCGAACGCGCACACAAGGCGGGCAAGCCCCGCGTCCTTGCTGCGCTCTATGGCGGCCATCAGCTTTGCGGCGGAGCGCTCGCCCAGCCGGTCAAGAAGCGCGACGGACTGCGGCTCGAGATAATACAGGTCGGCGGCGGAGCCGACGAGACCGCTGTTTATAAGGCTCTCGCAGACGGATATGCCCAGACCCTCAATATCCATCGCCTCTCTGGACGCAAAATGCGCGATATTGCGCAGCCTCTGCGCCGGGCATTCGGGACTGGTGCAGCGCAGCGCGGCGCCGTCCTCGTCGCGGACGACGGGCGAGCCGCACTCCGGGCAGACGGAGGGCATGGTGAAGGGCACGCTGCCCTCAGGACGCCTGGCCTTGTTGACGGAGAGTACCTCCGGGATGATCTCTCCCGCCTTTTGCAGCAGCACGGTGTCCCCTATCCTCAGATCGAGCCGGTCAATATTGTCCTGATTGTGGAGCGTCGCGGCGGAGACGGTGGTTCCGGCGAGGCGCACGGGCTCGACGATGACCTTCGGCGTCAAAACGCCGGTTCTGCCGACCTGGACGACGATATCGAGCACACGGCTCTCTTTCTTCTCCGGCGGGTACTTGAAGGCGACCGCCCATCTGGGCGCCTTCGCCGTGCTGCCGAGCCGGGCGCGCTGGGCGAGCGAGTTTATCTTTATGACCGCGCCGTCCATGTCGAAGGGGAGCTCTCCCCTGTTCTCGCCGAGCCACGCGATGCGCTCCACGCAGTCTTGCGTTTTGGCGCAGCGGATATAGCTCACCACTGGAAAGCCCATGTTGCGCATCGCGTCGAGCGTCTGCGAGTGCGTCTCATACGGCTCGCCCGAGGAGTATTGCAGGTTAAAGCAGATGATATCGAGCTTTCTCGACGCCGCGACCCTCGGGTCGAGCTGTCGCATCGAGCCGGCGGCGGCGTTGCGGGGGTTGGCGAGCGGGCTCTCGCCGTTTATCTCGCGCCGGGCGTTGAGCTCCTCGAAAACAGACCTGGACATATAGACCTCGCCGCGGACGATGAGCCTTTCCGGCGCGTTGTCGATATGCAGCGGCAGCGAGCGCACCGTGCGGAGGTTTTCCGTGACGTTTTCCCCGATCAGGCCGTCCCCGCGCGTCGCCCCGCGCACGAACACTCCGTTTTCATATTCCAGCGACATGGACAGCCCGTCGATCTTCGGCTCCACGACATAGTCGTGCCGGTCGGGGAGCAGGGAATCCATCCTTTCCCCGAAGGCGAACAGCTCATCATAGGAAAAGACGTCCGTAAGGCTCTCGAGCGGAACCTGATGGCGCACCTGCTCAAATTGCGACAGCGGCACGCCGCCTACGCGCTGCGTCGGCGAATCCGGCGTCACGAGCTCCGGATGCTCCGCCTCGAGAGCCTTCAGCTTCTCCATGAGCATGTCGTAGTCATAGTCGGATATCACGGGCGCGTCAAGGACATAGTAGAGCTTGTTGTGGCGCTCAAGCTCACGCCTCAGCTTGATTATCTCGGTCTGTACGTCCATTTTTTCTCCTGTTCTTATCACTGCATATTCAGATAGGTCTCCGGCACCTGCCCGACAATGACCGTGTCGGCGATGAGCACCTCGGTGCAGACCTGCGTGCTCTCCGTGCTCCACGGGACAAGGATGTCGATATCGACCATCACCTCAAGATTGATCTGATGCTTCGTCTGGTTGATGCCCGCGGTGACGATGCTGTTGTTAAACTCCACCTTGGACGAGGTGAGAACTATTATCTCCACCGGAACCTTCGGCCCTCTGCCCATCAGCAGACTGACGCCCGTCAGGTTCCCCACGGGTATCTCCACGGTCAGCATACGGTTTTCCGTCGCGCCGACCACGCGGGCGAGTATCTTTGCCGAGAGCGCGTTTATGCGGGCCATGTTGCTGTTTATCGCGGTGATCTCGCCCTGTTCGTTCTTTTCAAAGGTCACGAAATAATCCGCGCCGTACTCCCCGTCCTCCATTATCCCGCTTATAGCGCTGTTTACGCGGGAGATCATGATGTCGCTCGCGTCAGACACGGCGATCTGCGTGGACAGATCCTTGAGAAACATCGCGCAGGCGGCGAGAAACAGCAGCGCGCCGCTCAGTATTATCAGCAGCGTTATCTCCCCGCTGTGCCGCCTGTGCGGGGCGACAGAGGGAGAAGCGTTCGAATAGATATAGCGCGGCCTGCGCCGGACGGGACGTCTGGAATACATGGAGCCACCTCCCCATGTATTATATGCGCGGCACGCAGCCTGTTAGCGCTAAATCTTTTCCGAATGCTGCCTGCTCAGCATGGCGCTCACGGCCATCATTATGCCGAGCTTGCCCGACTCATAGGTCAGCCCGCCCTGCATGTAGGCGATGTACGGCTCGCGCACCGGTCCGTCGGCGGAGAGCTCTATGGACGAGCCCTGCACGAAAGCTCCCGCGGCCATTATGACCGGGCAGTCATAGCCCGGCATCGGCCACGGCTCAGGCGTGACGAAGGAGTCCACCGGCGCGCCGGACTGTATTCCGAGGCAGAAGCGCTCCATATCCTCCCGCGAACCGAGCCTTATCATCTGTATAATATCCGAGCGCCCCTCTTCCACCGCGGGCGAGGTCTCGACGCCAAGCTCATCCATCATCGCGGCGCAGAAAACGGCGGTCTTCAAAGCCTGCGCGACTATATGCGGCGCCATGAAAAAGCCCTGAAACAGCAGTCTGTTATTGCCGAGCGTCGAGCCGCACTCGCCGCCTATGCCGGGCGTCGTCAGGCGCATTGCCGCCCTCTCGACCAGCTCCCTCTTTCCCGCCACATAGCCCCCCGTGGGGGCGAGGCCGCCGCCGGGGTTTTTGATGAGCGAGCCCGCCATGATGTCCGCGCCGACCTCCGTCGGCTCCGTCACGTCAGTAAATTCGCCGTAGCAGTTGTCCACCATGATGCTTGCGCTCCGGTTCACCGCTCTGACGGCGGCGCAGATACGGCCTATCTCCTCCACGGTCAGCGCCCTGCGCTCCCCGTAGCCTCTTGAGCGCTGTATCATCACCGCGGCGACCTCTTCTCTCGCGGCGGCAAGCTTTATCGCCTCGTAATCCGGTTCTCCGGACGCCGTCAGATCCACCTGCGCGTAGTTCACGCCGTAAAATTTCAGCGAGCCGTGGCAGTCCCCGCTGATGCCGATGGCGCTGCGGAGCGTGTCGTAGGGCAGCCCGGTGACGGCGAGCAGCGTGTCGCCGGGCTTTACCATGGCGAACATCGCGGCGGTGAGCGCGTGCGTGCCGTTTACAAAGCCCAGGCGCACGAGCGCCGCCTCCGCGCCGAAGACCTGCGCGTATATCCTGTCGAGCGTCTCGCGGCCGAGGTCGTCGTAGCCGTAGCCGGTGGTGCCGGCAAAGCAGGCGTCGGACACGCGGTTATCCTGAAAGGCCTCCATGACGCGCAGCGTGTTTTTCTCCGCGACGCCGTCTATCTCCGCAAAGCGCGCCGCGCATCTCGCCTGCGCGCGCTCCGCCATCTCGTATACCTGCGGTCTGATGTCGGATATCTTCATTCTTTACTCTAACTCCATAACGATTTTTTTAAATATCTTGCCCCGTTCGGCAAAGTTTTTAAACCTGTCGAACGCGGCGCAGGCGGGCGAGAGCAGCACGATGTCCCCCGCCTGCGCGGAGGCGGCGGCGGCGCGCACCGCGTCTTCAAAGCCGTCTGTCATAAACAGCTCCAGCGCGCTCCCCTCGTAATACCTTGAGGCGCGGACGGCGTCGGATATCTTCTGCGCCGTGGCTCCTGTCAAAAACACGCGCTTTGCGTGCAGGCACAGCTCGTCGCCCAGCGTGTCGAAGGGGATGTGCTTGTCGTAGCCGCCGGCAATGACGATGGGCTTCACCCTGAGCGCGTGCAGTCCGGCGGCCGTCCGTGTCGGGCTCGTGCCGATGGAGTCGTTTATGTATTCCACACCGCGCAGCTCGCGCACATGCTCGAGCCGGTGCTCCACCCCGCCGAAGCTCATCGCGACGGCGCGGCAGACGCCGTCGTCCACGAGTCCGCGCACAGCGTCGAAGGCGGCGAGATAGTTGAGCAGGTTGTGCTCGCCCGGAAGCCTTATCTCGTCCGCGCGCATCATCTCCGCGCGCGCTCCGCCGGAGACACGGTATATGGCGCCTCCCTTGCAGACGACACCCTCGCTCAGCTCCGCCCTGTCGGAAAAAAAGCTGACGCGGCTGACCGCGCTCGAGCGGTAATAGTCCGAATGCGCGTCGTCATAGTTCAAAACGAGCCGCGCGTCCGGGCGCTGGTTTTTATAGATGGCTCTCTTGGCGTCGATATAATCCTGATAATCCCTGTGCTTGTCGAGATGGTTCGGCGAGATGTTGGTTATCACGGCGACGTCCGGACGGCAGAACATGCTGTGAAGCTGGAAGGAGCTGAGCTCCAGCACGGCGTAATCGTCCTTTTTTATCCGGGGTATCTCGCACAGCAGCGGGCGGCCGATGTTGCCGCCGAGGTGCACGGTATATCCGGCGGCCTTCAGCAGCTCCGAGATTATGGTCGCCGTCGTCGTCTTCCCGTCGCTGCCCGTTACGGCGATGCTGCGGCAGGGGCAGAGGGCAAAAAATGCCTCCATCTCGGAGGTGACGACGGCTCCGCCCGCCTCGGCGGCGCGCAGGTGCGGCTCAAAGGGCATAAGCCCCGGTGTGCGGAAGATAAGCTCCTCATCGATCGCGTCGAGATAGTCCTCTCCGCAGCGGAGCTCTGCGCCGAGCGCGGACAGCCGCTCGGCCTCGGCGCCCATCTCGTCTATGCCGCGCTTATCGCGGACGGTCACGCCGCAGCCCTTTTCGAGCAGCAGCTCTATGAGCGGCGTATTGCTGACGCCGGCGCCGATAACGGCAATCCGCTTATCGCGTATCGTGCCGACATACTCATCCAATGTCAAAAAAATCGCCTCGCAACAAAAAATATTAGCATATAATTATATAGCTTTCGAAGGCTCTTTACAAGAAATATTATTGACTTGAGCCGCAAAAGTGGTTAGAATAAGCCCATGAGCAGGCCGAACGACCGCGGGCACACGGTGAAAACCGGTGCGTGAGGAAAGTCCGGGCTCCACAGGGCAAGAATAACGGGTAACGCCCGCCAGGGGTGACCCTCGGACAAGTGCAACAGAGATATACCGCCTCTGGCCGTTCGCGGCCTGAGGTAAGGGTGGAAAAGTGAGGTAAGAGCTCACTCGCCGCATGGAGACATGCCGGCGCTGTAAACTCTATTCGGAGCAACACCGTGGGAGGACATATGGCCGGCCCGGCCGTCCTCGGGAGGTGGCTTGAGCCTGCCGGCAACGGCAGGCCACAGATAGATGGTCGTTTAAGACAGAACCCGGCTTACAGACCAGCTCATGACAAACCAAAAAAACGGCTGACTTTTCGTCAGCCGTTTTTTTGTCAGGGGCAAGACCCCTGCGAGGCCTCGGCGCGTTATTGCTCGCCGTCGTCCCAGTTGTGCCAGACGTTCTGCACGTCGTCGTTATCCTCGAACATGTCGAGCATCTTCTGCATGTTCTTGACGTCGTCCTCGCTTGTGAGCTTTACATAGCCGTTCTGCGGCAGCATCTCGTCCTGCGCGGAGAGCAGCGTGTACCCGGCGGCGGTGAGCGCGTCGGCCACGGCGGCCACATCGTCCACCCCGGTATAGACCGTCATCACCTCGCCGTCGGACTCGAAATCCGCGGCGCCGGCCTCGAGCGCGTCCATCATGACGGTGTCCTCGTCGAGCTCCCCGTCCTCGTTATCGATGACGATGACGCCCTTTCTCTCGAAGGACCAGGACACACAGTTCGCCGCGCCCATATTTCCGCCGTATTTGTCGAAATAATGCCGCATTTCACCTGCGGTCCGGTTGCGGTTGTCGGTCATCGTCTCGACGATTATCGCGACGCCGCAGGGGCCGTAGCCTTCGTAATCTATCCTGTCGTAGTTCTCAGCATTTCCGGCACCCATGGCCTTTTCGATAGTGCGCTTGATATTATCGTTGGGCATATTGGCGGCCTTGGCCTTGGCAACAACGGCGGCGAGCTTGGAATTGCTTCGGGGGTCTCCCCCTCCGCCTTCCTTGACCGCGACTATCATCTCGCGGGCAATCTTTGTGAATGCCTGCGCGCGCTTCGCGTCAGCCGCACCTTTTGTTTTCTGTATGTTGTGCCATTTTGAATGTCCGGACATATTAACAACTCCCTTTATGCTTCGATATCGCGCTATATATAACGGCAATAATTTTAGCACAATATGCGGCGCATGGCAAGTGCAATTTGGCATTTTGCCGCCTGTGGGAGCCTGCCCGGGCTTATACCGACTCCGGAAGGGCGTATTTCGCCGCGTAGTCCCGGTACATGCGCTCATACTCGCCGCTGCTGTTTATGGCGGAGCGCACCGTCTCGTGCAGGTCCATGTTGTTGCGCGACATATCTATGATGCAGGCGGCGATGTTGGAGCAGTGGTCGGAGACCCTTTCGAGGTTCGTCAGCACATCGGAGAGCACAAAGCCTGTGCCGATGCCGCATTCGCCCTTTTGCAGGCGCAGTATATGGCGGGTGCGCAGCAGCTCCTTGAGGCTGTCCACGACCTGCTCTAAAGGCTCGACCTTCCTGGCGGTGATTATATCGTTCCCGGCGAAGGCCGCCACGGCCAGCTCGAGCGTCTCGCCGACCGCCCCGTACAGGATCTCAAGCTCGGCGGCGGCCTGCTTTGAGAAGGAGAAGCCCTTGTCGCGCAGCTCCTCGGCCGATTCCACGAGATTCACCGCGTGATCCGCTATCCGCTCAAAATCGCCTATCATCTTCAGCATACCCGCCGCCGATCTGCTGTCGGCCTCATTGATCGGCAGCGCGCTGAGCTTGACAAGATAGCTGCTGAGCATGTCCTCATAGCGGTCGGTCGCGGCCTCCTCCTCGCGCACGGTCTTTGCGAGCGCGCCGGAGTAGCTTCGCAGGGCGGAAATGGAGCTTGTCAGCGAATTGAGCGCGTTATACGACATATTCACCGCAAGCATACGGCACTGCTCGAGCGCGACAGGCGGCGTCGCGAGAAGCCGCTCGTCAAGCTCGGAGTTCGTGTCCGGGCGGGAGGCGTCGTCCGGCACGAGCTTTATTACAAGCCGCTCTATCAGCCCGGACATGGGCAGCAGCAGCGCGACGCAGAGCACGTTGAAGGCAGAGTGTATCGCGGCGATGCCGACGCTTGTCGCCCCGGCGTCGAGCAGCGCGGGGTGGACGAAGGCCTTGACCACTATAAACACAGCGAGCCAGACGATAGTGCCGATGACGTTGAAGGACAGATGCACCATCGCGGCGCGTCTCGCGTTTTTATTCGTGCCTATGGAGGAGAGCAGCGCCGTGACGCAGGTGCCGATGTTCTGCCCCATGATTATCGGTATGGCGACGCCGTAGGACACCTGCCCGGTAAAGGCGAGCGCCTGCAGGATGCCCACCGACGCGGAGCTGGACTGGATGATCGCCGTCAGCAGCGCCCCGGCCGCCACGCCGAGCAGCGGGTTTTTGAAGGCCACGAACAGCGCCTGGAATTCCGGCACGTCCGCAAGACCGGAGACCGCCGTCGTCATGGTCTCCATGCCGAACATCAGCGTCGCGAAGCCGAGAAGAATGGTGCCGGTATCCTTCCGCTTGCTTTTCTTGGAAAACATCACTAAAATAATGCCGATCAGCGCGAGCACGGGAGTGAAGGAGCTGGGCTTGAGCAGCTGCACGAAGACATTGCTGCTCTCTATGCCGCCGAGGCTGAGTATCCACGCGGTGACGGTCGTGCCGATATTCGCGCCCATTATGACGTTGATCGCCTGGCGCAGCGTCATCAGCCCGGAGTTCACGAAGCCGACGACCATGACCGTCGTCGCGGAGGAGCTCTGGATGATGGCGGTCACGCCGAGACCCGTGAGCAGGCCTATGGAGGTTCGCGTTGTCATCTTGCTGAGCACCGTTTTCAGGCTGTTTCCCGCGCGGCGCTCAAGCGCCTGCCCCATGATCTCCATGCCGAACAGGAACAGGCAAAGCCCGCCAATGAGCGTCAAGACATTAAAAATATCCATGTAAAATTCCTCTCCTGTGTAAAATGGTTTCTTTTACCAGCTCTTTTCTTTTATTTTATCTCATGTTTATCAAATCTATTACCAGTCTATTGTAAAATGCGGGTAAAGAGCCCGCCGCGAAACGCCCCTCGCCCCCAAGACGGGCGTGTAAGGGCGGCTTTCCGCGGCGGGCTGTCTGCTATATGCGCGTGTTCAGTTTTTCGGGAACCGTACGCGGACCACCGTGCCCGCGCCGACAGCGCTCTCGAGCTCTATCTCCGCGCCGTGCAGCAGCGCCGCGTGCTTGACTATCGAAAGGCCGAGACCCGTTCCGCCGACCTCCTTGGAGTGACTTTTGTCCACGCGGTAGAAGCGTTCGAATATCCTCTGCCGGTGCTCCGGGGCTATGCCTATCCCCGTATCGCTGACGGACAGCACTATCTCCTCGGCGCGCCCGTCCACCCTCACGCTTACCGAGCCGCCCATGCGGTTATATTTGATGGCGTTGTCGCAGAGGTTATATATGATGCCGCTGAGAAGCTGCGGTATGCCGTCGAGGCAGGCGGAGCCGCCCTCGAGCGAAAGGCTCACCTCCGCGGCCTCCGCCGTCGGGCGAAGGCTCTCAACGACCGCCTCGGCAAGCGCGTGCAGGTCGGTCTGCTCCCTCGTCATGCCCTTGCCGCCCTCGTCGAGGCAGGAGAGCCGGATGATATCGTCCACAAGGCGTATCATCCTCTGTGCCTCGGAGTATATCTGCTCGGAAAAGCGGCGGATATCCTCGCTGCGTACCATGCCGTCCTTCAGCAGCTCCGCGCAGCCGGAGATAGAGTGCAGCGGCGTCTTCAGCTCATGCGAGACGTTCGCTGTGAACTCCCGACGCATCTGCTCGGCCTGTTCGCTCTCGGTGACGTCGAAAATGAGCATCGCTATGCCGCTCGGCGCGGCGTCGGTCATTATCGGGCTGGTATTGAAGCGGTATCGGCGGTTTGCGATGTCGAGCGTCCTCTCCGTGGCGAGGCCGCCCCTCGCGCTGTCGGCCAGCTCCCGCACCCCGGCGCCGACGGCGCAGGTATATATCGTCTCCGCCGAATCGCCGCTCACGCCGAGCGTCTGCGCGGCGCGGCGGTTGATGCTGAGTATCTTGCCCTTTTCGTTGAGCAGGACGAAGCCCTCGCTCATGTTGTCCGTTATCGTCTCGAGCTCCTCCTTGCGGCGGCGCAGCTCCGCCGCGTGCTGCCTGAGCTGCCGCTGCTGGCTGTCAAGCCTCTCGAGCAGCGGGGACAGCTCGGGGTAAGCCCGGCTTGAAAGCGGCTCGTCAAGGTCTATGCTGTTGAGCGGCTCGACGATCTTTTTGGACAGGCGCGACGCGAGGAGCAGCGCTATAACCACGGCGACGGCAATGATCACGAGCACCGGCTGCACTATGGCAAGCGTGAGCGTGAGCGTGGTATACTGCGCGCCGGACAGGCGCAGCACCGTCCCGTCCGGCAGTCTCTCGGCGAAATACAAAAGCTTCTCCGTAAGCGTCGTGGAATAGCGCGCGCTCTCGCCAAAGCCGGTCTCCAGCGCTTCGCGCACCTCCTCGCGGTCAAGATGGTTCCCCATCTGAGCGGGGTCGCTCTGGCTGTCGTACAGCACGCTCCCGTCTGCGGCGATCCAGGTGACCCTGTATCTGTCGCTCTCGAGCTCGCTGAGAAACGCCGCGCCCTCGTCGGCGACTCCGCGGCTCACGACCGAGGTCAGGCTTCTGAGCTGCCCGAGCTGGGAATTCGAAAAATAATCGTACAGCACTCCCATGACAAGGACCAGCGATGCGAGGAGCACCGCGAGCGTCACCGTGCATATGGCCTTAAAAATTCTGCTTGTCATCAAACGACCTTCTCCATCCTGTAACCCACGCCGCGCACTGTCTTTATATAATCTCCGCAATTTCCGAGCTTAGTGCGCAGCGTCCCTATGTGAACGTCCACCGTCCTTGTTTCGCCGACAAAGTCCTGTCCCCATATGCTGCCGAGCAGCTTTTCCCTTGTAAAGACCATGCCGATATTTTCCATGAAGATTCTAAGCAGCTCATATTCCTTGAGCGTGAGCTCCACCCGGTTTCCGGCCGCGGTCACGGTGTGCTCGCCGGTGTCGAGGCAGAGCTCGCCTGTCTTCAGGGTCTGCCGGCTGTCGGTCTTCTCGGCTCTTCTGAGCACCGCCTTGACGCGCGAGACCATCTCCATCATGCCGAAGGGCTTTGCGAGATAGTCGTCCGCGCCGGAATCCAGGCCGTAGACCTTGTCGTACTCGGTGCCTTTCGCGGTCGTCATTATAACCGGGATATCCGCCGTGTCGCGTCTCTCGCGCAGTCTGCGAAGCAGGCTGATGCCGTTTTCTCCCGGGAGCATTATATCCAGCAGTATCAGCTGCGGCCGCCGAAGCGCGATCAGGTCGAACAGAGCCCTCCCGTCTTCAACGCCGTCCGCCTCAAAGCCCGAGGCAGTCAGGGTGTAGACCATCAGATCCCGTATCCCCGTGTCGTCCTCCACGCAATAAATCATTTTTTCACATCCCGTATCTGTTTTTCCATATCAATAATAATATGAAATTCGTGTAAGCTTTAATATCGCGCAAAAGTAAAATTCCTGTAAACCTGTATCGATTATACCAGAGCGCGCATTTTATTTAAACAATATTTTGCGCCGCCCGCGGCCGTATTTAATATGTTGCGCCGGAAGGGGCGCAGCGCGCTAAATTTCCTTCGGTATGAGCAGCAGCCCGGCCTCCGGCTCCTCCGCGGGTTGATTGAGCGCGCTTATCCCCTCGATGCTCGAATGGTATTTTTTTGCAAGCTCCCACAGCGTCTCATTATCGACGCGGACAAGCGTGACGGTCGGAAACTTCGTCGTGTCGTAAGCGTTCTCCTCGTCGAGGGCGACCGACATGACCCGCGAGAGCTCCATGGACACGCTGCTCAGATAGCTCGCCTCCACGGCAATATGGCAATCGATAAACGCGCCGTCCGGCCTCAGATAGACGTCGCTCAGCCTTGAGCCGAGCAGCCGCGAGGGGGCGGGCAGGCAGTCCCCGTCAAGGCTTATCATCCGGCGCGCCGACGACAGGCCGCCGCTCTTTGTGCGGTAGATTATATCCAGCGTCACCGCAGCGGCGAGCTTGCCCTCGAGCGCCGTGAGCTGCGAGATGGAGCTGAACACGGACAGGACGTCGGCGCAGTCGTCCGCGATGCTCACGCGCTCGTCGGCGCTGAGCTTCGCGCGGAGCATTTCGGAAACAGTGCTCGTCTGGCTGCTCTGGATGCTGCACCTGGAGGGCATCATGTTGCTGTACACGTCGGAGATGTAGCTCAGCTTTCTTTTGCAGCGGCTGACTATTTGCAGCACCGCGTGCAGCTCCGCGCCCAGCGCCTTCTCCCCGTTTATTGTGTCGATAAGCTCGTAATAGGCCGAGGTCATCTCTATCATGGCCGTGCAGCTATCCATATTCTCCTCGCCGGTGTCAATTATCTGTGAAAACGGCGAGCTGAACTCGGTTCTGACGGGGTAATTCACGTCCGCCGACAGATAGCACAGGGCGATATTGATGCTGCCCTTGATGATTATCTTGCTGCCGATATGCTGCGTCTCGGCGATGCAGAAGTCCGCGTTTTGAAACACGAGCTGGGACGGCGCGGGCTTTCCTGTCGGAAAGCTGTACTGCTCGTTTACGGCGAAGGTCTTTTCGCAGACCGCGTTCGCTATCACGGCCTCGGCCGTCTCGTATTTGGCGTGCAGAGCGCCGCGGGCGGAGCCCTCCGGGATAGCCGTCTCGACTATCAGGGTCTCCGGGCTGTAGCAGCACAGCTCTCCAGCGATCTCTATCGTCACGGACACCTTCCTCGGATTGAGCACCTTTGCCTCGGCGTTCGCCGCCTGTAGATTGATCTGCGCTATCGTGTCCGCGCCCAGGTCGCCCGTCTCGTGGTCCATCGAAAAGGATTTTGTCACGCGCACAAAGGACACGGCGCTCTCCTTCTCCGTTATGTACAGGAGCATGGCGCTCGCTTCGCCGGTGACGGTCACGCCCCGCGCGGTGACGTCCTTGCTCTTGAGCGCAACGGAAGTCTGAACGGAGGCTATCCTCCCGATATCGTCGTTGGTATCAGGCACCACGGCCTCCGCGCTCTCCTGCACTCTTTTGAGCTGGTGTGAAATTTCACGGTATGTGCTGACGACTTTATTTTCAAAATTTATCTCCATTTTCATCTCTCCTTGCTGCACAGTTTGTACATCATATGCAGGCGGGCGGAGAATCATTCCCGCCCGCTCAGCCTTGCCAGCAGCCTTGCGAGAAAACGCGGCAGCTTGAAAATGTATATCTTCATGCCCATATCCTCCTCCAATCAGCAGCAGCGTATGTACCAGATGCCAAGTCCGATAAGCGCCGCAGCAAAAATAAACCACCAGAATTCCGCCGGCAGAACAAGCGATAGCATTATTATCAGCCCCGCGAATATCGCAATGCAGCCCCATATGCTGCGGCGTCCCTTTCGCATAGCAAACCGCCCCCCGCACAATGTATTCTCTACATTATACGCGGAGGGCGGTCGATTGAGACCCCGGATTCTATTTGTTTTCCCTGGTTTCCCACGCTTTGTGCTGCGCGGTAAGCTCATACAGCCGCGTATACGACAGATATCTGCTCCTTGAGACGGCTCCGGCGGCGACCGCGTCCGTCACGGCGCAGCCGGGCTCCTTCAGATGCGCGCAGTTGTTGAAGCGGCATTTGCCGAGGTAGGGCGCAAACTCGATAAAATGGTATTGCAGCTGCTCCTTCGGCACGGCGTCCATCATCTCCAGGTCAAAGGAGGCGAAGCCCGGCGTGTCGGCCACGAAGCTGTCCTCGCCAAGCGCATAGAACTCGACATGCCGCGTGGTATGCCGCCCCCGGCCAAGCCGCTCGCTCACCTCGCCGGTCTCTATATTCATCTCCGGCACAAGGGCGTTGAGCAGACTGGATTTGCCCACGCCGGAATTGCCCGTAAGGGCGCAGGTCTTCCCGCGTATCGCCGCGCGCAGCGCGTCTATCCCCTCGCCGCTCTCGGCACTGGTCCTGATGACCCGGAAGCCGGCCAGCTCGAAGATACCGCAGAGCTCATCTCCGTTGTCGAGATCCGTTTTATTGACGCAGATTATCAGCTCGCAGCTCGCCGCCGAGGCGATGACCGAGACGCGGTCGATAAGGAAGGGGTCGGTGACGGGGTTTGCGTTGGCGGCGACGAAAACAAGGGCGTCGATATTGGCGACGGCGGGACGGATGAACCGGTTTTTCCTCGGTTCGACCCTGTCTATGCGCCCTTTTCCGCCGCTGTCGATGCTGCACGACACCCTGTCCCCGACGAGCGGGGAGGTCCCGTCCAGCCTGAAGCGCCCGCGAGCCTTGCATTCGAGCGTACCGCTGTCCGTCATGACGTAGTAAAAGCCGCTCAGAGCCTTTATTATAACACCCTGTGTCATCAGTTGCCCGGCCCCTTGGATACGGTCAGGGTGATCTTGGTGTGCTCCTCGACCTCCTGAAAGGCCTCTACGCTCTGCCCGATGACCGTTCCGGCGTCAAGGTCGCTCGCGACGCGCTCGGAGCTGCCGAAGCTCAGGGAGCTGTTCTCTATCTGCGCTTTTGCCGCGTCCTCGGTAAGGCCGATCAGATTCGGCATGGTGACGTACGATATCTCCTGTCCGCTGCTGACCACGAGGTACACGGTCGTCCCGGTGCTTATCTCCTCGCCCGCATTCGGGCTCATGCTTATCACGCAGTCCTTCGCGACGCTCTCGGAGACGGCGTTTTGTATTTCCACGAGGAAGCCGGCGTCAGTCAGCGTCTTGCTCGCGGCTCTGTAATCCATATTGGCCACGTCCGGCAGCGCGGCGAGCACCGCGTTGGAGCTGACCGTCAGCTCGACCTCTATGCCGCCGGGCGAGACCGTCATGCTGCGCCCCTCGGCCGGGGACTGCGACAGCACGATCCCCGCTTCGGCCTGCGTATCGACGACAAACACCACTCTGAAGCTGTATATGGAGGTGATCTCCGTGTCGTTTATAAGCGTCTCATAATTGCTGCCGACGAAGTTCGGCAGGTTAACTCTTTCGGCATGAGAGAAAACGTCCTTCAGCCAGAAATTCCAGACGAAGGCGAACAGCGCGACCGCCGTCACAAGCACCCCGAACATGCCCGTGAGCACGCTCACCATGGACGCGCGCCTGCGGCTTGCGGAATATTTTTCCTTCGGCAGCTCGCTCGCGGCGCGTATCGGCCTGGCCTTCGCCTGCGCGAGCTCATCCTCCTCGGCCTTGACCTGGCTCTGCGTGAATTTTTCCAGGTCGTCGAGCAGCTCTCCCGCCGTCTGATAGCGCTCGCTCAGCTTCGCGCACATGGCCTTGAGCGTTATCCGCTCAAGCTCGCCCGGTATCTCCGGGACTATCTCCCGCGGCGGCACCGGGTCGGCATTCATATGCTTCACCGCGACCTCGCCGAGCGTATTCCCCGTATAGGGCTGCTCCCCGGTGAGCATCTCGTACATCACGATGCCGAGAGAATAGATGTCGCTCCTCGCGTCGGGGCACTCGCCGCGCGCCTGCTCGGGCGCGATATAGTATATGGAGCCTATGGCCTGGCCGTTGCTATCGTATATCTCGTTTTCAAGCGCCGCGATGCCGAAATCGCCGACCTTTATCGTGCCGTCCTTGAGGAGCATGATATTCTGCGGCTTGATGTCGCGGTGGATTATTCCCCGCTCGTGGGCGTGGGAGAGCGCCTTTGCGATCTGCCTTGAGAAATGCAGCGCTTCCTTCCATGATATCGCGCCCTTTTTGTCCATATACTGCTTGAGCGTGATGCCGTCTACAAGTTCCATGACTATGTATTCGACGTCATCATTGTGGCTCACGTCGTATACGGCGACTATATTGGGGTGCGACAGCATTGCGACCGCGTGCGACTCCGCGCAGAACCTGTGGCGGAACTCCTCGTCGGCGGCCATATCGTCGCGCATTATCTTGACGGCCACATAGCGGTTGAGCCGGTGGCAGAGAGCCTTGTAGACCACGGCCATCCCGCCCTCGCCGATAACCTCAAGTATCTCGTATCTGCCGTCGAGCATTTTGCCGATGTATTTGTCGTTAGTACTCATTTGTTTCTCCATTTCGCGGCGTTCATTTCATAACTGCGAGAACAGTCACATTATCCTTGGCTCCCCGGTTGAGCGCCTTGCTCATAAGCGCCCTGCACAGCAGCTCCGGCTCCGGGTACTCCTTGGCGTAGTCGAGCATCTCAAGGTCCGTTATCATGTTCGACAGTCCGTCCGAGCAGAGCAGCAGCACGTCGCCGTTTTGCAGGCTGAACTCGAAATAGTCCGACACGACCTTGGCCTCCGAGCCGAGCGCCCTTGTGATGACGTTGCGCTGCGGATGCAGCTTGGCCTGCTCCTTGGTGATCGCGCCGAATTCGAGCAGATCCTCGACGAGCGAATGGTCGCGCGTTATCTGATATATGCTGCTGCCGCGGCGCGAGATATGATAGGCGCGGCTGTCGCCGACATTGATAATATAACCGCTGCCGTTGGCCTTTATCACACCGCCGACTATCGTCGTGCCCATGCCGTTGAATTCCTCGTCGAACTGGGAGTACTCATAGGCCACCCCGTTTGCCTCGGCGCAGGCGTTTTGCAGTATCTCCCTGTAGTTTGGCACTCTGTTGACGCGGGAGGTGAGCTTTGCGAAAATGTTCGCGACGAAGGCCTTGTTGGAGAGCTGGCTTGCGAGTCCGCCAGCCTTCGCCCCGCCCATGCCGTCGCAGAGCGCGACGATAAGGCAATCCTTCGCGTCGCACTTTTCTATTATAAAGCTGTCCTGGTTATCTTTCCTGATCTTTCCCTTGTCAGTAAGACCGAAGCTTTTCATCTGAGCCTCTTTTCCTCCGCCGCGCGGAAAATAAATTAGATTTGATCCGTCGCCCTCTGCATCTTGCGCCTGAGCTGTCCGCAGGATGCGTCCACATCGCCGCCGAGCTTTCGCCGCACGGTGACGTTGACGCCCGCGTCCTCCAATATCCTGATAAAAGCCCTCATATGCCCCTGCGTGGAGGGTCTGAACTCCCGCTCCTCGACGTGGTTGAGGGGGATAAGATTGACGTGCGCGCCGACGGCTCTGGCGCGCTTTGCGAGCAGGCGCGCGTGATATTCGCTGTCGTTCACCCCGTCTATCATGGCGTATTCAAACGAGATGCGCCGGCCGGTATGCTCGTAATACCTTTTGCAGCTGTCCATAAGCTGCTCGATTCCCCTGCCTCTGTTGGCGGGCATCAGCTTCGAGCGGGTCTCGTCGTCCGGCGCGTGCAGCGACACGGACAGGGTTATCTGAAGGTCGCGCCGCGCGAGCTCGTCGAACTTCTCCGTTATCCCGCAGGTGGAGAGAGAAATGTGGCGCATTCCGATATCCATACCGTCCGGGTGGTTGACAAGCTCAAGAAAGCGCAGCACATTGTCGAAATTGTCAAGCGGCTCGCCGATACCCATCAGCACGACGTTCGATATCTTCATCCCGGAATCGATCTGGGAGAAGAGCACCTCGTCAAGCATCTCCGACGGCTCGAGCGAGCGGACAAGCCCGCCTATCGTGGACGCGCAGAACGCGCAGCCCTGACGGCATCCCACCTGGCTCGAGATGCACACGGTGTTGCCGTGCTTATAGCTCATCACGACCGTCTCGACGGCGTTGCCGTCGTACAGCTCCCAGAGATATTTTATCGTCCCGTCCGTCTTCGAGACCTGCTTGCCTATGACCTTCGGCGCGTACAGCCTGTATTCGCCCCTGAGCCTGTCGCGGAGCTCCCTCGGCAGATTGCTCATGCCGTTGAAATCCCGGACGCCGCGGCCGAGCCACGCGAAGACCTGCTTCGCCCTGTATTTTGCCTCGCCCAGCGCCGCGAAATCGCGCTCTATCTCTTCCGGCGTCATGGACAGAATGTCTTTCTCCATCGTTTATGTTTTCCTTCTCATCTTTGCGGCGAAAAAGCCGTCCGTCCCGTCCGTATTCGGCCAAAAGGTGTACATCCCGCGCGCGGAGGCGATGTCGCAGGTCTTGAAATCAAGCGGCTCGAACTCGCTGTGCGCGGCGAGAAAGCCCTCGGCGATCTCCTCGTTTTCCGCCCTGAGTATCGTGCAGGTCGAATACAGCAGCGTGCCGCCCGGCTTTACGAAGGCGGAGACATTGTCCAGTATCTGCCGCTGTATCTCGGGCAGCTTGGCGATCTCATCCTCTTTTTTCAGCCTTATCTCCGGCTTTTTGCCCATCACGCCGAAGCCCGAGCAGGGCACGTCCGCGATAACGAGCTCGAACCCGGCCTCCGACGCCGCGTCCGGCTCTCTCGCGTCGCGCGCCTGCGTCTCGATAATATCTATGCCGAGCCGCTGCGCACCGGAGCGGATGAGGGCGAGCTTTTTTTCATGTATGTCGCGGGCAAGGATATTTCCCGTGTTCCGCATGGCGATAGCGGCGGCGAAGGACTTCCCGCCGGGTGCGGCGCAGGCGTCCATGACGCGAGAAGCGCTCTCCGGCGCGGCGATGTCTACCGCCATGCGAGCCGCCCTGTCCTGCACGTAGAACAGACCCTCGCCGTAGCCCGGCAGCGCGTCTATGCTCCCGCCTGCGAGCTCGAGGCAGCCCGGCAAAAGCTCCGTCTCCCGGTATTCAATGCCGGCCGCATCCAGCGCGCGTTTATAGTCGCTCAGTCCGACCCGGAGGGTATTGACCTGTATCGTTATCCCGGACGGGCTGTTGTTCGCGGCCAGAAACGCCTCTGTAAAAGCATAGCCGCGCTCGGCGCACACGCGCCGTACAAGCCACAGCGGGTGACTGTATTTTATACTGAGGTATTCCGCCGTCCCCGCGCCGGGGATATCCGGCAGGGCGTCCCTGTTCTCGGCGATCCTTCTGAGGATGGCGTTCACAAGCCCGCCCGCCCTGTCGAGGCCGGCGCTCTTGCAGAGGGCGACGCTCTCGTTCACGGCCGCCCGCGCCGGTATCCTGTCGAGAAACAGGAGCTGGTAGACGCCGAGGCGCAGAATGTCCCTCAGCTTCGGCTCAAGGCGCGAGGCGCCCCGGCTGCAATACAGGTCGATATAATAGTCGCACAGGCTGCCGTTTTGCAGCGCGCCGAGGCAGAGCCTCGAGGCGAGCGCCGCGTCACGGCGCTCGAGCGAGTATTTTTTTATCGCGCCGTCTATGGACGCGCCCGACCAGGCTCCGTCCCTGCGGCATCTCTCGAGCGCCTTCAGCGCCGCTTCTCTCGCGCCCGCCTGCATCAGCCGCCGGCCTCTATCGAATGTCCCCTGAGAAAATCGGCCGCGCTCATGCGCTTTTTCCCGGGCGCCTGAAGCTGGGTTATCATAATGGTCTCCCCTCCGGCGCAGGCGAGCTCTATGCCCTCTTTCCCGGCCGAAACGACGCTGCCCGGCGCGCTGCCGGTGTGAGTCTTCGTATACTCCGCCGCAAAAAGCCTGTACTGCACGCCGCCTATCTCCGCCGTGGCCACGGGCCAGGGCTGCAGGCCGTATATCCGCTTGAGCACGGCGCGCGGGCTCATATTGAAATCAACGGGCGAATCGGATTTATCGAGCATACGGACATAGGAGGCGCTGCCGTTATCCTGCGGCGTTCTCGGCGCGGCGCCGTTTTCAATATCCTTGAGCGTTTTCACGAGCAGCCGCGCGCCCATATCCATGAGCCTGTCGAACAGCTCGCCCGAGGTCTCGTATTCGCCTATCTCCGTCTCTGCGGAGTAGATGATGTCGCCCGTGTCCATCTCGCTCGCGAGATGCATCGTGGTGACGCCCGTCGTCCTGTCGCCGTTGAGCACCGCCCACTGTATGGGCGCGGCTCCCCGGTACTTCGGCAGGAGCGAGCCGTGGACGTTTATCGCCCCGTATTTCGGCACGGCGAGGATATCGTCCGGCAGGATGCGCCCGTAGGCCACGACGACGAGGATATCCGGCTCAAGCGCCTTTACCGCGGCGAGCGCCGTCCCGTCGCGCATCTTCACCGGCTGATAAACGGGTATGCCGTGCGCGGCGGCGAGCTGCTTTACCGGGGAGAAGGCCTCCGCCATGCCCCTGCCGCGCGGCCTGTCCGGCTGCGTAAAGACGCCGACCACGTTGAAATCATCCTCTATGAGCTTTTTCAGTGAGGCGGCCGCGAAATCGGGCGTCCCCATAAATACTATGCGCATCTGCGTTATCCTCCTTCGGCGTCGCCCGTATCGGCGCCCGGCGCTCAGTCCTCCCCGGTCGCAAGCTCCTCTTCGCTGAGCATACGCTCGCACAGCGAGGTAAACACTACGCCGTCGAGGTGGTCCATCTCATGGCAGAAGCAGCGCGCGGTAAGCCCCGTTCCCGACACCTCGAACCAGTCTCCGTTCCTGTCCTGCGCGCGGAGCTTCACCTCCATCGGCCGCTTCACGATGCCGTATTGCCCGGGAAAGCTCAGGCAGCCCTCCGGCCCGGTCTGTTCGCCGGAGGCCTCGAGGATCTCGGGATTAATAAGCTCGATGAGGCGGTCATTCTCGCCCTCGGGCACATTCGTCTCCAGAACTATCACAGCCCTGCGCAGCACGCCCACCTGCGGCGCGGCCAGCCCGACGCCGTTGGCCTTATCCAGAGTCTCGGCCATATCGTCAAGAAGCTGCCACAGACGCTCGTTAAACTCCGTCACCGGGCGGCATTTTTTGTAGAGCACCTGCTGCTCCTCGGTCATTATGTTGCGAAGTGCCATGTTTTTCTCCGTTCCGCCCTAAGGCTGCTTTTTTTAATCGAGCGGGTCGTTATCCGCAAAAAAGGATACGCCCTTGAAGCGCTTGTCCGTGCTGCACTGAACGACCGTCTGAGAAATCAGCTCTCTCACGGCGGAGCTCACCTTGCAGCTAATATTCACTCTGTACCTGTATCTGTTGTTGACCTTTACGACCGGCAGCGGCGTCGGTCCGAGTATGGAGAGCTTTTCCCCGCCGTCCTCAAGACGGCGCATAACGCTGCGGCACGCGGCGACGACCTGGCTCTCATCCTGCCCGGAGGCCGTAATCGCAAGCAGATCCGCAAAGGGCGGCGTCTGCTGCATACGGCGCAGCGTGATCTCGGACGCGTAAAAGTCCTCATAGTCCTGTCTGGCCGCCTGGATTATCGTCTCGTTTTCCGGCGTGAAGGTCTGTATGACCGCCCTGCCGGGCTTTTCGCCCCGCCCGCTCCGTCCGACGACCTGCGTGATGAGCGAGAAGCTGCGCTCGCCCGCTCTGTAATTGCCCGCATACAGGCTCTGGTCGGCCGATATGACGCCTACAAGGGTGACATTTTCAAAATTGAGCCCCTTTGTGACCATCTGCGTGCCCACCATGAGCGGTATTTTCTCAGTCCTGAACTTCTCAAAGAGCTGTTCATGCGAGCCGACGGGAGCCACGGCGTCCGTGTCCATGCGCAGCACCCCGGCATCCGGGAACAGCTCGTGCAGCTCCTGTTCGATAAGCTGCGTCCCGGCGCCTATATATTTGAGCATTCCGCCGCAGTCCGGGCAGGCGTCGTCCACGCGCTGCGAATAGCCGCAGTAGTGGCACAGCAGCCGCTTTCTTGTGCTGTGATATGTCAGCGACACGCTGCATCGCGGGCACCTGTAAGTATAGCCGCACTCGCCGCAGCTTATAAGCTTGTTCGCCCCGCGGCGGTTGATGAACAATATGCTCTGCTCGCCGCGCTTAAGGTTCGTCTGTATCTCGTCGCGCAGCACGCCGCTGATATCGCCGCCGTTGCCGCGGCGCAGCTCGCGCTTCATATCGACGATCTTGACCTCGGGCAGCTCCATGTCGTTATAGCGCGTGCGCAGGCTGAAGAAGGCGTATTTCCCGGTCTGCGCGTTATATCTGCTGACCACGTCCGGCGTGGCCGAGCCGAGCAGCAGCAGGCAGCCGGCCTTCACGCAGCGGAATTTTGCCACGTCGCGCGCGTTGTAGCGCGGCGAATTCTCCGATCTGTAGGTCTCCTCCTGCTCCTCGTCGATGATGATGAGGCCGAGCTCGCGCGCGGGCGCGAAGACCGCGCTCCTTGTGCCTATCACGACCCTGGATCTGCCGCTCTTCACGCGCTTCCACTCGTCGTAGCGTTCGCCCGTAGAGAGGCTGCTGTGCAAAACGGCTATCTCATCCCCGAAATGCGAGGAAAAGGTTTGCAGCATCTGCGGCGTGAGGGCGATCTCCGGCACAAGCAGGATGGACGAGCGCCCAAGCGAGAGCTGTTGAGCTATCAGGCGGATATATACGCTGGTCTTTCCGCTGCCCGTAACGCCGAAAAGGAGCGCGGCGGAGGCCTTGCCCGCCGCGGCAAGCTCCGACAGCCCGTCGAAGGCCGCCTGCTGCTCGCCGTTGAGCACGGGCAGGGGCAGGATATCGCCGCCATAGAGCTCGGGTCTTCGGAAGGCCTCGCGCTGGAACAGCTCCACAAGCCCGGCGGCGCACAGCGCCTTGAGCGACTGGCGGGAAGCGCCGGAAAAACGCAGCAGCTCGCGGCTCGGCAGAACCTCAAAGCTGCACAGCAGCTCGAGCAGCTCCGCCTGCTGCGGGGAACGGCGGCGCTTGTTCGCGGCGATGGCCGCGGCGTCCTCGGGGTCTACGGCGAGCCTTGCCATCTCGACCGTCTTGTCGTTTACGCGGCGCTTTCCCGCGTCGTCAAACCACAGTCCGGCGGGAAGTATGGCCTTGACCGCCTCATAGACGGTGCAGAAAAATCTGTCCCGCATAAACAGGGCGAGCTGTAGCTGCTCCCGGTCGAGCACGGGCGACTCGTCGAGCACGGAGAGGATGCTTTTCAGCTTCTCATAGTCGCTGTGGTCGGTAACGGCCAGAATGACGCCCTCGCTCCTCCTGTTGCCCTGCGCGAAGGGCACGTACACCCGGACGCCCGGCACGGCCCTTGAGGCCAGATCCTCAGGAATAAGGTAGTCATACGGCCTGTCTATCCAGTATTTTGCGGCGGAAACCGCGATTTTTGCCACCAGAAGCGACACTTGGCGCACCACCTTATATCCGTGAAATTCAAAGCAGCGGGGACAGAGACAGAGAAAATCAGCGCGTAAACCTGAAATCTCTTCTCAGCCCCGCTGGAAAGTTACTTTATCGTGAGCTTGCCGGTATACACCTCGTCGATGGCGGAAGATACGGGCTTTCTGTCCAGCGGGATCTGTTTTTCCTCGGCGTCGGCCGAAATGGCGCGGGCTCTTCTCGCGACGAGATTAACAAGCTGGTAGCGGCTGCCTATCTTCTCGACAAGCTCCGCCACGGGGGGGTAAAGCATCATAATAATTTCTCCATTCCGCCGCCCTTCGGCGGCACAGTTTTTTATGCTCTGAGGTATTGCATCCTGCCGGCGGCTTTGCAGCGCTCGGCAGTGATGATGGACGACAGCTCGTTCGCCGCGACGGCGGCGTCGGAGTTGACGATGATATAGTCGTAAAAATCGGCCTCGGCGTATTCCTGCTTCGCGCGGATGAGGCGCGACTCGATAGCGCGCTCCGTGTCCGTGCCGCGCCCCTCGAGCCTGCGCTTGAGCTCCTCTATGGACGGCGGAATGATGAAGAGCATCACGGCCTCCGGCATTTTTTCATGCACCTGCCGCGCGCCCTGCACCTCGATATCCAGCAGCACGTTAAGCCCCGCGTCAAGCTGCCGCTCGACGAAGGCCTTCGGCGTACCGTAAGAGTTGGCGACATATTCAGCGTGCTCCAGAAGCTCGTCGTTCTCGACCATTTCTTTAAATCTGTCCAGCTCGACGAAGAAATACTCTCTCCCGTCCACCTCGGACGGGCGGGGCTTTCTCGTTGTCACGGATATGGAGAAGCACATGTCGCTTTTGTTTTCGATCGCCTTGAAAACGACGGTACTCTTTCCGGCGCCCGACGGGCCGGAGATGTCGAACAGCTTTCCTCTTTCAATCATGGGACTTACCCTCTTCCTGTTCAGATTTGTCTTCAAAACGAGACGCGAGTACCTCCGGCGACAGCGCGGACAGGACGACGTTCCCGCTGTCCATGATAATGACGGCTTTTGTGCTTCTTCCGAAGGAAGCGTCGATGAGCAGGCCTTTTTCCCTCACATCCTGTATCATGCGCTTTATCGGCGCAGATTCCGGGCTTACGATGGAGATCACCCTGTCTCGCGAGATAAGGTTTCCGAAGCCGATGCCTATCAGTCTCATTGCCGTCCCCCTATTCGATGTTCTGTATCTGCTCGCGGATCTTTTCGATCTCCGATTTCAGATCGACCACCGTGTGGGCGACGTCCGAGCTCTGGCACTTGGAGCCGATGGTGTTTGCCTCGCGGTTGAATTCCTGTATGAGGAAGTCTATCTTGCGCCCCGTGGGCGAGCTGCCGTTTATCATCGTGCGAAGCTGCGCCATGTGGCTGCGCAGCCTGACGGTCTCCTCGTCCACGGCGATACGGTCGGCGAAGATGGCGGCCTCGGCAAGGATACGGTTGGGCTCTATCCCGGCTGTCGCGAGCACCTCGGTCATCCGCTGTTCAAGGCGCTTCCTGTATTCGGCCACGGTCTCCGGCGCCTTGGCCTCCACCTGCGAGACCAGCGCGTCTATCGTCGCGAGCCTTGAAATGACGTCGTCCCTGAGCTTTTCGCCCTCTCTGAGGCGCATCTGGTCGAAGTCGCGCAGAGCCTTCTCGGCGATGGACAGTATACCCTCCGATATCGCCTCCGCGTCCAGATCCTTTTTCTCGACCGACAGCACGTCCGGAAAGCGGCCGACAGAGAGCGCCGTCAGCTCGTTCGAGAGAGCGTACTCCTCGGAAATGTGGTTAATCGCCTCGATATAGCCCCTGAGCAGCGGCTCGTTCACCTTTACCGCCATGTCTCCCGCGCCGGACGAATCGACGCTGATGAAAACATCCACCTTGCCGCGGCTTATATGGGACTGCACAGCGGATTTGACGGCGTCCTCGGCGAACAGGAAGCTGCGCGGCAGACGGACGGAAGTGTCCAGATAGCGGTTGTTCACGCTTTTCAGCTCTACGGCGATCTCAAGACCCTCGACGCTCCCCTTTGCGCTGCCGTAGCCGGTCATGCTTTTTATCATAGCTCCTCCGAAATTAAACAAACCCTACAATATCAAAGGTTATCGGGTTTTTATTTTTGCGAAGTTTCTGGCTCGTCACCAGGATAACGGCGCCGACGACGAGCGCGGCAAAGCTCACCGCGATGCACAGACCCTCGCTCGCCCCGGCGGCGGCGGCCAGCGCGTAGCCTATGAGGAACAGCGCGAGCGGCATGATATACACCAGCATCGCGGCGCCGACGACCACGGAGGTCTTGCTCTCGATGACGACCTTCTGTCCGGGCTGCGCGTCTATTTTATTGCGCGCAAGGGTCTTCAGCTCGTTTTGATATATGCAGCTCTCGCAGCTGCCGCAGCTGCCTCCGCAGGCGGTCGATCTGACGACGGTGACCTCGGCCATCCCCCGCGGCATAAGTTTTGTTACAACGGCGTCCTGTGTCATTATTGTGCCTTTCTGATCTCCACGGAGATCGTGTTTTCCCCTATCACGCCGACGCCGGTGAAGCCGTCTACATAGATCTTCACGACCGGCATGTATGCGCCCGTCGAATCCTTAAAGTCGGTGAGATCGGCCACGGCGCGGATATTCTCGTTTTTCACCTTGGCGAGATCCTCCGCCGTGCCGCGCAGGACGATGTCTATGCTCTCCGTCATTATCTGCGCCGTCGAGCCCTCAGCCACGTTTATGCAGGAGAAGTTCTTGACCTTGAAGGTCTTCGTCTCAAGGCCGACTATCTCTATCGTGACCTTCGCCTCCGTCACTCCGGTCAGGTTCTTCATGTTGTTATCGAGCGGTATCGTATAGGTCTCCGTATAGGTCGAGGCGAAGTCGGTGAGGTCGATGGTGCCGAGGATGATCTTGTTCATGCCGGACAGAATGGCGGAATCGCCCGCGAGGGAGATGGATTCCGGCTCGACCGTGATCTTCGTGTTCGCCTTTGTGGCGCCGGCGCCCTCTACAATGTCCACGCCGAGCATTACATCCTTTATCTCAAGCATCGGCAGCGTGGCCTTCACGGTGTCCGACGAGAAGCTTATCTCCTCGGAGGAGCAGGGCTTGCCCTCCTCGTCCATCAGGGTATATCCGGTGTCCACGGAATAGGTGCTGCTCACCGTGACGTCCTTGCCGAAGGTGACCCAGGCGTATTCGACGTCCTTTATATAGGCGTCTGGGCCGGTGATGGTGATGGTTGAGGGCTCAAACACCGGCGTCTCGGCGGTATAGCCGTCGGCAAGCGTGCCCTCAAAGCCGCCGCGCACCTGAATGGTCTTGGAGGTGAGCTTGGAGACCATGAAGTTCACGGTCTCGGGCGTCCTTTTCAGCTCCGTGATGCTGGCGGTGTCTGTCCCGTTGGGGTAGGAGATATAGTATTGCAGCGAGGTATATGCCGCCTGTGTGAGCTTGCTCACGTCCACCTGCGCGACGATATCCGACGCGTCCAGCGAGCCAACCACTCTCCGCGGCCCGCTGACCTCTATGGTGACCGTGTTGGTGTCGAGATCCGTCACGACCATGTTGCGCGAATCTCTGAGGATATCGTCCCCGACGATCTCCACGCGGATGCCGCGGAAGGTCTGCTTGTATACGTCCGACTCAACGCTGGTGACATATATCCATATGGCGAGCGAGGCGAGCAGTGAAACGACTACCCAGAATGCCCTGCTGTTATAAATTTTTCTCATCGGGCTTGTCATCTTCATTGTTCTTCACCTTGAAAAAATTCTTGAGGTTGTTAAGAAAAGTGTTGTACTTCGATTCCTCGACTTCATCGGTTATCAGCTCGTCGTGCAGAAGCCTGTTGAGCGTCTCTCCGGAGAGGTGGCGCTTGAGGCTGCCCTCCATAGCCATCGATATCGCGCCCGTCTCCTCCGAGACTATGACGACGACGGCGTCCGACTGCTCGCTGAGCCCTATCCCGGCTCTGTGCCTCATGCCGAGCTCCTTGCTGAGGTTGGTGCTCTGCGTCAGCGGCAGGACGCAGCCGGCGGCCGCGATCTTCGCGCCGCGAATGATTATCGCGCCGTCGTGCAGAGGCGCTTTGTTGAAGAAAAGATTCTTTATCAGCTCGCAGGTTACGTCCGCGTTTATGACCGTCCCCGTCATGATGGCGCTGTTCAGCCTCACGTTTCGCTCAAAGATTATCAGCGCGCCCGTCTTCGAGGCGGACATCTCCACGCAGGCGTCAACTGTCTGCGTTATGGCCGTCTCCAGCACGGGGCTTGAGACCTTTCGGTTGGAGGAAAAGCTGCTGCCCATGCGCTCCAGAAGACGGCGCAGCTCCGGCTGAAACAGGATCAGCAGCGCAATAAGGCCGAGCTCCACCGCTTTTCTCAGCAGATAGTTGATCATTTTCAGTTCGAAAATATCCGACAGCCACAGCACGATAAGGATGATCACAAGTCCTTTTGCCAGGTTGTAGGAATTGGTCTTCCTCACGAGCGCGATTGCTCTGTAGATCAGATAGGCGACGATAAGGATGTCGATCAGATCGGCTATGCCTATTGTCATCAGATAATTCGCCGCGCGGCCAAACACGTTGCTGATTGCTTCCATATACCTTCCCCGTTCAAGCGTCCTCCGTGTGTTGCAGTTTCTTCTGCGCACAGGTATCAATATATTATAAATCAATTCCCGGCAAAAGGCAACAATCTTAATATCTCTAATGTATTAATTTCTTTTAAAGAAGCTCCCGGCACACTCCTCTGAGCGCGGTGCAGGCCTCGAGCACCTGTTTTTCCGTCGTAAAGGCGGAGAAGCTGAAGCGCACCGTGCCCGTCTCGAGCGTTCCGGCGCTCTCATGGGCGGTCGGCGCGCAGTGCAGCCCGGCGCGAACGCAGACGCCCTTTTCCGCGAGCGCGGCGGAGAGCGCCTCGCTGTCTATGCCGCCGTGCCTGACGGACAGGACGCCGCACTGCTCCCCCGCCCCGCCGCGAAACAGCTCCAGCCCGCTGCCCTCAAGCCGCTCCTCCATCAATTTCGTGAGCCGCTGCTCATGGGAGAATATATTATTCAGCCCTCTCTCCGTCACGAAGTCTATCCCCGCGCGCAGTCCGGCTATACCGCAGACGTTGTGCGTCCCCGCCTCGAGCCTGTCGGGCAGATAATCGGGCATTCGCTGCGCGACGCTGTCCGAGCCCGAGCCGCCGTACAGCAGCGGCGCGCCCTCCCGTCCGCACAGCAGCATACCCGTCCCCTGCGGGCCGTAGAGCGCTTTGTGCCCCGGCATAGCGATAAAAACCGCGCCGAGGCGCTCCATGTCCAGCTCCAGTATCCCGGCCGACTGCGACGCGTCCACTATGAGCGGGACGCAATGCCGCGCGCACAGCTCCGCGATCTCATATATCGGCAGGATGAAGCCGAACATGTTCGACACATGGGTGCACACGACCAGCTCCGAGCCCGGAATGAGCCGCCCGAAGTCCTCAAGGACGGCGGCCGCGTCGAAAAGCCGCCTGCCCGCCACGGAGACCTCCGCGCCGGCAGCCCTGAGCGGGCGCGTCACGGAGTTGTGCTCAAAGCCGGATATCACGGTGCGCGTACCGCGCCGCGCGAGCGAGGCTATGGCGATATTCAGCGCGTGGGTGGCGTTCATCGTGAAGACGACCCTCTCCGGCGCCTCGACCTTGAAAAGCGCGGCGGCGGCGCAGCGGCAGTCGTACACCGCCTCCGCCGCCCTCATCGCGGGCGGATGCCCGCCTCTGCCGGGGCTGGCCATGCTGCGCATGGCGCGGACGACCGACTCGCCCACCTGAGCGGGCTTTATCATGGTCGTCGCGGCGTTGTCGAGATATATCACGGGCGCACCTCCGTATATTCCCCGTCACTGAGCCGCCTGTAGAGCTTTCCCGTCAAAAGGCTTTTTTTCTTCAGCAGCGAAACGGCCTCGTCGAACCTGCCGTGCAGACTTACCGCGTAGCCGCAGCCGCCGGAGCTCAGCTTCTGCGGCGATTTTATCACCGCGGCCGTGAGCCCCGCGCTCTCGAGCAGCCGCGCCGCGCTCTGCGCATAGGTGAGCGAGCGGCACATTATCAGATACTGCGTCATATATTCTCCATTCAGCCGCCTGGACGGCGGCGATCGTTATAATAAAAGAGCTCCCCCGGGGTATCGATGCCCCGAGGAAGCTGTTGAAGCTGTGTTTCCCTGCGCACAGATATACTTTATCATATGCGCTCGGGACTAACATGTTCTCTGTATGCCGCCGTCTATGAGCACGACGGCCTGCGCCGCCATGCCGAGACCCTCTCCCGAAAAGCCGAGCCCCTCCTCCGTCGTGGCCTTGACGCTCACGCGGTCTGTCTCTATCCCCATCGCCGCGGCGAGGCGCAGCCGCATCCCGGCGATATACGGGGCGAGCTTCGGCCGCTGGGCGATCACCGTGCAGTCGGCGTTCTCTATCCGATAGCCTCTCTCGCGCAGCAGCCGGCAGACCTCCCCGAGCAGGACGACGCTGTCCGCGCCGGAAAACCTGTCGTCGTTATCCGGGAAGAGCTTCCCGATATCGCCGAGCGCGGCCGCGCCGAGCAGCGCGTCCATCAGCGCGTGGGTCAGCACGTCCGCGTCGGAGTGACCCAGGAGCCCCTTCTCATACGGGATATTGACGCCGCCGAGGATAAGCTCCCTGCCCTCGACAAGGCGGTGCACGTCATAGCCCTGTCCTATTCTCATTTTTCGTCCCTGCCGCGGAGTATCGCCTCGGCTATGAAGAGATCCCGCCGGTTCGTAAGCTTGATGTTGTCCTCGTCGCCCATGACGGTGTAGGTCTTCACGCCCATCATCTCTATCGCGGAGCAGTCGTCCGTGAGCGCGAGCTTCGTCGTGACGGCTTTCGTCAGCGCGCCCTTTATGAGGTCGCTGCTGAAGACCTGCGGAGTCTGGACGCGAACCACGCTCTCCCTGTCCACCGCGCCCGCGACAAGACCCTTGTCGTCCACTCTCTTGAGAGTGTCGGTGCTCTTTATGACGGGGACGGCAGACATGTGGTCGTTTGCGGCATAGATGGCGCGCAGGATGACATCCTGCGTGACAAGGGGTCTCGCCCCGTCGTGGATGGCGATGAGCTTCGCGCCGCGGCGAACCTCGGACACGCCGGCCAGCGCGGATTCCATGCGCGTTTTCCCGCCGCAGACCACCTTGCTTATCTTGTCAACGCCGTATTTTTTGCACAGCTCCGCCACCTCGCCGAGCATCTCCATGCGCGTCACGACGATGATCTCATCGATAAGCTCGTTGGCCTGAAACGCCGCGAGCGTCCTTGCGAGCACAGGCTCGCCGCCGAGCGGCGTCATTATCTTGTCGAAGCCCATGCGCGCGGAAGCGCCCGCCGCGACAATGACGGCCGAGCAGCGCGGCGCCGCGTTCTTCTTTTTGAAAAGGCTCTGCGTATTCATACTGCACCTCCAGCGAAAAATCTGTTCCCCGTCAGCCCTTGAGCTGCCTCTTGCGGTAGAAGTTCATCATTCCGTCCTGCATATCGTCGAGATACTTGAGCATTTTCCCCGCGCCGTACGCGGCGCAGGAGACGGCGTCGTCCACGACGACTGTCCTGATGCCGGTGCTGCGCTCTATGAGCTTGTCTATGCCGTAGATAAGGCTGCCTCCGCCGGACATGATAATCCCGTTCTTGTCGAGGTCGCCCACAAGCTGGGGCGGCGTCCGCTCGAGGACGGAGTGTATGGCCTCAAGAATGGTGTTCATCGGCTCTACGAAGGCCTCTATAAGCTCGTTGGCGCTGACGCTGACCGACTTCGGCAGACCGTTTGTGAGGTTGCGCCCCTTTATCTCCTCAAGGCCGACGTCCGGGCGCTGGATAACGCAGCCGATGCTGCGCTTGAGCTCCTCTGCCGCGCTCAGGCCGATGAGCATATTGTGCTTGCGCCTGATATATTTTACTATCGCCTCGTCAAAGCTTGACCCGGCTATCTTTATCGATTCGCACTCCACGACGCCGCCGACCGAGATTATCGCGATCTCCGTCGTACCGCCGCCGATGTCGATGACCATGTGCCCGTCCGCCTTCGCGATATCCACGCCCGCGCCGAGCGCCGTCGCGACGGCCGTCTCGAGCAGATACACCTTTCTCGCCCCGGCCTCGATGGCGGCGTCAATGACGGCGCGCTCTTCTACGCCGGTGATGCTGCTCGGCACGCAGGCCAGAACGCAGGGCTTGAACAGGCTGAAGGACGTGATGCGGCTGACAAGCTCGCGGAGCATCTGGGCGGACATCTCATAGTCGGAAATAACTCCTGCGCTGATCGGGCGGATAGCGACGATATTCGCGGGCGTGCGGCCGAGCATCTTCTGCGCGTCCTGCCCGACCTTGAGGATCTTCCCGCTGAACTTGTCCACCGCTACCACGGTCGGCTCGCGCGATACGACGCCCTTTCCCTGCTCGAACAGCAGGGTGCTCGACGTCCCCATGTCTACCGCGATGTCTCTTTCAAATATGAGCATATGGTTCACCTCAAAAAATTATTCTCTCGTTCTGGCCACAGTGGCCGCGTATATCTCTGCGGCGCCGGCCGCGCTCAAAACGCGCGCGCATTCGGACAGCGTCGCGCCTGTAGTGACGATATCGTCCACAATGAGTATCCTTTTGCCGGAAACAGCCTCGGGCGCTGCCGCGCGGTAGACGCCCGCAACGTTCGCCCTGCGCTTTTCCGGACTGCCTGTCCCCGACTGCGGCGGATTGTCGCGTGTTTTCTTCAGCAGCGCGGCTATATCCGCGCCGCTTCTCCTCGCGGTCTCGGCCGCGATAAGCCCGGCCTGATCGTAGCCGCGGCAGCGTAGGCGCCTCCGGCTCAGGGGCACCCAAGTGATAATATCGCAGGAAATTTCGTTTTCGTCAATACATTTTGACAGAATTTCGCCGTAAAAGCGGGAATATGCGGCCGCACCGTGGAATTTATACCTCAAAAGCGACTGCCTGACCTCGCCCTCATAATAGAGCGGCGAGACGCACAGCGGGATAAAGGGGAGCTTCTGCCTCTGCCCGTCGCCGTTGGTATACGGCAGCTTTTTGAGGCATTTCCGGCAGACAGGCTCGCTCCCGCCGCCCGTGAGGGCGCGGCAGAACACGCAGCGCGTCGGGTAGAGCAGCTCCAGAATACCGTCCAATATCTTCATCCGACGCCGCAGAGGCTCCGCAGTCTGACGCGCAGCGCGGAATAGCGCTTCGACTGGCGGAAATTGTCTATCATCTGGTAGGCCGTCTGGTCGTCGCCCACCAGTATCAGCAGCTCTCTGGCTCTTGTGACGGCCGTATACAGGACGTCCCGTGTCATGAGCATCTGCGAGCCGGGGCTGAGCGCGAGTATGACAGCCCTGTATTCGCTGCCCTGCGCCTTGTGGACCGTCATCGCCCAGGCGTGCTCAAGCTCGATGAGCGAATCAAAGCCGTAATTTGCGAGCCTCCCGTCAAAGTCCACGGTCAGGCTCTCCGCGTCCGCGTCTATCTGCGCTATGCGCCCGATATCGCCGTTATATATGCCCGTGCCGCTGGCGGTATTATCCGCGCTGCGCCACATTATATCATAATTATTGCGAATCTGCATCACCCTGTCCCCCTCGCGGAAGACAGCGTCTCCAAAGACCTTTTCCTTCTTCTCACTGCCCTCCGGATTGAGCGCCTCCTGAAGCCGCTTGTTCAGGTTATATGTGCCGAGCTCGCCCTTGCGCGTCGGCGAAAGCACCTGAATGTCGGCCGCGGGAATGTTCATCTTTGCCGGCAGCCTCACCGCGCACAGCTCCGCTATGGTCTCGACCGAGCTTGCCGCCTGTAGACGGCGCAGACGGAAAAAGTCCCCCGCGTTCTCGGACAGATCCGGGTGCTCCCCGCTGTTTATCAGATGCGCGTTTCGCACGATGCGGCTGCCCTCGTTCTGGCGGAATATCTCCGTCAGCTTCACCGTCGGCACTACCCCGCTGCGGATAACGGCGGAAAAGACGTTGCCCGGCCCCACGGACGGAAGCTGGTCTGCGTCGCCCACCATGACGAGCCTCGCGTCGTCCGGCATGGCTCTGAGCAGCGCGTCCATAAGCGTTATGTCAACCATCGAGCACTCGTCGAGTATCACCGCCCCGCAGTCGAGCCGGTCGCTCTCGTCCTTGGTGAACACGACGCGCTCGTCGTCGTCGGCAAACTTTGCGCCGAGCAGCCTGTGTATGGTGGAGGCGTCCCGGCCGGTCAGCTCCGTCATGCGCTTTGCGGCGCGACCCGTCGGCGCGGTCAGCAGGGTGTTTATGTCGAGCCGGTCGAACATGGCGAGAATAGCGCGGATGGAGGTGGTCTTGCCTGTGCCGGGGCCGCCCGTGATGACGATTATCTGGTTATTGAGCGCGAGCTCCAGCGTTTTCCGCTGCCGCTCGGCGTAGCTTATGCCCTGCTTTTTTTCAAGCTCTCCTATCAGCGCCGCAATATCGACGCGCTCGTCGTATTTTGTGCGGCACATGCGCGCAAGGCGCTCCGCGGCGTCGGTCTCGGCCTCGTAGAGCTCCGGCAGGTAACATGCCTTCACCCCGGCTATCTCCTCGCAAATGAGAAGGCCGCCCTCTATGAGGCTGCCGATGCTCTCGTCCGCGTCCTCCTCGCCCACGCCTATTAGCTGCGCCGTGACGGCGCGGAGCTTTTCGCGCGGGATGAAGCAGTGCCCGTTGCCGCAGTTGTGCGTAAGCTCGAAGATGACGGCGGCGTTTATCCTGTTGCGGCTGAAGCTGTCCACGCCCATCTCGAGGGCGAGCGTGTCCGCCTCGGCGAAGCTGCCGCCGATATGCCCCGACGAGAGTATGTACGGGTTGTCGCGCAGCAGCTCAAGCGCCTTGTCGCCGTAGTATTTGTACATGCGCATCGCAAGTATCGGCCTGAGGCCGAAGGAGCAGACGAATTCCATCAGCCTGCGCACTCCGGCCTGCCTGCGAAAGCTCCTGGACATCTGCTCGGCCTTCGCGCCGCTGATGCCCTTGACGGTGCTCAGCTGCTCGGGCGAGCTTTCGAGCACGTCGAGCGTCTTTTCCCCGAATCTGTCCACCAGCAGCGCCGCCGTCGCGGGACCGACGCCGCGCACGGAGCCGCCCGCGAGGTACTCGTATATCGCGCTCGCGCTCGAGGGCATCAGCCGCTGGGCAAATTCCGCCTTGAACTGCCTGCCGTGCACATTGTGGGTCATCCAGCTCCCGCTGGCTATCATCGTCTCTCCGGCAGCGGCGTAGGGGAAGCAGCCGACGACGGTCACGCTCTCGTCGCTGCCGTCCTTCAGGCGCAGCACGGTATAGCCGTTTTCCTCGTTCTTATAAATGACAGAGTCTACAGTTCCGGATATTTCTAAAAGCTCGTTGTCCTGATCCATTCGGGTTGTTCTCCGTTCTCTATAAAAGTAATACAGCCGTGATCCCGTTCGAGCGCCCGCGCGACAAAGCGCGTCTCGGCGTCGAGCCCGTTCCCGAGAATAATTATCCTGCACCGCAGCACGCCGCAGTCGTTGAGCCAGAGCAGCCCGGCGACGTTTTGCTCGAGCGCCGGCTCGCATCCGGTCACGGCGAGGCAGAGCAGCTGCGTTGTATTCTTCCCGGCTCTGACCGGCGTCAGCACCATATCGCGCAGTATCTGCACCAGCAGGGTCAACACCAGCAGCGCCGCGACGGCGGCGATAAATTTCCAGGTCATGATTCATTCCCCCGGTATATAATACGGGGGCGCGCGCCGGACTGTTACGGCAGGAGCGGCTTTAAAAACTGTCCGGTATAGCTCTCCGCGCAATCGGCGCAGTCCTCCGGCGTCCCGGCGAACACAAGGCTTCCGCCCTCGTCGCCGCCCTCGGGGCCGAGGTCTATAACATAGTCGGCGACCTTTACGACGTCGAGATTGTGCTCTATGACGATGACCGTGTTCCCCACCTCCACGAGGCGGTCGAGGATATCGATCAGCTTGTGGACGTCCGCGATATGCAGTCCCGTGGTCGGCTCGTCGAGCACGTATACCGTGCTGCCGGTGCTGCGCTTCGACAGCTCCGTCGCGAGCTTGACGCGCTGCGCCTCGCCGCCGGAGAGCGTGGTGCTCGACTGGCCAAGCTTAACGTAGCCGAGGCCGACGTCGTAGAGCGTCTGTATCTTGCCGAGTATCTTCTGCTGGTTTACGAAGAAGGAGCAGGCCTCCTCCACCGTCATGTCGAGCACGTCCGCGATGTTTTTGCCCTTGTATCTGACCTCGAGCGTCTCGCGGTTATAGCGCTTGCCGCCGCACACGTCGCAGGGGACGTACACGTCCGGCAGAAAGTGCATCTCAATCTTGAGCAGGCCGTCGCCCGAGCAGGCCTCGCAGCGGCCGCCCTTGACGTTGAAGGAGAAGCGACCCTGACTGTAGCCTCTCAGCCGCGCGTCCTGCGTGGAGGCGAAGAGGTCGCGGATGTCGTTGAAGACGCCGGTATAGGTCGCGGGGTTAGAGCGCGGCGTCCGGCCTATCGGGCTCTGGTCGAGGGCTATCACCTTGTCCACATACTCAAGGCCGTCTATCCCCGCGCATTTCCCGGGGCGCACCTTGACGCGGTTTTTTTCCGCCGCGAGCGTCTTGTACAGCACCTCGTTTATGAGCGAGGATTTGCCGCTGCCGGAGACGCCGGTGACGCAGATAAGCTCGCCGAGGGGGAACTCCACGTCGATGTTCTTCAGGTTGTTCTCGCTCGCGCCGCGGACGACGATGCGCTTTCCGCTGCCGCTGCGTCTTGTCTCCGGCACGGGAATCTTCTTTTTTCCGCTGAGATACTGCCCGGTAATGGACTCCTCGCAGGCGCAGATGTCCTCAAAAGAGCCCTCGCAGACGACCCTGCCCCCGTTTATCCCGGCGCCGGGGCCGATGTCTATGATATGGTCCGCCGCGCGCATGGTCTCCTCGTCGTGCTCGACGACTATCAGGGTGTTGCCGATATCGCGGAGACGGCGGAGCGTGGCGAGCAGCTTTTCGTTGTCGCGCTGGTGCAGGCCTATGCTCGGCTCGTCAAGGATATAGAGCACGCCCATCAGGCTCGAGCCTATCTGGGTGGCGAGCCTGATGCGCTGGCTCTCGCCGCCGGACAGCGTCGCCGCGGTGCGCGAGAGCGTGAGATAGCTCAGGCCGACGCTCTGTAAAAAGCCGAAGCGGGAGCGTATTTCCTTCAATATGCGCTCGGCTATCAGCGCGTCCTTATCGCTGAGCCTGAGACCGTCTATGAATTTAATGGCGTCCGTCACCGACAGCTCGGTAAATTCCGCAATATTCATCCCGCCCACCGTCACGGCCAGCGCGGATTTTTTCAGCCGCCTCCCGCCGCAGGTCGGGCAGGGCGTCTCGGACATGCAGTCCTCGATATCGGCGCGCATGGCGGGGCTCTGCGTCTCCCTGTAGCGGCGCTCGAGATTGTTCACGATGCCCTCGAACTCGCGCTTTATCACGCCGAAGCCCTCGTTCTTCTCATAGTGGAGCTGCAGCGGCTCGCCCTTCGTGCCGTAGAGTATCGCGTCCATGGCCTCCTTGGGCAGCTCCTTGAGCGGGTCTGTGAGCTTGAAATGATACCTGCGGGCGAGCGCATCGAAATACATCTTCGATATCGTGTCGCCGCGCACATTGCCCCAGCCGGAGGCGATGATGCCGCCCTCCATGATGCTGAGGTTCATGTTCGGCATTATAAGGCCGGGGTCCACCAGCATCTGCACGCCGAGCCCCATGCAGGTGGGGCAGGCGCCGTTGGGGTTGTTGAAGGAGAACAGGCGCGGCGTCAGCTCCTCTATGGAGATGCCGCAGTCCTCGCAGGCGTAGTTCTGTGAAAAGGCGATCTGCCTGTTTTCCGACACGAGATCAATAAACAGCAGCCCGCCCGAGAGCGCGAGCGCCGTCTCCGCCGAATCCGTCAGCCGCCGGACGATATCCGGCTTGATGACCAGTCTGTCCACAACTATCTCTATGCTGTGCTTCTTGTTCTTTTCGAGCTTTATCTCCTCGGACAGTTCGTAGGCTATGCCGTCCACTCTTGCGCGGACATAGCCCGATTTTTTGGCGTCCTCGAAGACCTTGACATGCTCTCCCTTGCGCGCCCGCACCACGGGCGCGAGTATCTGTATGCGCGTCCCCTGCGGCAGATCCATTATCTTATCCACCATCTGGTCGATGCTCTGCTGGCGTATCTCCCTGCCGCATTTGGGACAGTGCGGCACGCCGACGCGCGCCCAGAGCAGGCGCAGATAGTCGTATATCTCCGTGACCGTGCCCACTGTCGAGCGCGGATTCTTGGAGGTGGTCTTCTGGTCTATGGATATGGCCGGGGAGAGCCCGTCGATATAGTCCACGTCCGGCTTGTCCATCTGGCCGAGAAACATCCGCGCGTAGGAGCTGAGGCTCTCCACGTATCTGCGCTGCCCCTCGGCATATATCGTGTCGAAGGCGAGGCTGGATTTCCCGCTGCCGGAGAGGCCGGTTATGACGACCAGCTTGTCTCTGGGTATCTCCACGTCGATGTTCTTCAGATTGTTCTCTCTTGCGCCCTTTATGAAAATGCTGTTTTGCATACATTAAACCTCTGCTGCGATATCCGCTGTTTTTCCGCGGGTCAGTTTTATGAGCTCCGCCGGCTCAAGCTCGACCTGAAAGCCTATCCTGCCCGCGCTGACCATGACGGTGCTCTGCCGCAGGATGCTGCTGTGGTAAACCGTGTCGTACTGCTTCTTCATCCCTATCGGGGAGCAGCCGCCGCGCACGTAGCCCGTGAGCGCGGTTATCTCGCTGACGTGGATCATTGCGACGGACTTCTCGCCCGCGGCCTTCGCGGCCTTTTTCAGCTCCAGCTCCATCGCCACCGGGATGACGAAAACATATATTTTGCCGCTCGCGCCCCGGGTGACGAGCGTTTTGAAGACGCGGGCGGGATCGCGGCCGGTCATCGCCGCGACGCTCGCCCCGTCCACCGGCGCGTCGGCGTGCGGATACTCGAGCGCCGTATACTCTATTTTTCTCTGTTCGAGCGTGCGCATCACGTTCGTCTTCTGCTCGGCCATTCTTATCCCTCCCGGAGAATTCATAGTGTTTTATTATACTCCCTTATTGCGACTTATTCAATACAAACAGTCAAAACAAAATTCAGGCTGCCGAAACCGTGAAGCCCGGCAGTCTGAATCGATAAGCAGGTATTGGGTTATATCTGAAAACGGGAGAGCATGTTTTCAACGCTGTTGTCCAGAATGCGGAGAAAGCGGTCCTTCGTTATCTCCTTCGGCAGCACCATGCCGAGGTCGAGCCACTGCGAGATGAGGCCGACCACGCCGTTTGCGTAAAACTCGACGACGAAGTCGAAATCCTGTCTGTCGATATTCTGCCCCTCAGACGCGATGCTTGCGAAGCTGCGGATGCAGTTTTGCAGCCGCTCCTTAAGATAGCGCAGCATGTACAGGCGGCTGTTGGAATTATAGAGATTGAGCGTAAAGCCGCTGTTGTCGAACAGATATTGAAAGAACGCGAGAACGTCCTCCCGCCAGTGCTCATAGATCACCTCGTGCGGCAGCACGCGGTTTGCGTCCTCCTCGAACACCCATTCGAGAAGATCGTACACATCGTCGAAATGATAATAGAAGGTCTGGCGGTTTACGCCGCAGATCTCCACAAGGTCTTTGACGGTTATTTTGTCTATCGGCTTTACAGCCATCATCTGCTTGAGAGCGCCTCCCAGCGCGTCCTTGGTAGAAGTACCCACAAAACTTTCCCCCCTGTTTTGCTTTGTTTTGTTGATTATAACACATCGCCGGGCGTAAAGGAAGACCTTTTGACAAAAAGTCAACGCAGTTGCGTTTAAATCCGCCTTGTCCACTTGCGTCCGCGCAGGGAGATATTGTATAATGTAGAAAAGCGAAATAAAGCTAAATCGGAGGACTGAAAAAATGGCCTTTTGTCAAAATTGCGGCGTCGAGCTGCCCGACGGCGCGAAATTCTGCCCCGACTGCGGCGCGCCCGCGGAGGAGGTCTCCCGGGACGCGCAGCCCGGCGGCTCAGCCTTCATCCCGGAAAGCGTCCCGGTCGCGCCGGCCGTAAGCAATACCCGCCGCGCGCCGGAGGGCGGGAACGGGAAAACGGCCAGGCTAATAGGCGCGGTCGTTATCGCCGCGGTCGTCGTCCTTGCGCTCGTCATGCTCTTTTTCGGCGGCCGCGGCAGCGATAGCGCCGCCTTTCCCGCGCCCTCCGCGGACGGAGTCTCCGTGCTGCCGGTCGGATATTACGCCGTGCAGTCTCTCTCCATCAACGGAAAAGACTATGACCTCGCCCAGCTCGGCGACATCGGCTACGGCGGCTGGTTCCTCTCCTTCAACGGCGACGGCAGCGGGAGCGCGCTGGCGTTCACCGAGGATGAGCAGAGCTTTACCTATACCGGCGATAAGCTGAGCTTTGCGGACGGGCTTGTGACTGAGTACAGCTGCGACGGAGACAGCGTCACCGTCGATTACGGCGGCGTATCGACCCTTGTCTTCGCGCTCTCCACCGGCGCCACCGCCGCCCCCGTCCCTGCCGCGACCGCGGAAATTCCGGCGTCAGGCGAGCTTCAGCTCGGCTCAAAATGGTACGGCGAGCTCGTGATAAGCGATCACTCCGGCAGCGGTACGCTTGAAGACGGTAAGCGCGAGGTCTGGGGCGTCATCGACGACACCGCCGACGGCGACGTCTACTTTGAGCTCTACGGCAGCCCGGAGATGGACGATACCCCCATACTCTCCTTCTGGGTCGAGCTGTATTCCGACCACCTTTCACCGGTGATCGGCGAAGAGGACGCCTGGCTTTTCAACGTATGGCTCGATGAGCGCGACGTCGCCGCCTTTACCCTGTATCCGTCGGACGGGGCGCTCTCCGCGGAATACTTCTATAACGACGGCAGTGAGCAGTGCACTGTCAGCTTTTCGCTGCGCCCGGAGAACTGAGTCGGAAAAAAGGCGTTTAAGAATAATTAAGTACCCGTCCGGGCAATTATGTGGTATCCTTTCATTGCAGATCACTTCGGAAATGAGGTATTACAATGAAAAAAGCATTAACTCTGCTCATCGCGCTCGCGCTTGTTTTCTCCCTCTGCGCCTGCGGCCAAAAGGCCGCTTCGGACGAAACCGTGGTCGTCGCGGTCGAGAGCACGCCCGCGCCCTTTGGGGTCGAGAGCACCCCTGTGCCCGTCACGCTCTATCAGGGAGACGATAACGCCGAAAAGCTCGTCCAGGTTCCCTGCGAGCTCGACGAACTCACAGCGCAGGCCGTGCTGGATAAGCTGCTCGAGCTGGGCGTTCTCAGCGAAGCCGTCACGGTCAACAGCTTTTCCGTCAACGAGCAGAATATCGCCGTCCTCGATCTCGGCCGGAGCTTTCAGGAGCAGGTCTCCAGGATGGGGACGGCCGGGGAATACATCATGGTCGGCAGTCTCGTCAACAGCATCATCAGCGCCTTCGGGACAGACGGCGTGGCACTGACTATCGACGGAAGCAGCCTTGAGACCGGGCACGAGATATACGACTACACCCTCGGCTTTTTTGAGGGCTGAGCCCTCTGCGCAGCAGCCGGCATAGGCCGCTCTTCTTCATGCCTGTGCCGAGGTTGCGCCCTCTATGGCAAGCGAGCTTTTTAAAAATGCCGCCGCGAAAGAATGTTGCATTCTTCGCGGCGGCATTATTTTTATTTGCTTCTGAACCTCGACAGGAAGTCCCTTGTCTCCTGCCGCTGCGGATTTTCGAGCAGCTGTTCGGGCGTGCCCTGTTCGCACACGACGCCCCCGTTCATGTAGACCACCGTGCTGCTCACGTCGCGCGCGAAAGCCATCTCATGCGTCACGACGAGCATGGTCATCCCCTCGTCGGCCAGTGTTTTCATCACGCCGAGCACCTCGCCGACCATCTCCGGGTCGAGCGCCGAGGTCGGCTCGTCGAAGAGCAGCAGCTCCGGGTCCATGGCCATTGCTCGCGCGATTGCCACGCGCTGCTTCTGTCCGCCGGATATCTGCCGGGGCTTCGCGTTAATATAGGGAGCCATGCCGACCTTGTCGAGATAGAACATCGCGCGCTTCTCGGCCTCCTCGCGGCTTCGCCTGAGCACCTTCACCTGACCGACGATGCAGTTTTCGAGCACGGTCATATTGTTGAACAGATTGAACGACTGGAAGACCATGCCGACGTGCGAGCGGTATTCGGCGGGTCTGACGCCTCTGGCGAGAACGTTTTGCCCGTGGTAGAGTATCTCGCCGGAGCTCGGCGTCTCCAGAAGGTTTATGCACCTCAAAAGCGTCGATTTGCCGGAGCCGGAGGCGCCGATAATGCTTATGACGTCGCCCTTGCGGACGGTGAAGTCTATGTCTCTGAGCACCTGATTGCTGCCGAAGGACTTGGACAGATGGTTTACCTGCAATATCAGCTCGTCCATGTCAACGCTCCCCCCTTGAACTGAAATTCCGGTTCTTCGCCGCCTCTTTGTATTCCCGGCTGTGTTCGTCGAAGGGTGTGCCGCGGTCTGGGTGGTTATAGGTCCCGGCGGTCATGGTGAGCTGGTCGGTCTGAACAAGCTCATAGCTGCTGCTGCCGTCGAGCTTTCTCTCCAGCCAGCGCAGGAGGAACGAGGCGGCGAGCGTCATGGTCAGATAGCCCGCCATCTCGACCGTGGCCGAGGGAAAATACAGATAGCTCGCGCCGACGGCCGCCCTGTGCGCCGCGAAGAAATCCGGAAAGCCGATTATGAACATGACCGAGGTGTCCTTCACGTTTATGATGAAGTTGTTGCCTATCTGCGGCATTATGTTCCGCAGCGCCTGCGGCAGGATGACGCTCGTCATGGTCTGCACATGGTTCATGCCTATGGCCTTCGCGCCCTCGGTCTGGCCGGGATCGACGGAGATTATACCGCCGCGCACGGACTCGGCCATATACGCGCCGGTGTTTATCGACACGACAAGGATGGCTGCCGCCCATATATTGGTAAATTTCACGGCGTTGCTCGTAAAATACGGCAGGCCGTAGTACAGGAACACCGCCTGCAGCACCATCGGCGTACCCCGGAAAACCTCAACATAGATGCGCACTATGGCGCGGATGAGGCCGAGAAAGAATTTTTTGAGGGGCGAGTCCGTTTTCGCGCCGGGTATGGTGTTGAGCACCCCGCATATAAAGCCTATCACGCAGCCGATAAACGTTGCGACGAGCGCCAGAACGAGCGTATTCCTGATGCCGCTGAGATAGCTGACGCCGTAGTTCGACCAAAGCTTGCCTATATCCGACGCAAGCTGTGCAAATTTTCCCATTGGGCGGCTCCCTTCCGCATTTCGCGGCGAAGCGGGGGGATCGCTGTCCCGCCCGCCCCGCAGTATTCGTTATTGCAGCTCAGCCGAGGGGCTGAACGGATATGGCCTGCGCCATCAGCGCGTTGAAATCATCCGCGGTCATGGTTGAGAGCACGCTGTTTATCAGATCCCTGAGGGTCGTGTTGCCCTTCATCAGGGAGATGCCGATATTGACGTTCTCGGCGCGCTCTTCGTCGGTAAACTGGAAATCGCCGGAGGTACCGGAGAAATCGAGTATGGTCATGTCGGGGTAGGCCGCGACTGCGCCCTGCGCGGTCGGCATGTCGGTGCAGATAAAGTCTACCATGTCGGTCTCAAGCGCCATCAGCATCGCGGGAGCCGTCTCGGCAGCGCTCTGGATAACTGCGCCGTCGATCTGCGGCAGGCACTGGTCGTACCAGATGGTGGCGAGCTGCGCGGTGCAGGAGGCGCCCGCAAGGTCTGCTATGCCGGTCGCGCCGGCATACTTGCTGTCGGACTTCGTGACGCAGACGATGGTGGCATAGAAGTAGGGGCCGGCAAAATCGACCTGCTCGGAGCGCTCCGCCGTCATGGACTGACCCGCGATAACGGCGTCGAAGGTGCCGGTCTGCACGCCGGGCACGAGAGAATCCCAGTCGGACTGGATGACCTCGAGCTCCCAGCCGTTGGCCTCGCAGAGCTTCTTGCCTATCATGACGTCGTAGCCGTTGGCATAGGAGCCGGGGACGTTGGATATCGGCACGGCGCCGTTGGAGTCGTCGGTCTGGGTCCAGTTATAGGGCGCGTAGGCGCACTCCATAGCTATCGTGAGAACTCCGTCCTCCACGCCGCTCGCGACGGCGGCGGTTCCGGCGGCTTCTGTAGCGGCGGCGGGAGCCTCGGTTCCGGCGGCCTGCTGCGTCCCGCCGCAGGCGGCGAGCGCGAACAGCATTGCGGCGGCCATGAGCATTGCGGTGAGCTTCTTCATTTTTTTCCTTTCTAACCTCGCGGTTTCCGGCATACGTCTCCCAGCCGGCGGGATAATAAAAAATGAACCGCTGTGTCAAGCGGTTCATGGATAATCGGAAGAAAGACAAAAGCCGTCTCCGGTGATCATCGATAGCGCTTCACAAAAACTTATGTGACAGTCCGGCAGATCTTCTCTGCCGACCCAGCGCCGGACTCGCAGGCTCTCATCCGGTACTTCGGCGGTGTCCCCTTTCGTGTCCGGCGGCTGCCTGCCCTTGCCGAACCCTACTGTTGAAAACCGCGCCTCTATCTGAGCGATTCAATTTTGATGTATAGTATCATCCTCCGGCGCGTATGTCAAGCTTGAATGCGTTTTTTTATCAAGTTTTGGCGATTTGCCGGAAAACAAGGCCGGAGCCGCACTTTTTCTGGGTAAATCGTAATAGATTCCGGCTGCGTCCGGCAAAACCGCTCCCCGAACGCAGACTCCTGTGAAATGAAAAATGGGCAAAATCTTGCGTTTTGCCCATCCCATCCTCACTTATCCTGCTTCTGTCAGCGTCTGGAGCGAGGTCAAGGCGATATAGAGCTCTTTGAGCGTCTCCGCACTGGCCTCGGCTGTCACCAGCATGATAAGTTCCCTCAGCTTGTTGCTGTCCACTTGCTACCCCCTCAACCGCCTTGCAAAATTTTCTAAGCATTTACCAATAGAATAATACTGCTTTATTGCCAGGAATTCAATAAAAATTGTATATTCAACGCTTTTTGTAGAAGACGTCAAAAACACGGCCTGTTTTTTGTAGGCTCTGATAATAAAAATAATCACGCTATGCCAGATCACCCTGTTTTTTTAGGGCGCCGCTCACGCGGCAGGGCATTTCTCCCGGCGTTATCAGGCGTCGCGGGGCTCCGCACCGATGAAAAAGTCCTCCGTCTGGAGAAACGCGCTCAAGACCCGCGCCCCTCCTCCGGCGAAATACCTCTCCGCACAGCGCTCCGCCGAGGGAATATAGCCGTTTGCGTCGTCCTCTCTGAACGGCAGATGGATCAGGGCAAGCCGCCGCGGGCGCATAAGCGCCAGCGCCTTTCGGCCGCGCGCTGTCGTTATCCACGGGAAATCGAGCACGGCAATATCCGGCTCAAGGCCGTCGATAAGGCGCGTCACGCCCGCGTCCGCCGGGTTCGCGTCCCCGGCCGTAAAGAGGCTCAGCCCGTCCGAGCGCAGGAGGAAGCCGTAGTTCGGCGCTCTGTCCAGCGGCGGCGCGCCGTCATGCGTCATGCGCAAATATTCAACGCTCCCGTGGTCAAGCCGCGCAAAGCCGCTCTCCTCGCCCGTCTCGAACGGCAGCAGCGGCTTCGTGCCGGGCGAGGCGTCGAGAAAGCGCCGCGTCAGCGCCTGAGAATAGTGGTCTGCGTGGCCGTGGGTCACCAGCAGCAGCTCCGGCCCGGCAAGGCGCGCCGCTTCGAGCGCCGTCTCCGCCATTGCGGGCGTCAGCGCCGAAAAGCCGCCCGACGGGCGGTCATGAAAGGCGTCGAGCGTGAACGACAGGGAGCGCAGCCTTCCGATAAGCCCGGCGTTTGCGGTGAGCGTGAGAGTGCAGTCCGGTCTTGTCATCGCCCGCCGCCTTCCGCGCCGCGGCGTCTGTCAGCTCTCCCCGAATTTTCTGATCTCATCTATAAAAACCCTTCCGTATTTTGACGCCTTCACCTCGCCCACGCCGGACACCTCCAAAAACTCGCCCATGCTTTTCGGCGCTTTTTCGGCCATGTCGGAGAGCGTGGCGTTGGAGAAGATGATATACGCGGGAACCTTTTCCTCCTGCGAGAGCCGAAAGCGAAGCGTCCTGAGCGCTTCGAACAGCTCGCTGTCCGCGCTCTCCGCGGCCACAGTCTTTTTCTTGCCGCGTCTCTTTTCAACGGCGAGCGGCGTCCTCGCCATCATGAATACCGCCTCACCGTGATAGAGCACGGCTCCCGACCGCTCCGTCAGCAGCAGTCCGCCGTGGGCAGGGTCGGTTCGGAGATAGCCGTCGGCCTCAAGCTGCTCAAGATATGCCGCGACCTCGGGTCTTGCGACCTGCTTCATCAGCCCGTAGGTGGACAGCTTATCCAGCCCAAGCTCCAATACCCGCTGCTCCGCGCTGCCGCGGAGCGTCTGGATGATCAGCGTCGCGCCCACGGAGTATCCCAGCCTGTCATGCGCGCGCTTGACGCAGGAGAGCGCCATCTGCGCCTGCGAGCTGATGTCCTGTCTGGAAAAACCCGCGCGGCAGTTTCCGCAGTTGCCGCAGGCCCTCGGGTGTGTCTGCCCGAAATAATCCAGAATATAGCCCCGCAGGCAATCCGTGGTCTTGCAGTAGCCGACCATGGCGCGCAGCCGCTCCATGTCCTGCTGCGTCACGGCGGCGCGCTCCTCCTCCGACAGCTCCCCGTTCTCCCCGGAGCTCTGGATAAAAAACTTGGCCGTCTGCACATCGCCCGGGGAAAACAGCAGCAGGCAGTCGGCGCGCTCCCCGTCGCGTCCGGCGCGCCCGGCCTCCTGATAGTAGGCCTCAAGGCTTTTCGGCATGTTGTAGTGGATCACATAGCTGATGTTGGATTTGTCGATGCCCATGCCGAACGCGTTTGTCGCCACCATGACGCCGCGGCGGTCATAGAGGAAGTCCTCCTGATTCTTTCGGCGCTCCTCGTCGGAGAGCCCGGCGTGATAACGGGTCGCCGGAATTCCGGCAGAGCACAGCTCCCGGCAAACGGACTCAACGCTTTTTCGCGTGGCACAGTAGACTATCCCGTTTTGGCCGGGGCGGGCGTCGATCAGGCCGCGCAGCGCCGCCGATTTACTTCCGGGACGCAGCACCTCAAAATTCAAATTCGGGCGGTCAAAGCCGGTGACGACCTTAAGCGGGTCTTGAAGCTGCAATATCTGCTCGATGTCCTCCCGCACGCGTTTCGTCGCCGTGGCGGTGAACGCCGCCAGCACAGGACGCCGGGGCATTTTCTCAATAAAGCCGAGTATCCGCCGATAGCTCGGCCTGAAATCCTGCCCCCACTGAGAGATGCAGTGCGCCTCGTCAACCGCCACAAGCGAGACGCGCAGACTCTGCGCGAGCGAGACGAAGCCCTCCCCGTCCAGCCGTTCCGGCGCGACATAGATGATCTTGTATTCCCCGGCGCGTATGTTGCGGTACACGGCCTGCATCTGCGCCGGGGCGAGAGAGCTGTTGAGAAACGCCGCGCTGACGCCTGCGTCCTTCAAGGCCATGACCTGATCCTTCATTAGCGAGATCAGCGGCGAGATCACCAGCGTGACGCCGCCGAGCATCAGCGCGGGCACTTGATAACACAGGCTTTTCCCGCCGCCTGTCGGCATGATGCCGAGAACGTCGCGGCCGCGCAGGATCGCGTCGATAAGCTCCTCCTGTCCCTCGCGAAAGGCGGAGTGCCCGAAATATTGTTTTAAAATCTCGCGCTTATCCATATCGACTGTCCCTCCAAGACCCGAAAATATAAAACCTTTGGTGAAATTCCACGGTTTCAGTGCTCAGAGCCGCCTGTTTTGCCCTGAATTTTGAAAAACGCTTTCGGCCAAACATGACAAAAAGCCCTCAAAAGTGCTGTAATTCCAGCATTTTGAGGACTATTTGTTGGAGCTGGCAAAGTGACTCGAACACTCGACCTGCTGATTACGAATCAGCTGCTCTACCGACTGAGCTATGCCAGCGTGTGCCTGGAGCGGGGCGCGACAGCGCGCCTCATGTCAGCGCAATATAGTTTAGCATAATTGAACAAAATAGTCAACAAATATTGTACTGAATTACTATTTGTATAAAGCTGTAACCGCCTTAATTTTTTTCAATCCGCGCTGTCATAATTCTTCGCGGCTTTGGATATATATGGCGAAAAAGGCTGGGTTTGCGCGAGGAGAATTCACCTTTTTTGCGTAAAATAAGTTACATAATCTACAAAAATAATAATTCTGCAAAGAGTTATCAACATTTTCAACAGACTTTTCAACAGGTATTTTTTGCTGTAATATCAATGGCTTTCGGGTTTTTACCCCTTTTTTGTCGAAGCCGCAAACCGCTTTGAGTTACGAAAAAAAGACAGAGAACAGTTTACATAAGCGCGCATATTTCAGTATCGGAACATCCCCAGCATACCGGAATCCAGGTACGACACATAGTCGTCCCCGGCGACGATTATATGGTCTACCAGCGGAATTCCGACCATGGCCAGCGCTTTGCTGACCTGCCGCGTGACCTCGTCGTCCTCCCTTGAGGGCAGAGCCAGCCCGTCCGGGTGGTTATGGGCGATGATGATGGAGCTCGCCCTGCACTTGAGCGCGGTCTCGGCGATCTTCCGTATGCTGGTCTCGACGGAATTGACCACTCCCCTGCCCATCTCCCGGCAGCAGATGATTCTCTTCTGCGAGTCGAGGCAGAGCATCAGGACCACCTCGTCGTCCTCATACATGAAGCGCGGCACGAAATAATTGCCCGCGTCCTCGGAGCTCAGCACCGCCGTGACTTTCTCCGCCCTTGCCAGCGCCGTGCGGCGCATGAGCTGCGGCACGAGGCAGATGAGCGCGGCGGCGTTTCCGCCGATGCCGGGCGTCTCGCCCAGCTCCTGCGGCGAGGCCTCGAACACGCCCTGCAAGGAGCCGAAGCGGTCGATAAGGGCGTGCGCGAGCTCGTTCGTATCCCGGCGCGGGATGGCGTAAAAGAGGAGCAGCTCAAGCGCGTTCAGCTCGTTGAAGCCGTCGAGCCCGTTTTCAAGAAACCGGCGGCGAAGCCTCTCCCTGTGTCCGTCATGAACGCCCATCAGACCACCCCTCTAAATCTTATTTACAGCTCCATGGTCGCGTAGGCGTTCAGGTCGCTCCCGGCTCTGACCCCCGCGAGATATTCGTAATAGCCCTGCGCGCCTATCATTGCGCCGTTGTCTCCGCAGAGCTTCAGCGGCGGAACGAACAGCTCGCACCCGGCAGCCGCGGCGGCGGCCTTGAAGTCCGCGCGGATGCGGGAATTGGCCGCGACGCCGCCCGCGACGACGACCTTTTTATAGCCCAGCTCCCGCGCAGCCCTCATCGTGCGCGGCACAAGGCTGTCGCTGACGGCCTTCGTAAAGGAGGCGGCAAGGTCGGCGCGGTCTATCTGCTCGCCCTTCTGCTCGGCGTTGTGCACAAGGTTGATGACGGCGGTCTTCAGCCCGGAAAAGCTCATGTCGTAGGGATTTCCGTCCACATGCGCCACCGGGAAACGATAGCGGCTGTCGTCCCCGCTCTGGCTGAGCAGGTCTATCGGCCGTCCGCCGGGGTAGGGCAGGCCGAGCACGCGAGCCGTCTTGTCGAAGCACTCGCCCGCGGCGTCGTCGCGCGTCGCGCCGATGATCTTCATGTCGGTATAACCGCGCACATCGACGAGAATCGTGTTCCCGCCGGATATCGCAAGGCAGAGAAAGGGCGGCTCAAGCTCGGGATAGGCCAGATAATTGGCGGCGATATGGCCGCGTATGTGGTGCACCGGTATCAGCGGGACGTTCAGCGCGAGCGCGCAGGCCTTGGCAAAGTTCACGCCCACGAGGACAGCGCCGATGAGCCCGGGCGCATACGACACCGCCACGGCGTCTATGTCCTCCTTCTCTATCCCGGCCGCCTCGACGGCCTTCTGCGCCAGGATGGATATCGACTCCACATGGCAGCGGGACGCTATCTCCGGCACGACCCCTCCGTACACCGCGTGCAGGTTTGCCTGCGAAAAGATCTGGTCGGTCAATATTCTCCGCCCGTCCTCGACGACGGCGGCGGCCGTCTCGTCGCAGGTGGACTCGAAAGCAAGAATCTTCAAATTTGCGCCTCATTTCATGAATTTGGTCATTATTATAGCATCTTCGTCCGGCAAAACATAGTATTTTTTTCGCAGTCCGGCCTTCGCAAAGCCGAAGCTCGCGTACAGCGCCTGCGCCGGCAGATTGCTCTGCCTGACCTCGAGCGTCACGAACGCGAGAGACAGACCCTCGGCCTGCCTCAGAAGCTCCGCAATAAGCGCCGCGCCTATCCCCCGCCGCCTGTGCTCCGGGGCGACGGCGACGTTTGAGATGTAGCCCTCGTCGAGCACGAACATCATCCCGACGTAGCCGAGCGCCTGCCCGGCCGCGTCCTCGGCGACAAGAAAGACGTGCGTGGCGTCCGGGAGCTGGCTCTCGAGCTGTTCGGGCGTCCAGGGGCTTGAAAAGCAGGCTTTCTCTATCCCGGCGAGCCGCGCGATATGGCGGGGCGCGGCGTCGGTGATGCGGCAGTACATCAGTGCGCCTCCGCCCAGCTGTGGCCGGAGTGTACGTCCACCGTGAGCGGCACGGTCAGCGCCGCCGCGTTCTCCATCTCCCCGCGCAGTATCTCCCCGACGCGCAGTCTCTCGCTCTCCGGGCACTCGACTATCAGCTCGTCGTGTACCTGCAAGATGAGCTTCGCGCTGAGCTTTTCTTCCTTTAAGCGCCTGTACACGCTCACCATCGCGAGCTTTATTATATCGGCCGCGGTGCCCTGAATGGGCATGTTGAGCGCCACGCGCTCCCCGAAGGAGCGCATATTGAAGTTGCCGCTCCTGAGCTCGGGCAGGTCTCTGCGCCGCCCGTACAGGGTCGTGACGTAGCCGTCCTCCTTCGCCCGCTCGACGACGTTCTTCATATAATCGCGCACGCCGTGGTATTTGTCCATGTACGCGTCCATATAGGCCTTGGCCTCGCTCTGATATACGCCGATATCCTGCGCGAGCGAGAAGGCGGAGATGCCGTACACTATGCCAAAGTTCACGGCCTTGGCGCGGCTGCGGAGCGTCGGCGTGACCTCTGAGAGAGGGACGTTGAAGACGTTGGACGCCGTGACGGCGTGAAAGTCCTCCCCGCTCATGAAGGCCGCTCTCATGGTCTCGTCGCCGGAGATATGGGCGAGCAGGCGCAGCTCTATCTGGCTGTAGTCCGCATCCACGAGCGTCATGCCGGGGGACGCGACGAACATGCCGCGTATCTGCGCGCCGAGTTTTTTCCGGATGGGAATGTTTTGCAGGTTGGGCTCGGTTGAGGAGAGCCTGCCGGTGGCGGCGACGGTCATCTGGAAGCTGGTGTGTATGCGCCCGTCCGGCGAGATGACCTTTAAAAGGCCGTCGGCATAGGTGGACTTGAGCTTAGTCAGCATTCGGTATTCGAGCACGTCGTCCACGATGTCGTTTTTGCCCTTGAGCTTTTCCAGCACGTCGGCGTTCGTGCTCCAGCCGGTCTTGGTCTTCTTGCCGGAGGGGAGCATCAGCTCGTCGAAGAGCACCTCGCCGAGCTGCTTGGGGGAGTTAATATTGAACTCGTGTCCGGCTGCGCTCCACACCTTCTTTTGCAGCTCGTCTATGCCCTCGTTGAGGCTCTCGCCAAAATCGAACAGCGCCTTCCTGTCCACATAGAAGCCGGCGCTCTCCATATTCGCGAGCACCTCGCACAGCGGCAGCTCCGCCGAGTAGTACAGCCCGTCCATCTTGAGCTCCGCAAGCTTCTGCGCGAGCGGCGCGTACAGCGCGTACACGGCCTCGGCTCCGCCCAGCTCGCGCCCGAGATATCTTGAGGCGAGCTTCCCCGGGGCGTAGTCGCTGGCGGTGGAGTCGAGCAGGTAGCCGGCGAGCGCCGTGTCGAAGGAGAAGCCGCCGGTCGGCAGGCCGTCCTTAATGAGCAGGCCCATCAGATCCTTCACGTTGTGCGAGACCTTCGCCGTCTCCGGGCGGAAGACGAGCCGCAGCAGCTCGTTGTAGCTCTCGCCGGAGCGGTTCCACGCGGCGGTGTAGACCTTCCTCCCGTCGCAAAGCTCGAGCCGGTCAAGCCCCTCGAGCGGGACGACGGCTATGCGCTCCGCTTTTTTTATCGCCTCGAGCAGCGCCGCCATCCCGGCCGCGTCCGTCACCTCTGTCTGCTCCAGCGCCTCGTTCTCGGCGGCCTCGGCCGCCCCCCCGGAGGGGGCAAGCCCCCATTTTTCTATGAATTTATTGAAGCCGAGACCCTTCATCACCTCATAAAGCCCGGGTCTGAAATCCATGCTCCATAGATTGTCCTCCGGCTTGAACTCGACCGGCACGTCGCGGACGATGGTGGCGAGCCAGTAGGACTGTCTCGCGCTCTCCTCGCCCGCCTTCAGCTTCGCGCGCACGCCCTCCCTGACGTCTATGCCGTCGATATCGGCGTATATGGCGTCGAGCGTCCCGTAGCGGCGCACAAGCTCAAGCGCGGTCTTCTCGCCGACGCCGGGCACGCCCGGGATATTGTCGGACGCGTCGCCCATCAGCGCCTTGAGATCGACCATGAGCTTCGGCTCAAAGCCGTACTCCTCGCGAAAGCGCCCGGGCGTGTACAGTATCGTCTCGGTCTGACCCATGCGGGTCTTGACGTTGCAGACCGTGGTCGTATCGCTCACGAGCTGTAGGCTGTCCTTGTCGCCGGTGACGATCACGCAGTCCCAGCCGCTGCGCTCGCACACGGCGCTCGCCGTGCCGAGGATATCGTCGGCCTCGTAGCCCTCCAGCTCATAGCGGCGTATGCCCATGGCGTCGAGCAGGCTTTTCAGCACCGGCATCTGCGCGGCCAGCTCCTCCGGCATCGCCTTGCGCTGCGCCTTATAGCCCTCAAAGCCCTCGTGCCGGAAGGTCGGCGCTTTCAGATCGAAGCTCACGCAGAGCGCGTCGGGCTTCTGGTCGTCCAGAAGGCGCTGGAGGATGGCGATAAAGCCGTAGACCGCGTTCGTGGGCGTGCCGTCGAGCGCGGTGAGCATCCTTATACCGTAGAAAGCGCGGTTTACGATGCTGTTGCCGTCGATTATCATCAGTTTCATTGGTTTTCCCTCACTTTTCGCCGCGCAGCCTGATTATCTCGTCTCTCAGCTCCGCCGCTATCTCGTATTCGAGCATCTTCGCCGCCTTGCGCATCTTGTCCTCAAGCTGCGCGATGAGCTCCCTGCGCTCCCGCTCGGTCAGCTTCACGCCGTTCGCGCGCGTTATCTCCGCGGTGGGAGCGGATATCTCTATCAGGTCGCGCACGCTCTTGACTATCGTCGTCGGGGTTATGCCGTGCTCGCGGTTGTAGGCCTGCTGCTTCTCGCGGCGGCGGTTAGTCTCGTCGATGCAGGCGCGCATGGACGGCGTCACCGTGTCCGCGTACATTATGACGAAGCTGTCGGCGTTTCTCGCGGCGCGGCCGACGGTCTGTATGAGGCTCGTCTCGCTGCGCAGGAAGCCCTCCTTGTCCGCGTCAAGGATAGCGACCAGGCCGACCTCCGGAATGTCCAGCCCCTCGCGCAGCAGGTTTATGCCGACCAGCACGTCGAACTCGCCAAGGCGCAGATCGCGGATTATCTCCATGCGCTCTATCGTGCCGATGTCGTGGTGCATATAGCGGCAGCGGATGCCGGAATCGGTGAAGTAGCCGGACAGATCCTCCGCCATCTTCTTTGTGAGCGTGGTCACAAGCGTCCTCTGACCCAGCGCGGTCTTGGCGTTTATTTCGCCGATAAGGTCGTCTATCTGCCCCTCGGTCGGGCGCACGAATATCTCCGGGTCGAGCAGCCCCGTCGGACGGATGATCTGCTCGACCACCTGCCCCGCCCGCTCGCGCTCGTACTGGCCGGGCGTGGCGGAGACATAGACGCGCTCGTTGACGCGCTGAATGAACTCGTCGAACTTGAGGGGCCTGTTGTCGAAGGCCGAGGGCAGGCGAAAGCCGAAATTCACGAGGGATTCCTTGCGCGCCCTGTCGCCCCTGTACATCGCCCTGACCTGCGGCAGCGTCACATGGCTCTCGTCCACAAAGAGCAGGAAGTCCTTCGGGAAATAGTCAATGAGCGTCATGGGCGGGCTGCCGGGAGCGCGGTCGGAGATGACGCGCGAATAGTTCTCTATGCCGGTGCAGTAGCCGAGCTCCTGCATCATCTCAATGTCGTAGTCGGTACGCTGCCTGATGCGCTGCGCCTCCACGAGCCTGTTGTTCTCCTCGAAAAAGCGCACGCGCTCGTCGCACTCCGCTCGGATGCGGTCGATGGCGGCGGCCATTTTCTCCTTCGTGGTGACATAGTGGCTCGCGGGGTATATGGCCGCGTGGCTGAGATAGCGCGTGGGCACTCCGGTCACAACGTTTATCTCGCTTATTCTGTCCACCTCGTCGCCGAAAAACTCCACGCGGATGGCCTTGTCGGTGGAGTAGGCCGGGAATATCTCCACCGTGTCCCCCCTGACGCGGAACATGTTGCGCTCAAAGGCGATGTCGTTGCGCTCGTAGCGTATCTCGATGAGCTTTTTGAGCGTCTCGTCGAAGCTTCTGGTCTGGCCGGCGCGAAAGGAGATGACCATGTTCGCGTAGTCTATCGGGTCGCCCAGGCCGTAGATGCAGGACACCGAGGAGACGACTATCACGTCGCGCCGCTCGAAGAGGCTCGCCGTCGCGCTGTGGCGCAGGCGCTCTATCTCGTCGTTTATGGAGCAGTCCTTCTCGATGAAGGTGTCCGTGTGCGGGATATAGGCCTCCGGCTGATAGTAGTCGTAATAGGAGACGAAATACTCCACCGCGTTTTCCGGGAAGAATTCCTTGAACTCGCTGCAAAGCTGCGCGGCGAGCGTCTTGTTGTGCGCGAGGACGAGCGCGGGTCTGTTTAGCCGGGCGATGACATTGGCCATGGTAAAGGTCTTGCCCGAGCCTGTAACGCCCAGCAGCACCTGCTCGTCTATTCCGTTTTCAATGGCGCTGACAAGCCCCTCTATGGCCTCCGGCTGGTCGCCTGTCGGCTGATAGTCGGAGACAAGCTTGAAGCGCTGTTCGTTTTGCTCGTTCATCTGCTGTTCTCTCCCGGTAAACGCAAAAATTCGGCCGTCAAGCCTGAAAAAAAGCCTGTAATATTATACCACGAACGCTCCGCCTTTTCAATCGCCGCGCACACATATAAAAAGCCCGGCGCGCCCGTCTGCTTCGGGGCGGCGCCGGGATGTTCCTCATATGGGGAAGAGCGCGGTCACCGTGAGCGTCCTTCCGTCCTGGGCGCTCGCGCTTATCCGGCCCCTGTGCGCGTTCACGACGGCCTTCGCTATCGAAAGGCCTATGCCGTAGCCGCCGCTCTGCGAGCTGTGCGACTCGTCCCCGCGGTAAAAGCGCTCGAACAGCTTCGCGGTCGAGCCCGCATCGAAGCCCTGCTCTGTCGTGTTGCGCACGCTCAGGCTTATGGCGCGCTGCTCCTTTTCAAGCCTCAGACTGATGCTGCCGCCCTCGGGCGAATACTTGAGGGCGTTGTCGAGCAGTATGGAAGTGAGCTGGCGTATGGCCTTCTCATCGCCCGTGAGGGACAGCAGTGGCTGCACGCTTATCTCCAGCGCCTTGCCGCCGGTCCTCGCGCGCGCGGAGAAGGACTGCGCCGTCTCCTCGACCACGTCGGACACGGGGAAATCGACCATCTGGAGCCGGTTTTGCTCCTCCTCCATCCTCGACAGGTATATCAGGTCGTTCGTCAGCTCCGTGAGGCGCTTGGTCTGCTTTTGTATGTCGTCGAGCCACTCGTTCGAGCCGCTGTCCATCTCGAGCACGTCCGCGTCGGCGGAGATGATCGTGAGCGGCGTTTTTATCTCGTGCCCCGCGTCGGTGATGAAGCGCTTCTGCTTTTCATAGCTCTCCGAGACGGGGCGGATTATGCGCCCGGAAAACACGGCGATAAGCACGAACACCGCCAGAAGGCCGGTGAGCGAAATGCCGCAGCTCGCGAGGAGAAAGCTTCTGAAGGTGCCGAGGCTGCGGCCGCAGTCGAGGAAGATTATCCTCGTGCCCGCCTCCGAAGCGACGGCGGTGAAGCGGTAGCTGCCCTTGAAGCCGCTTTTATCCCCCGAGGCGAAGACCTCTCCGGCAAATTTCACGGCGGTGTCCGTATCCACGGCGGCGATCTTCCCGGTGTCCGCCGAGATGAGCCCTCCGTCCGCGTCGAGCAGCACCGAGAAATACCTGGACTCAAACGGCAGCTCCGGGGACATGTTGCCGGCAAGGCCGCCCATGCCGCCGCCCTTGTGCCCGTTGTTTTTCGGAAACGCGCCGCCGTTTGCCGCAAGATAGGAGAGCGTCTCGTCCGCGTCGCGGACGGTGCTCCTGTAATTGACGATGTTGACGCCCAGCATGATAAGCCCCAGCACGAGCAGCAGCGAGCACATCGACACGGCGATGAACTTTCTTCTGAGCTTCTTTATCATTTTGCCATCTTCTCCAGCGAGTATCCCGCGTTTCTCGAGGCCTTGATCTGGACATCGGCGTTGAGGGCGGCGAGCTTCTTCCTCAGATATGAGATATATACCCAGACAATGCTTATCTCCGCGTCGGAGTCGTAGCCCCAGACCTTCTCCATAAAGCGCTCGGTGGAGATGAGGTTATTGGGGTTTGACATGAGTATCTCGAGCATCTGAAATTCCCGGTTGGCGAGACGGAAGCTGCCCGTCGGCGAGGACAGCTCAAAGCTCGCTCTGTCGAGGGTGATATTGCCGACGCGAAGCTGAGAGTCCGGCTGGTCGATCCGGCTGCGCGTCATGGCGCGTATGCGCGCGAGCAGCTCTCTGCTGTTGAAGGGCTTTGTGAGATAGTCGTTCGCGCCGCTGTCGAGGCCGAGTATCTTGTCGTCGATCTCGGCCTTCGCCGTCAGCATGATGACCGGGATAAGGCTCCCGCTCTCGCGCAGCCTTTTGAGCACCGTTATCCCGTCCAGCTTCGGCATCATTATGTCGAGTATCGCCCCGTCGTAATTGCCGCTCGTCAGATATTCAAGCGCGCTCTGGCCGTCATACACGGCGTCGGCCGAATAATTGTTCTTTTCAAGGATGGTGATTATCGCCTTCGCGAGCGAGCGCTCATCCTCGGCAAGCAGCAGTCTCATAAGCAAAGCGCCTCCTTCTTTAATATGGCAATTATACTATCCGGGCAACATTAACTGTAATTAAAAAGCGACTTTATTTTCTCTTATTTTAGCACCTTTCTCCCCTCCTGTCACCGGCTGAGTATTTTTTTCTGAGAAAGCCCCGGCTTTTTAAAGTTGAGCTATGGTTTCGGTTTTACAGTGGCAGCATGAACAGGAGGCAAGCATTATGAATTATCAGACCGTCTTCAAAAGATACGAGCTCAAATACCTGCTGACCCAGGCGCAGCGCGCGCAGCTGCTCAGGGCGATGTCCCCCTATATGGCGCTCGACAGCTTCGGCCACAGCACGATAAGGAACATCTACTTCGACACCGACAGCTACAGGCTCGCCCGCCGCTCCATCGAGCAGCCGGCATACAAGGAGAAGCTGCGTCTACGCGGCTACGGCGAGGGCGACGGCGATTCCACAGCCTTTGTGGAGCTGAAGAAAAAATACGACTCCGTCGTATACAAGCGCCGCCTGTCCCTGCCCGAGGGGCGGGCAATGAGCTGGCTCTGCGGCGGCTCCGGCACTCCGGACGGCTCACAGATAGCCGGGGAGATAGATTATCTTCTGGAGTATTACGAGAGCATCCACCCCGTCGTGTTCCTCAGCTATGAGCGCGACGCCTATTATTCCCGCGACGGCGGCGATTTCCGCATGACCTTTGACGAGAACATCGTCGGGCGCGAGGAGGAGCTTGAGCTCTGGTCCGATATCTGGGGCGCTCCCCTGCTCGGCGGCGACCGGGTGCTCATGGAGATAAAGACCTCCGGCGGCATCCCGCTCTGGCTTTCCGCCTTTCTGACCGAGCGCGGGATATACAAAAGCTCTTTTTCCAAGTACGGCACCGCGTACCAGAATCTGATAATCCACGCCTTTGAAGGAGGCCGCCTCTATGCTTGATTCCATATTTCAGGGTCTGTTCGACACAGCCGCCGCGAGCGTCATATCCGTGTCGGATTTCCTCCTCTGCGTCGCCTGCTCGCTCGTCATCGGGCTGCTGCTGGCCTTTGCCCACTCATATAAAACGCGCAGCTCCAGGGGCTTTATCGCCACCCTCGCGCTGCTGCCGGCGGTCGTGTGCGTTGTGATAATGATGGTCAACGGCAACATCGGCGCGGGCGTCGCCGTCGCGGGCGCGTTCAGCCTCGTCCGGTTCCGCTCCGTCCCCGGCACGGCCAGGGAGATAGGCGCTCTGTTTATCGCGATGGGCGCGGGGCTCATCTCCGGCATGGGCTACCTCGCGTATTCGCTGCTCTTCACGCTCATTCTCGGCGTGGCCAGCCTGCTGTACAGCGCCCTCGATTTCGGCGCGAAAAAAAAATCCGCGCTGTATAAGACGCTCCATATTACTATTCCGGAAGATCTGGACTATACTAATGTATTCGAGGATATCTTTCCCGCCTATGCGAGCTCCTGGGAGCTGACGCAGGTAAAGACCACGAACATGGGCAGCCTCTTCCGTTTGACATATAATATCACCCTGCTGAGCGCGGAGGCGGAAAAACAGCTCATCGACAAGCTCCGCTGCCGCAACGGCAATCTTGAAATAACCGTCTCCAAACAGGAGACTGTCGCTTCTGAGCTATAAAGGAGGTCAGAATTTATATGAAAACAAGAAAAATAGCGGTCGCGCTGCTTATTGCCGCGTTTCTGCTGTCCGGCTGCGGACAGCAGGCGTCTACGGCGAGCGCCGCCGGGACGGCGGCGTCCTCCGCGACGGAGGTCTCCACGCTCTCAACGACCGCCGCCGCGGCCGACGCCTCGGATATGTTCACGAGCCGGGACTATGAGGTCGGCTATGACGAGGCCGACAGCGCGCTCATCACCCTCAGCGGCACGGGCGCTTCCTGCGATAGCGACGCGGTGGATATCTCCGGCTCCACCGTCACCATCACCGCGGAGGGCGCCTATATCCTCTCCGGCTCGCTCAGCGACGGCATGATAATCGTCGATGCGGACAGCGCGGCCAAGATCCAGCTCGTGCTCGACGGCGTATCCGTGACGAGCGCAAGCTCCGCCGCCATCTATGTGCGGCAGGCCGACAAGGTGTTCATCACTCTGGCGGCCGGCTCGGAAAACTCCGTTGCAAACGGAGGGGAATTCATCGATATCGATGAAAACAGCATCGACGCCGCCATATTCTCCAAGGACGATCTCAGCTTTAACGGCGAGGGCTCGCTCACCGTCAGCTCCCCCGCCGGACACGGCATAGTCTCCAAGGACGACCTTGTGTTCACGAGCGGGAGCTATACCGTCAGCGCTCTCGAGCAGGCGCTCTGCGGCAAGGACAGCGTGCGCGTTGCCTCCGGCAGCTTCAGTCTTGAGGCGGGCAAAGACGGCCTCCACGCCGAAAATACCGACGACAGCTCGCTGGGCTTTGTCTACATCTCCGGCGGCAGCTTCGATATCACCGCCGATGGCGACGGCATAAGCGCGAGCGCCTATGTCCGGCTCGAGGGCGGCAGCCTCGATATCACCGCGGGCGGCGGAAGCTCCGCCGTATCGAGCAGCGGCGGAAGCTGGAGCTACAGCTTCCCCGGCGGCGCCTCCTCATCTGAGGCCTCAGACGACAGCGTGAGCGCGAAGGGCATAAAGGCCGAGGCCGGTATCACCATAAACGGCGGCGAGCTCTCCATCGATTCCGCCGACGACGCGCTCCACTCCAACACAGACCTCAGCATAAGCGGCGGGAGCTTCACCATCTCCACCGGCGACGACGGCATGCACGCGGATTCCGCGCTGCTCATATCCGGCGGCCTAATCTCCATCGAGAAGAGCTACGAGGGCATTGAGGGGCAGAGTATCACCGTCAGCGGCGGCGACACGAGCGTCGTCTCCAGCGACGACGGCCTAAACGCCGCGGGCGGAAACGACAGCAGCGGCTTCGGCGGCTTCCAGGGGAACGACTCCTTCTCCTCAGCCTCTGACTGCTTCGTTCTCATCAGCGGCGGCACGCTCAGGGTCAACGCGTCCGGCGACGGGCTCGACTCCAACGGCAGAGTGAGCGTCACCGGCGGCGAGACCTATGTCTCCGGCCCCACGGACAGCGGCAACGGCGCGCTCGACTACAGCTCCGGTGGGGAGATCACGGGCGGCGTCCTCATCGCGGCGGGCTCCTCCGGCATGGCGCAGAATCTCACGTCCACCACGCAGGGCACGATGCTCGTCAGCGTCGGTTCTCAGCCGGCCGGCAGCAGCATAAGCCTCTCCGACAGCAGCGGCGCGGTCCTTCTCTCCTGGACGGCGGACAAGGCCTTTGAATGCGTCGTCATAAGCTGCCCGGATATCGCGCAGGGCTCGACCTACACCGTGACGGCCGGCAGCTACTCCGCCGAGGTCGCCATGGACTCCCTCGTATACGGCTCCGCCTCCGGCATGGGCGGCGGTATGGGCGGCGGCATGGGCGGCGGGCAGGCTCCCGACGCGCAGACCGGGGCGACTGCCCCCTCCGGCGGCACGGCTCCCTCCGGCGGCGCTTCGATGCCCGGCGGCGGCAGAGGCCACGGCTGACGCGGAATATAATCAAAAAAAGCTCCACATCCCGGCGAAGCAGCTTCGCCGGGATGTTTTTTACGCGGCATGGCGTTTTTTTGATCCGCCGCCGCTTCGGCGCGCATCCTTAATTCATCTTAATTTCCTTGAACAAGATATGCCGGAGTGATATAATTTTTTAAAATAACGACGTTTTTTGGAGAACAGCTATGAACACGATAAACTCCATCGGCAAGGCAAAGCTCATCGTGCGCGAGGTCGGCAAGGTGATAGTCGGCAAGGACGAGACGCTCATAAAGGTTCTGCTGGCTATAATTTCCGGCGGCCACATCCTTATGGAGGATATCCCCGGCGTCGGCAAGACGACGATGGCCGTCGCCATGTCGAAGGCGCTCGGGCTTGAGTATAACCGCGTCCAGTTTACGCCCGATGTGCTCCCCTCCGATATCACGGGCTATTCCATATACGACAAGAACACCGGCGTCATGAACTATCAGAAGGGCGCGGTGCTCTGCAATCTTTTCCTGGCCGACGAGCTCAACCGCGCCACCAGCCGCACGCAGTCCGCGCTGTTGCAGGCGATGGAGGAAGGCGAGGTCACTGTTGACGGCAAAACCTACCCCGTGCCCCAGCCCTTTATCGTGATCGCCACGCAAAACCCCAGCGGCGCGAAGGGCACGCAGATGCTGCCCGACTCGCAGATGGACCGCTTCATGCTGCGTCTTTCCATAGGCTACCCCGCGCATGAGGACGAGATGGAGATGATCCGCCGCCGTCAGGGCGGCGTCACGCTCGACGCGGTGGGACAGGTCGTCACGCGCGACGAGCTGCTGCTGATACGCGGCGAGGTGGACAGGGTCTTTGTCAAGGACGAGCTTATCGATTACATAGTGAGCCTCTGCGCGAGGACCCGCGCCGACCGGCGCATCCTTCAGGGCGCGAGCCCGCGCGCCTCCATCGCGCTCACCTCCCTTTCGAAGGCGGCCGCGTGGATACAGGGCCGCGACTATGTGCTGCCGCGCGATCTGCGCTTTATCTTCTCCGACTGCGTAGAGCACCGGCTCATATGGGCGCAGGAGCTGGCAGACCAGGCCGCGCGGGACGCGGCGCTCGCGGAGCTGTTTTCATCTGTTAAAGCGCCCTCTATAAAGTGACCATGCCTACCCTCAATTTCTTTCTGTATCTGCTGCTGGCCGCGGGCGCGTTTTTCTTCCGGCTCAGCTATCTCGGCTGGTTCGGGCCATACCTGCTCGCGGTCATCGTCGCCGTGCCGCCGCTCATCCTGCTCGTGTCTCTGCCGTCGATGCTCGGTCTGCGCCTGGGTCTGAGCGCGCAGGAGCAGTGCCTCCGCGGCGCGCCGTGCCGGCTCTGCCTGAGCTTCGATACGCGGCGCATTCTGCCGGTAAACAGCGTCAGAGTCCGCCTTGAGGTGGAAAACCTCTTCACCGGGGAGCGCGTCATGCGCGAGCTGTCGTACGGCGAGGTCGGCTCCTGTGTCACCTATATCCCGCTGCCCACGGAGCTCTGCGGACGGCTCTCCTGCCGGATAAGCTCCTACGAGTGCCGCGACCTGCTGGGTCTCTTCTCCATCCGCCGCGCGAGCGCGGCGGCGGCGAGATGTACGGTCATGCCCGCGTCAAAGGGGCCGGAGGCCGCCTTCAGCCTTGATTCCGCCCTCAGCTCTGCCGTGAGCCTCAAGCCGAAATACGGCGGCGGCTTTTCCGAGGAGCACGACCTGCGCGAATACCGCCCCGGCGACACCGTGGGCAGCATACACTGGAAGCTCAGCTCGAAGCTGGACGATGTTATCGTCCGCGAGCCGCTGATAAACGCAAACGACAAAATATATCTCGTGCTCTCCAAGGTTGGCGTGGACGACAGAGGGCTTGAGCTTCTGCGCTGGCTCTCCGACGAGCTGTGCTCGCGGGAGCTGGCGCATATCATCGTGTCCGGCGGCCTGCACGGCGTCGGCAGCGAGGTCGGATCCGCCGCCGCGCTCTCCGCCATCCTTTCCGCGCCCATGGCGGAGCCCTGCATTTTCGACCGCTCCGACGCGCGCTGCGTCTTTCTTGTCTCCTCCGGGGAGGTGAAGCTACAGTGAACCGACTTGTTAACAGGCTCTCCGTCCTGCTGCTGCTCCTCCTGTACACACTCTCGCTGACCGCGCTCGTCACGGGCAGCTTCGGTCTGTCCGTGTCCGGCTCCTTTATGCTGTGGGCGGGGGCGCTCTGTGTCTGCGTGTGGTTTTCGGGCTGCTTCAGGCACGGCATTTTTATCGGCCTGCCGGCCGCCGCGCTCACGTTGTACGCCGCCTATCGCGTTTACGCCGCGGATATCGCGGCGGAGCTGTCGGATGTGCTCGACAGGATCGCCGGAGCATATTTCGAGCATTTTTACGCCTCCGGCAGTCAGTATGTCTATGCCGGCTCCGTCTCCTCGCACACGCTGGTGATGATATTTATCGCCTTCCTGCTCGCCTCGTATATGATCAGCGCGCTCACCTCGAAAAGCGGGCGCGTCACGCTCGCGCTCGTCGGCTCCCTGCCGGTGTTCGCCGGCTGTATCGCCGTAAACGGAAAGCCCGGCTCCGCGGCCATAGTCTGCCTGCTGCTGTTCTGGTTTTTGACGGCTGTCAGCGGCGGCGGCTACAACGCCGACGGCGCGGGCGGCAGAACGGTCTTTATCACGGCGCTGCCCGTCGCGCTCGCGCTCTGCGCGCTCCTTGCGGCGGTTGACCCCGCAAACTACAGCTTCGACGAGGAGGATGTCTCGCTAAGTCAGCGCTTCGACCGGCTCGGCAGCGCGATAAACGGCTGGCTCACAGGCCGCACGGCGGAGCTCGTGTATCTCCCGGGCGATTCCGGCGGCGAGGCCGGGACGAGCACAGGCGCCGAACCGCGCTACAGCGCGTCGTGGCGGCTGTCGAACCGGCAGCTCGACCTGAACCGGGCTTATGATTTTTCCTCTCTCGACACGCTTATCCTCCGCGCGAGATGTGAAAGCGGCGTATACACCTATCTGCGCAGCAGCTCCTACGGCGATTACACCGGCACCGGCTGGGCGCCGGTCTCCGTAAGCGGGCCGGTATCCTCCGCCGCCTTTGCCGCCGAGGCCGTGAAGGCCGCGCCGGGCAGGGAAAAAAACGAGCTGCAGCTCCGCCTTGTCACGGGCGCGGAATATCTCTTCCTGCCGTATTATTCCACGCTCTCCGACGGCTCGGATACCGGCGTCGCCTCCGGCTCGTCCGACAGCTACACGCTGGAATACTATTCGCCGTCGGGCGATATTGCCGGGCTGAGCGTCCCGGAGGCGCTGCGAGCCGCGGAGCTCGAATACCGCGACTACGCCCATAATTACTACACCTCTCTCCCCGAGCAGACGCGCGCCGCAATGCTCGACTATGCCGCCGCGCAGGGTCTCGGCGCGGATTCACCCGACATAATCGGCCGGGTGGCGGAGCACATACGCGCCTGCGCCGTCTACGACCTGAGCACCGAGCCCTACCCCAGCTCCGACTACGCCATGTATTTTCTCACCGAGGCGCACCGGGGCTACTGCGTACACTTTGCCACGGCGGCCGCGGTCATGTACAGGGCGCTCGGCATCCCCGCCCGCGTCGCGGAGGGCTTTCTTTTCAAGGCCGAGGCGCGGCAGTTCACCGACGTGCGCGCCGAGAACGCCCATGCCTGGGTGGAGGTGTATCTGGACGGCGTCGGCTGGGTTCCGGTCGAGGTGACGGGCAGCAGCGGCGCGGAAGCGGCGCGCCCTGCCGCCGCCCCGGCGGAGACGCCTGCCCCCGCCGACACGGAGACCGCGGCGGAGACCGCAGCGCCCGAGCAGAGCGCGCCGCCGGAGAGCCCCGAGCCGACGCTGCCCGTCGGCGTTATCACGCCGCAGGAGCAGCGCCCTGAAAGCGACGCCCCCGCCGCGTTCCCGTGGAAAGCGCTTGCCGCCGCGCTCGCCTGCGTCCTCCTGCTCGCGGCGCTGCCTCTCAGGTATCTTCTGCTCAGAAGGCTGTACGCGCGCGAGGTCTCGCAGCCGGACGGGAACAGGGCTGCCGTCGCCATATGGCGGATGGCCGTGCGGGTGTCCGCCTTCGGCGCGGAGATACCCGGCGAGATAACCGAATGCGCCGAGCGCGCGAGCTTCAGCGCGCATGAGGCAGGCCAAAACGAGCTCGATATCTGCCGCGCCCTGCTGCGCGATATGACGGCTGGCGCATATTCATCCCTTGGCGCTTGCAGAAAGCTCGTCTTCAAATATCTGAAGGGCTTGATTTGAAAAGCGGCGTTAAAGCCTGTCCGAAAAGCCATGGCGGCTTTTCGGACAGGCTTCAGCTTCAGCGTCTGTCGAGCAGCGCGAGCGCGGAGGAGAGCATTCTTGCCGCGGCGGCTCTGCTGAGGGCTTCTCCCGACGCGCCGGAGGCGTCCACGCCGCAGGCGCTGAGATTGGCGCAGGCCTGCGCCGTGTCCGCGTCGAGCGCGCTGTCGAGCGGGACGTACGACACTCTGGTGACGTTCAGCGCCCTGTCGAGCATTGCGGCCGCCTCCGCCCGCGTTATGGGCGAGAGCGCGTCGAACACCTGCCCCGCCTCGCCGCCGTGCCCGCTCTCGATGCCGCACATCGCGGCGGTGGCCACGAAGCCCTTCATCCAGCCGGGTATCTCGCTGTCATCCGCATAGCCCGTGGAAACGACGCCGGAGAACACCGGCTCGCCCGACAGCTGCATACACATACTCAAAAACTCGCCGCGGCTCACGGTCTTGTCCGGTGAAAAGCAGTATATCCCGCCGAGCTGCTCGCCGGTGAATATCCCGCGCTCGCTCAACACGGCGGCGGCATAGCCGTCGGCGCTGCCGATCATGTCGGAATAGAAGACGTCCTTTTTCTGCTTTTCGATCCTGATAATCACCGTCGCCTCCTGCGAGACATTACTCTCGCTGTCGGTCGCGCGATAGCCGAAACAGTCTCTGCCGCGCTTGTTTTCGCGCGGGGTGTAGACAAAGCTGCCGTCCTCGCCGAGCTCTATGCTCCCCTTGACGGGCTCTGTGCTTATTTCAAAGCTCACGGCGTCGCCGTCCGGGTCGTAGGCCGACACTTTTCCGCCGACAGAGACGCCGCGGTAGGTCTCTAGCTCGAGATTTTCCGCGACGGGTGCGGAGCCCTCGGCATAGCCCGGCTCGGCAAGCCCCGCAAACATGAACATAGCGAGGATAACGGCGATGGCCGAAATGATTATGCGCTTCATCAAAATACCTCCCAAATGAGTTTGTTGGTATTTTGCGCCTGTTTCGGGCAATTATTCAAATTCAGGTAGACTTTGTTTATGCGGGTATGCTAAAATAAAAGCGATAATTCGATGAAAGGACATATCAAATGCAGATAACAGCCGCCGCGCTGTGGCTAAACACCGTTTTTGCCGGGTTTGACCAGAGCGTCACATTAGCCGTCCACAAGCTCTATGAGCTTGCCGGAGGCGTCCTGACCCCGTTTATGGAGCTTATTTCGCTTATGGGCAAGGGGGGAATCTTCCTCATATGCCTGTCGCTCTTCCTCATCTTCTTTAAAAAGACCCGCCGCTTCGGCACGGCGATGCTGCTGGGTCTCGCGATAGGGGCGCTGTGCACGAACCTGTTTTTGAAGGTCGTCATAGCGAGGCCGCGCCCGTATGCGGACACCGGCAGTATCTTCTATCAGCTCTGGTCAATGATGGGGCAGCACCTTGAGAGCGACAAGAGCTTCCCCTCCGGACACACCACCTCCGCCTTCGCCGCGATGGTGCCGCTGTTCCTGCTGGGCAACAAGCGCGTGAGCTGGCTGGCGCTGGTCTTCGCCTTCCTGATGGGTCTGTCAAGGATTTACCTTGTCGTCCACTACCCGTCCGACGTGCTCGGCGGGCTTATCGTCGGCACGGTCGCCGGTATCCTCGCAGTGCTGATAGCAAAGAAGCTTCCCGGGAAATGGTACGAGCTCAATTTTTTCAAAAAGGAGCGTGACAAAGGATGTTCGGACTCGGCAGCCTGAAATTCAAGGGCATCGACAGAAAATTCATCCGCGACGAGGCGCATATAGACGATTACAAGTCCGCCGAGGAGATAGGCAGGGTCAGGCTCGGCGGCCTGTGCCTGTATTACCGCGACCTCGGCGTCAAATACTACGTCCCCTATGACTATATCGACCGGGCCTTTACCCGCATAAGCGAGTGTCAGCCGGACGACAGCCCCGCCTACTTCTACTACAGGCTCATCCTCGTGCACGGCGAGAAGGAATTCGCAAACCTCATCTTTAACGAGGAGAGCGACGTTGACAGGATACACGCGCGTCTGCTGGCGATCCGCCCGGAGATTAAATTCGGCTACATCCCCCCCGCCGACGGCAAACGCAGGCATTTTTGCTGATAACGAAAACAGGGTATCCGCATTCGCGGAGACCCTGTTTTCGTTATTCGATTTCGGTTATGCCCTTCTCCGCGAGACGTCTGTCCACGGCGGAGGTCGCGAGCTTATAGAGCACCGAGAAGGTCGGCACGCTCACCAGCATACCCAGGATGCCGAAGGCGCTGCCGCCGACGGTCACGGCCATGAGCGTGAACACCGCCGGCAGTCCGACGGATTTGCCTACCACGCGCGGATAGATAAGGTTGCCCTCGACCTGCTGTAGGACGAGGAAGAAAATAACGAACCACAGCGCCTTTATGGGCGTGTCGAGCAGGATAAGGATCACACCGAAGCTGAGCCCGATGAACGCGCCGAATATCGGGATAAGCGCGGTGAAGCCGATGAGCACGGATATCACGAGCGCGTACGGCAGCCGCAGGAGCAGCATCCCGAGAAAGCAGAGCGAGCCGAGGATGACCGCCTCGGTGAGCTGCCCGGTGACGAAGCTCGTAAAGGTCCCGTTTATGAGCGAGGCAAGGCTGAGTATCGAGTTTACGCCCCGCGGCGGGAACAGCGCCGTTATCAGCCGCTTTGTCCCCGCGCCGAACTGCTCCTTCTGCGCGAGCACATATATGGAAAAGACCAGCGCCACAAACACGTCCATCACTCCGGACACAAGCGTCGGCGCGGCGCCGAGCGTGTTCACAAACAGCCTGCCGCCGTTTGCGATCAGGGACGTCAACTTTTTTATCGTCGTCTCCGGGTCAAGCTGTATCTCCGGCAGCTCCAACGCGAAGTTGGCAAGATAGGCGGACATCTGCTGCCACAACGCGTCTATCTTCTGCGAGTATTCCGGTATCTTGTCCGCAAGGGCGAGGATTGAGTGCGAAAACTGCTGCGCGACCACCATGATCACCGTGAAGACCACGCCGAACATGAGCACCACGCTCAGAAGGATGCAGACAGGCCGCATCGCCCTGCTCCGCCCCGCCGCGCGGCGCTTTTTCCCCTCGAGCGCGCGCCACAGCTTTTCCAGCGGGCGAAGGATGATATTCATGAGAAACGCGAGGCAAAGCCCGGTAAAAAGCGGCGAGAGTATGTCCAGCAGTTTCAGGATAAAGCCGCCTACCGCGCCCGCATTGCTCACAAACCACAGCAGAAAAGTCAGCAAAACAAGCAGCAGCAGGACAAGCCTGATGATCTTCCCGTCAATTTTCAAGTTCTTACCTTCACCGTATCCTTTCTCTGATCCCAGCAGCGCTCCGCCTCATTTTTTTAATCTCGCGGCCAGCGCCTCGTCGGCCTGAACAATGACCGTGCGGTAATCGGTATATACGACCTTCCCTGGCAGCGACCCGGAGGGCTTGCGCACATTTTTGACCATGGTATAGTCCACCGGCGTCTTCCCGGCGTCTCTGGCCTGCGAATAGAACGCGGCGAGCGAGGCGGCCTGCTCTATGCTTCTCTCCGGCGGCTCAAGCCCGTCGCAGCGCAGTATCACATGGCTCCCGTGCGCCTTCTGCGTGTGCAGCCACAGATCGGTCCGGCGGGCGAGCTTTGTCGTCAGCTCGTCGTTCTGCACGTTGCTCCGCCCGACGATTATCTCCAGCGCGTCGTCCGACACAAAGCGCAGCGGCGGCTGAGCCTTCGCGCGCTCCGGCTTTCCGCCCTTCTGCGGCCTGACATAGCCCGTCGCCATAAGCTCGCGGCGGATATCGGAGATATCCTTCTCGCTCTCCGCCCGGTCTATCTCCTCGATCACGCTGTTGAGATAGTCGAGCTGCCGCTCCCCCTGCTCGACTATCGCCGTCAGATGCAGCTTCGCGCCCTTGAGCTTGTTATACTCCTTATACAGCGCCGCGGCGTTCTGCTGCGGCGTTTTGAGCGCGTCAAGCTCGATGTCGAGCTCCGGGCAGCCGGCCTCGTAATAGTTCTGACAGGTCAAGACCCTCTCGCCCTTTTTCATGCGGTAGATATTGGCAGTTATAAGCTCCGCCTTTATCCGCACGTCCTCCCTGCTGTCGGTGCGCGCAAGCTCCTGCCGCTGGCCGCTCAGCTTTCTGACGAGCCTGTCGCGCGCGGTCTTCACGCCGCGCTGCAGCTCATGTCCGCGGCGGCGCTGCTGCTCGGCTCTGTCGCGGCGGGAAAAAAACGCGTCGAGCAGGGCGGAAAAGCTTTCGAAGGTCTCCGCGGCGGCGGTGGTTCCGTATTGCGAGATGCGCATAAAGCTGAAATCGAGCGGCCTTCCGTCGCGCGTCAGCATAATGGGCGTGAGCTCCCGCGCCCTCACCGTCTCCCTGAGCGCCTCCATGCTCTCCGCCACGCTGTCGTAGCTCCCGCCGCAGCGAAAGGCGAGCTCGCGGCAGACGAGCGGCGAGAGCCCCGAAAAGCTGTCGAGCAGCCATTTGTCCACAGGGACTTCCCGGTCGGCGGCGCGCGCCATCGCCACGATGTCCCCGTCCGACGCGCCGAAAAAGTCCGCCTTGTCCTGCTTCGGCGGCAGGCGGTAGAGCATCCCGGGCAGCATACGCCGCGCGGCGTCTCCCGCGAAATCCGCCCGGCGCATACAGTCGATTATGCGCCCGTCCTCTCCGACGAGGGCGAGATTCGAGCTGCGGCCTATCATCTCCACGACGAGCCTTCTGCGCGCGGCGACGCCGAGCTCATCCCGCGAGTCGAGCTCGATGACCGCCATGCGCTCCATATCCGGCTGGCTCACCGCCGTAATGCGCGCGCCCACGAGGTGCTTACGCATGAGCATACAGAACATCGGCGGCTCTGCCGGGTTCTCGAAGCTCTCCCCGGTGAGCTGTATCCGCGCGTTGCCGGTCCCGGCCGCTATCAGAAGGCGAAGGTTCTCCCCCTGATTTCGCAGCGAAATCAGCAGCATGTCCCGCTCGGGCTGCTGCACCTTGTCTATTCTGCCGCCCACGAGCTTTGTTTTCAGCTCCGCCGTCAGCGCGGAGATAGTGATCGCGTCAAGAGGCATTGTTATTTCTCCGTATTATCGCCCATTATCGCGGCGAAAAGTTCGTTTATCCGGTCTGTCCCGCCGCGCAGATACAGCCAGCCGAAAAGCGCCTCGAGCCCCGTCGCGGCATGGTACTGCCCGAGGTCGGCCTTCTGCGGGACCGAGTTTACGCGGGCGTTGCGGCCGCGCCTGTATACCGCGCGCTCCTCTTCGGTGAGAAGCGGCTGTATCTTCGCGGCGGCGAGCGCCTGCGCCGGGGCGTTGACGAAGGACACCGTCAGCGTGTGCAGGGTCTGCACGGCGGAGTGCCCCTGCGCGCACAGCATGGTGCGCGTCAAAAGCTCATACACACCGTCGCCGATATGCGCAAGGCCGAGCATACTTATCCGGTTTATCTCCTGCGGGGACATTTTCGGGGCAAAATAGTTCATTTTTTATACCGCAAAAGGGCGATAAACCGCCCTTTTGTCCTGTCAGTTATCAAAATCATCCAAAGCGCCGTTCATCTCCGCGGCGAGCGCCATATCGTCGTCCCCGCTGATCGTGCCGAGCTTGACCTGGATATCGTGCCAGCCGGCCCTGTCAACAAGGACCTGCCGGGGCTTTGCGCCCTCGTAGGAGCCGACGATGCCGAGCTCCTCCATCTGGTCTACTATCCTTGCGGCGCGCGAGTACCCGAGCTTGACGCGGCGCTGGAGCATGGAGACCGAGCAGGAGCCCGTCTCGATGATGACCTCCACCGCCTGCGGCAGCATCTCGTCGTAGCTGCCCGACGCGTCCTCGTCCTTGGCGGCCTTTGCGCCGTCCTGCGCGCCCTTGTCCTCGGCGGCCTTGTCCATGAATTCCTCTATCTCGCTGTTGTGCTCCGACTCGCCCGCGCCCTCCTTGACGAACTGTATTACGTCCTCCCTCTCCTCGTCGGAGACGAAGGCGCCCTGAATGCGCGTCGGCTTGCCGCAGCCGAGCGGGAAAAACAGCATATCGCCCATGCCGACGAGCTTTTCCGCCCCGGCCTGGTCGAGGATTATGCGGCTCTCCATCGCGGAGGAGACCGCGAAGGCGATGCGCGAGGGGATGTTGGCCTTCATAAGGCCGGTTATGACGTCGGCCGAGGGGCGCTGGGTCGCGATTATAAGGTGCATCCCGGCGGCTCTGCCCATCTGCGCGACGCGGCAGATGCTCTCCTCC
>JAYFNM010000015.1:0-59994 GCA_034933465.1 Oscillospiraceae bacterium | reverse complement strand
CTTCCACGGCACTGCTTTGTTTAAGGAAAATCGGTTCAACTAAAAGTATGCGTCAGCCAATCTAAAAGCATGGAAAACACGTTTTTCGGCTTTTCGGAGGCTGCCGGATACTGCTGGCTTGCCAAATTGGCACTTCCTTCTGCAGGAAGCGTGTCTAAGCCAATAATCTCAATAGTGGTTTTACCTGTATAAGGATTTCGATAGTTATTGGTCATAGCCGCTGGCGGCTCCTGATCGGTTAAGTATCTCACAAGATGGTTTAGATGCTTGTAAAGATTTTTGAATTCAATCCCATAATTGTCCGCTTGCAAAACTGTGCGAGTTCCCGGAAGAGTCGTCCCCTTAGGAAGCTCTTTGGTGGTTGCACATTCCTTGCAGAGCTTTTTGAGAGACACGGCCCCTTCATAGCTTACCTCACCGGTGGGCTTATCTGTTTTTCTATCCCACGAAACGGAGAACATTACATATAGGTGAGATAAATTGTTGTCCCGCTGACGGAAATTGAGCTTGTTCCACTCAATCAGCATCCAATGGCCGCCCTTTCTTGTACCTTTGACATCAATGCGCCAGCCATTGATAACGGCATCTTGATCGTCCCACTTCCCGCGAGGGTAGTAGTTGAAATCCAATGGGACATCTATTCCGTAATTCTCTTTCAGCATTTTGGCAAAGGCGGTTTCTGCAATCTTGCCAATCAGATTATCCCGTGCTATCTCCGAAGTTGATCGAGCTTTGGTTGTCCTCTGGCCGAATTCTATTGACTGCTGTGTTGGAGCGCTTTTAGAGGAAAACTCCATGCACTGTTGAAGTTCCTACTGGGTGAGCATGATGTTTTTAACATTGAGCATGGCTTTTCATCTCTCTTTCGCTTTACAGCAGTTCACCGCGTTTATGATTTCGGCGACGCAGTCTGGCAGGCGCTTTCTGATCTGCCACTCCCAAAACCGCAAAACAGTCCAGCCGGATTCTTCCAGCTGTCGGTTGACCTCTTGATCTCGTTCCATATTGCGTTCAATCTTGGGTATCCAGTAATCGCGGTTTGATTTTATGCGATTCTGCCGGTTCTCCCAGTCATAGCCGTGCCAGTAATCTGAATCACAGAAAACTGCAATTTTGTGTTTTGTGAGCACAATGTCAGGTTTGCCCGGGAGCTTCTTATAATTTTTCCTGTATCGGATTCCCTCATGCCAGAGAGCCTTGCGAAGCATCAGCTCAATGGTGGTATCTTTGCTTTTGATTGCCTGCATATTTCTGCGGCGCTGCTCCGGCGTAAGATCATCCATGAATATCATTCACCCTCTGGTTCCGTCTGTTCGTCTTTCACATCGTAATACACAACATTGTCTGGCAGTTTAATGTTGGGAACCCACAGTTCTCTGCCGCCCCATCCTTTTCTGCCGGTCATTTTGTAAAGTGTTAAAACGACCTGCTGGGAATAGGATGCCCCCAATGACCAGTCGTTCGGTGACAGCAAAGCACCCGTGCCTTTTGCAACGTCTCTGCCGCGCCGCACAATAAGGATGCCCTGTGCGGCAGGTGCCTCTGCAAGCATTGTGTCCAGCACTGAAACAAAGCTGGCAGTATTGAAATCATCATCTGATGCAATGTGGCTGAAAATCTCTTTCATCAGCCGCAGATTGACTTGATAAGACGGCTCCGCCTCTGTAAAGGGGGCCAGCAGGCTGTCCAAATCGGCAATAGTGTTGTTCTCCGGGTTGAAGGGATAGTAGTTAGTGCCGCCGGACAGCATGAATACTTTTTTGTTATCCAAAACGTTTGCACGGGTTGGATTCAGCCCCTGTGGATAGTATATTTTGATATGCTCACTGCCGCTTTCAACTTGTGCGATAATCGAATTATTGGTAGCGTTAATATCCGAGAAGAGCTTATACAGCGGTTCGTCAATGTAAACACGCATCATACCGGGATCACGGTCATAGCCGAACATACGGCTGTGCTGCCACATGGTATCGGCCTGTGGCTTTTTGCTGGTTCTGGTATAGTAGATTGTGTGCAGGGACGGAAACGTGACACCACGTCCAAGGGTGTTGCCTCCGATCACGATATTAGAGCCAGACGAGTATTCCTCACTGGAAATATCAGTTCTTCCGTTCATCACAAGCACCTTGATGCTGCCGCTGTTTAGAAGCTGCACTGCCTGAGCAAAAACAGCTTCAAATCCGCTCTTTTCGGATTTCTGGGGATCAAGTGCGTCATACTGCTGTTTTAATTCCTCTTTGAAGCCAGACTCCAAATGCTCACGACACCATTGAAGTTCGTCCAGCGCTTCTTTGGCATATCGGCTGTGAACGGCCTGACGGACACTGGGGTGGATCAGGCAGTTAGAGACTGTGCCACCCGAAGATAATATTTGACCGGACACTGCCAAGTGATGAAGCACAACGCCGCGCATGGGATTCTTGAGCTTTTCCAGATAGCTGATGCAGTCCGCAGTTTTGTTTTTGGGAAAGAAAAAGTCACCGCCAAGGTATCCGTCGCCCGGCTCGAAATAGTAAGTGAAATAAGGCCGCCATCCAGATGCCAAAGTCTGCAGCAAAACGGCCTGAGGAGTTCCGGTTACTTGCAGGTAAATGCTGCTGGATGCTCCATTCTTAATGGAGTCCAGATATTTATTGATGGAGGACTGTCTCCCGCGATTAACCAAGGTGTTAAGCGAAGCGGCGTCGGCTTCATCGTCAACAATAAACAGAGGATTGCCCTTCATAAAGCCGGTGGAAGCAAAGACATTAGCCCACAGGCGCAGGGTGCGATAATTCTTTTTTAGAACAATAACTGCTGGACGGAGCAGACTGTTTTCAATGAACAGCCCCGAATCATTTTCTCCGCAGATGCAGAAGTCTGGCAGATCAGATTTCACGCGCGATAAAGTCTGCTGCTGGAGGGCAACATTGTCTGTGGTAAGAAGAACAAACGCCGGAAAGCCGAGGTCGGCCGCTTTGCACATAATGCCAAACATCTGGCCGGTTTTTCCAGACTGCACATTGCCGAACAGAAGCCCAATTTCATGGCTGCAGAAGGAAAAATTACGAATATATTTTTCACCAACATTTTCCGCAGTGGTGGAAATTGAATCTGCCAGCTTGGGGTTTCCACGATCTGCAATCAGCTTCAAATATGTTTTTAAGAAGGGCATTCAATCAACCACCTTCCACGTCCGGCGCGGCCTCAAATGATAACAGCCACACATCAAGCATCGTTCCGTCATCGTCCTCTTTGCGCTGGTTTGTCTTGGTCAGCACAATGGTGTTGCATCCATACGCTGCCAGCATTTCTTTAGTAATCATTCCGGCACGGTCAGTATCTGCCTGCGTATCATTTACTGGCGAGACAAGCCCAGCGGCAGCCAGCCGTCCTTTAATCCAACGACCCATAATCAGCTCGTCCCCAACTGCACTGAACTGCTTGTTTCCATCGCTGGTAGTATGTGCTTTGAAAGTGTAGCCGTCATCTGTTACCACAAAGAACGATACGTTCTTTTCCGGGTAGCCAGCCAGCTGTGTAATCTGTTTACTCACCGTAAACTGAGTTTCGTACCAGTCGCGGGATTTCCGCGCACTTCTTGGCGCGGCATAGCTTACATTTAAGTTGGATTTTGTATAGTGCTTGCCATCGTCCATGTGCCGTTCCGCATACGCTGGCACTTTGATGGGAAGTTGGAAAGCAACAGCCGTTTTATGATGCTGGTAAATATCCACCTCTGCCTGTGGAATCTGCGAAACGGTTTCAATCCCAGTCAGTGATGTATTGATTTCGCGGATGATCGGCATATCAGTTATTTCGGAAATATTTAGGGAACACGCTGGCTGGTTCAGACGCTGAATAAATGCGGCAGCATCCGCACACTCTGCCGGGTCATCCGTAACTGCGGAGATTTCATATTGACGCCGGTTGCCTGCTTCCAGTTTTATCACACCAAGGTTTGCTGAGCCGATGATGCAGGAAGTTGGTGCGCCGTCTTTGTAAAACAAATACAGTTTCCCATGATACTTAAATGTTTTAACAATACGGACTTCACCGTGTCCTGCATCCTGCCACTTGCGGTTCAAAGCACAGGCCGCATGGTATGATCCTTCCGGCATTCCTTCCACATAATACATCCCTATGGTAAGCCGAATATTCTCCAACCCGCACTCGTCTACAATTCGATCTAATTCTTCAATAGACGCCTTGGAGACATAACCGACAGCAATTTCTATTTGATCGGCGGCACCAGCCTCCCTGCGGAAACAATCCGCTATAGATTCCTGCCCGGCGGGCATTCCCAGCGGGAGTATATCTGAATATAAGAATCTCATAAAAAAATCTCCTTTCGGAACATATAATTGGCCATTTTTATTATACAGCAGATTTAGCCGAAGGCATAGTTTATTTTTCCAATTTATATGCAAGCGGTAGGGGGCGTCACAATACTGGCAAGCAGGGGGAGTGCATATACACTCCCTCTTTTTTGTTCACCTGCCGTTCCGTCAGGCACACAAAAATGCTTGTTGAGGGCCAGCCCCCAATCCCCCTGTTGAACACCGAATTTCATTCGGTGGCTGCGCGTTCTTTGAACGCTTTTAGAGATACGATCAGTTTGGCGCGAAATTGGAATACGATAAAAGGAAGCAGTCAGCAATGCCCGCAATGACAAAACTGACTGCTTCATTTTTTATCGTTTTTTCTTTACCTCTGCTGCCACATATCGAATCATTTCTTCGGGGGTAGGTATCTCATTCTTCGCAGGTACCCGGCGCTGATAGGCTTTTGTGACCCCATCATTATTGCGCGGATTGGTATAGGCCTCTGTGATTGCGGACTGCATTTCCTCTTTAACGGATTTCATGCTAACACCATGCTTTTTAGCAATTTTGCGATATATGCTTCTCATGCTCATAAAACATTCTCCTTAATAAATACTATAATCGCCTGAACTATTTGATTATAAGCGATATATACGCTTATTTCAATGTAAACAGGCGATAAAATCGCTCGGTTTTCTTTTTCGTGTGAATTATGATTATCACACAAGGAGGAATGTGCATGGACGAAAATTTTATCCGGGAACGGCTTTCCACTCTCCGTGAAGAAAAACAAATTTCTGAACGAAAAATGAGTCTTGATTTGGGCCACAGCACCAGTTATATTCGCAGCATCACATCAGGCAGGGCGCTGCCATCTATGAGCGAATTTCTCTATATTTGTGAGTATCTTGGCATTACTCCAACCGAATTCTTTAACAAAGAAATGGCTACCACATTGACACAGCAAAAAGCGATAGATTATATTCACACAATGCCTGACAAAGACGTTGCACTGCTAATCGGTTTCATTGAAAGAATGAAAGATGCAGAATAAAAGCGGACAGTATTAAAAGCAGATACTGTCTGCTTTTTATTTGCAGCAATTTTGTCTTTTGCTATTCTCTTTTTCTTTTGTCTGCTCTTGCCCAGTCTGTTGTTCCTCTGCACCCAAAAGCCGATCTACATTGGCCTTGGCCGTGGCGGCTTCCTGCATTTCCTTTTTGGCGGCAGCATATTCCGAATATGCCTTTTTCTTTTGAATCAGCAGCTCGTCATACTCTGCTTTCAGCACTTTGATCGTCGGTAGCTTTTTGGTATTCAGCGCAGAAAAGGCATCTTTGGCCGCCTGATGTAAAATGATTTCCTGCTCATGTTTGGCTCTGAATTTTGGGCTGTATCCAGCCTTGCGATAGGCAATGTAGGTTTCACGGGTCTTGGCGTAATTGACAATCTGTTTTTCCAAAGCAGTGATCTCAGCCATTCGAGATTCTGCCTGCTTGATCTGGCTGGAAAGAGCATTAAAATGTGAGGTGGCCTGTACGGTTTTATCGGCCAGCTGAGAATATTCCAGTAACCCGTTTTCTGAAAGGTAGTTGATGGTTTTTGCCATTTGTTTGAGATTGAATACCTTGGCCCAGCGTTCATACCCGGCACCTTTTCCAGCCTGCAATTTTGCCTGAATATCCACCAGTAGACTGACCTTTGCCGCCTGCTTAACCGGCTGCCGTTTTCGGCAGGGAGCAGCATGTTTGCCTGCGATCCGTTCCAAAATGGCAGTATCAGAATAATCGTCACCCAGCGCCCGGCAGCGGGAAAAACGCTGTTGTCCTTTAGCCTTGAACGCCAGATTTTTACCCTGCTTCACTTCATAACCAGCAGCTTTCATTTGCAGCAAAAAAGCATCGAGGTCGGCAGGCTTTTCGGCCAGTGCAGCGTCGATGGCACTTCGCAGTTTATCCTGCCAGCTGGCGGGCTTCTGATCGCCCAGCCATTTACCATAGCCGTGCCTGCCGGACTTCGGATTTTCAATAATTGAAAGGCCGTGTTCAAGACAGAGACGGTCACTGATCCGGCGCACAGCTCGGCCAGAACATAAAAAATCGCTGAACTTGCGCGTGCAGTTCAGCGATGTAGAATTATAAACGATATGGTTATGAATATGCTGCTTGTCAATGTGGGTGGCAACGATGAATTGATGGCTTCCTTTTGTCCATTGCATAGCCAGTTCATAACCGATTTGGTTTGCCAGTTCCGGCGTGATCTCGCCGGGCTTGAATGACTGGCGTATCTGGTAGGCCAGTACATCCCGCTTTTGCTCCCGGCCTGTATTGGCGAGATATTGTTTCTTAGCAAGAAGAAACTGCGCGTCTACCGTAGCCGGATCGCACTCATAGGAGCTGACAAACTCTCCTCCATCGGTTTTATCTGGATTCTTGGCATAGTCGGTACGGCTCTTGATAGAGGCGGCAACGGTCTTGCCCTTGTTGACGTGCATGGAGAATAAACGAGTGGTTGCCATAGGTGGTTCTCCTTTCTTGGGAAATAAGAGAACAGAGGGGCCAGCTGGCCCCCCTGTTCTGCATATTTGCAAATCATTTCATGATAGTTTGAACTCTTTTGGTTATACGTGCTTTTGCCTCGTCGTCTATACCAGCTATACTGGAGATGCAATGATAAACAAAATCGGCAGGCTTTCTTTGGTGTGCATTATACAAGGCCATGCGAATGTCATAGGCAATCTTCGTCGCTTTATTGTCACTGGTCAGCGTTTCCATATGGGTAATAGCAAGACTCATATTAGTCATGTCACCAAATAGTTCGCTACAATCAAATAATGATTTTACTACATACGATGAATCCGGAAATTTTTTTACACCTTCTGTTAAAAGAGCAATTGAACGATTTTTGTCTTTTTCTATGTATGCGGCATATTGTCCAAGAATTTCATAATAGGTAGTATTAGGTTTTGCGGCACTGATTCTATCGGTCGTTTTGAGCATTTCATCTATATATTGGTTTTCAGTATCGGTTCTTTCCGTTTCTGGTTTTCTAACCAATATTTCAAAAAAAGGTTGAATTTGATATAAGTTTTCAGGATCTCTTAAATAATTTGTTTTGGCATATTCATATGCACTTTCATAATCCTCCAACCCACGATAGACAATTACAATCTCACGCATGGCGCTTCTGTGTCGGGGTTGCTTGTCCAATACGCGTCTATAACGTTCCAGCGCTTTCCCGTACTCAGAGTTATGCCTAAACATGAACCCACGCAAAAAATTATATTCATTATCATCGTCTTTGTCATCGCCATGATGAAAAAACTCTACTTCCTCATAAAATTTTGCGTTTGTTTCACGAGCGAGTGAGCGGCAGTAGTATCCCTGTATTCTTATTTGCACGGGAACATCATAACGAGAAAAAGCGTTGGTATCTTTTAATTTTTGAACTAAATTGATAACCTGAGTGTATTTTTGATGATTATATAAATCATAAATTGAAGATAAATATAGTGTCGAATACATAAAACGTTCAGGTATGCTTTTTCCGGCAATTATATTTGCTTTCAAATAGTATTTTAGATTTTCAAAATCTTCCGCTTTTGTCCGATCTGCAACTTCAATCAGAGCATTAAATGCCGAAAGTCGCTCGCTTAGAATTTCTCTAATATCATCCGGCAAATCGAAACGTCCCCGTTGTATATAATCGCTTATTACTGGGTTTACCTCGACATATTCATTTGAAATGCCAAGATAACGGCATATTGTAAGAGTCTTAAATAAAGAAAATAAATCTCGATATGAATCTTTCGCTTTTAGAACTGCAACCAGTAAATCGGTGGGAACAATACCATAAGAAGAAATAAATGAAAGCAATCCATAACCATCTTCATGCAACTCTTTTGGTATTGCGGATTCAAGCATTTCCGTGACTTTTGGAGAGAACCGTTCGATAATTCTGTAAGAGCTATCTTTTACTTCCGTTATTGAGGTGTCTTTAATGCGTTCAACACAATATCGCACCTGAGGCGGATAGCCCGTAAGTATATCCTTGAAATAAGAGCGATCTTCTAATGATAATTCAACGCCAAGCTTTTTACCATAGACCCGCATTAGTCCCATCCATTCTGTATAAGGCAGTGATGTCAATGGCTGAGAAAAAACGCTTGGATTGGCTCGCAGTGCATACATTCCAATTGCATTGCTGGATGCTATAACAAAGGTGACTTCAGGCCTGATTGCTTGTAATGCCCTTGTAAACCAATATACAATTTCGCCTCTCCGGTTTATAAGGCAATTATCGTCGTATATAATAACCTGCTCCTGATAATTCTGTATATCTTGAAATACATTTTTCAAAATATCAATTTTGGAATCTATACCCACCAAAGTTGCTACAGTTTCAAGAGTGTTATCCCCAAAACCAATTTCAGATAATTTGATTATTAAATCTTCAATTGATTCTAATCCATTAAGTGAAATCGTTGGTGGGGTGTAGTACTCTTCTATTATTTTGGTGTTTCTTAGGCATTGTAATAAGTATGCTTTGCGACCAATCCCCGGAAAGCCATTTGCTACAACGCACTTTATTCCATCACCAGCGTCAAACGCTTTTTTGAAAGATGCGATTTCCTCATCTCGCCCATAGAAACATTCCATCATGTCGGGTTGAAGAAGGTGATTTTCCATTAAATATTTTACTTGTTGAGCTTTAATTTTCCTATATGCAACGACATTACTTGCAATAACGCGAAGATTATAAGAACCAAAGCCATTTTTGATAAAGCTTGGAATCCTGCTATCATTATGCGTAATTGACGGATCAATTATTATAGGAAGGATTTGTGACAACTTTCTGACATCATGGTTTAGACGCTCATCAGCAATCGACAATTCTTTTTGAACCCAATCGGAGTCGAGAGAATTATTAGACAAAAAGACTACAAAGATCCCGGTGTGATCAATCCCACGGAATATTTCATCCAGATTTTTCATGCCAGCTTCGAAACACATCTGATCATAAACGCAATTGTCTTTCCCGAAGCACTCAGCAATATACGAAACGTAGGGCTTATCTTTGCTACTGTGCGAAAGAAATATTTTATTCATTCACTGTACCCCGCTTTCTTATTATTCTATCACGTTACACAATAACGCACTTTTTATTTTATTATATCACACAAAAAGAACCCGGCATAGCAGAAAATCAAACTGCTATGCCGGGGTCCTCCAATCAAATAGCCTTAATCAATCCGTTCAGATCGTCCAGCCGATCCGTGAGCCATTCGGCCACGGCAGGGATGCCATAGGGGCTGATAGCAAACGCGAAAATCAGAATCGGCACCGCGCCGGGCATATCCCGTAGCAGGACAATACAGCCCAGTCCGCAAAGAAACAGCAGCGAGGCCAGAATGGATAATACCATGCTGGAAACGGTGCAGAAGAACCGGCATATTGCCACAAAGAGAGTCAGCACCAGCACCACCGGCAATAGAAAAATCTTGAATAGAATCCTCATAAATAGCCCTCCTTACCGGGTTTCTGCTGTGAGCGTAGCATGAGCAAAAAAAGCTGTCAAGGATGCGGCTCATATGTCCCGTTTTATATCTCTGCCAGTTCCAGCAGTATCTTGTTCGCCGTGTCCCAAAGCTCATTGTACCGACGTCGTATGTCCTCGACGTCGGCCTCATAAATGCTCCGGGTTTCATTGGCACGGCGGGCAATCTGGTTTAGGTTGTTGGTAGAGTTTCGCAACAGCGTCACCAGCTCATTGATGCCGGATAAATCCAGCTTAACGATATAGCCGTCAATCGCCATTTTGCGAAGATAGGCTCCGGTGTTGGTGGTTCCCAGTTCGGCCATACGGGCTGTGATTTTTGCCCGTTCTTCTGGCGTCACCATGAAATAAAGTGGCTGGTCACGCTTGCGGGCGGTCATGTTGGTTCCTCGTCGGTGGCCGCCTCAAATACAATGGCCGTATAGTCGGCGTCGGGCATGGCGTCCAGTTTTATAATGCAGCTGTCCATAACGGGCAGAAGTTCCGCATCCATATAGGGCCGGTTTTCTCTCAGACTGGCAATAGTCATCAGGCGCGGGCCTCGGTGGTAAATAGCAATCAGGTTGGTTTCCTCAACGGTGAAATTTATCATAGTGTTATCGCTCCTTTTCGTGTTTCTTCGGTTTGACTGGCCGTTGACTGGGGGCATCCTCAGCCACGGCCATCTTATCCCGCAGGCTGGCGATATGCTGACTGATGTCTGCGGGCGGCAGATCACGGCGGTTTAACCGTTCCTGATTCAGCAGAATTTGAAAGCCAATCTGGTTATGCGGTTCGTACTGTATCGCTGTGGCAGAGCCATAATACCCGTTTGTGACAGCACGCAATTCCTCCACAGGAAACTTTCGGGTATGCCCATCTTCATAGGTTACAGCGACGGTTTCCGGCTGTAAGGCAGTATCCCGGACGTGCTGCCAGTGTGTGCTGTAGTCCAGCTCATAGAGATTTCCCATAAGTCTGCCGCTTTTCATGCCAGACAGCTCCACGGCATAGGCCAGCAGTTTGTCACTGGTTTGTTCTCCGTAAAATTTCCATGTGTTGTGTGCGTGGGTGCCTTTCAGAAAAACATCATGTTCGGAAACGCAGCACGTCCCAGAGGGGCGGGAAAACCAAAGCATTGGCCCTTTTTCCGGGATTTCCGCCGCTTTCAGCAGAATCTTTTTATCTATATCAAAATCGTTCTGAAAGTAGACGGTATTTGTTCGCATAATGCCGTTCAGGGCCGACAGTACATCTACGTTTTCAAATTTGTTCATGGCGTCAGCTCCTTTCCGGCCCCTTAGTTTTGGGCTTTCGGCTACGCGGCTTCTCCGGTTCCCGCAGGCACTTTTCCTCTTTGACGGCCTTAGCCAGTGCCAGGACAGAAACAGGCTCCCCAGCGGCGGCCTTCGCTTCCAGCGTGGCAAGCTGGCTCTGCTCGGCCTCCTGCGGCGGCGTGTTGTTCAGCTGCCCGTCAATCATGTTGTAATTCTTCTCCGTGGATTTCTCGGCAGTTTCCAGCGGATTTGTTTTGTTCTGCTCCTGTGCCAGAAACACCGGCACTTCGGTAAATCCAAAGCTGTCGCAGTAATGAGCGGTGTCCCGGCCTGCTTGATGCAGTACCACCACATCAGACACTGAGAGCGAATGACCATGAAAATCTTCCGGGTGGTCAAGATTGAATTTTTCGTAGATGCTTTCCAGCGTAACGCCCGCAGCCAGCGGAGCGGTGTAAATGCGGTTATAATTCTCGGCGTTCACTTCAAAGCCACGCTCATGGATAGCATCAATGGATTCAAAAGCAAGGCCGCGCCGGTCGGCAGCGTCGCTTTTCAGCTGGTAAATCGTGAAGCTGTCCGGGAACTGGTCGATTTGATCTGCCAGCGCATAGGCCTGCGCCTGTAAATCGGGGTGATCGTCGCCAATGCTTTTAACCGTTGACCACAAAAGTAGTCGTTCATTTTCATCATTTGCAAGGGTATCTGCGATCTGCTGTCGGTCTTTGCCTATGTCCTTGACGATTTCGGAATATCCGTCCAAATAGTGTCGCATAAACAAATCCACGTCCCATGCCAGAGAATCAGCACGGGAGAGGTCGGCAGGCTTTTCCTGATCCTGCTGGCGGGTAAGCTGCTGAACCCTGTCGTCGATTTCTCCAATCAGCCCGGCTGCGGTGGTACGGATCAGCTCCATAGAGCTTTTCAGTTCTTTGGTATCACGTCCGCTGCTCCAACCGGCCACATAGGCAAAGGAATAGTCGGACGTGTCAATGCCATAGTGCTGGCAGACGGTGTAGGCCACACTTTCGGCCTCCACCTCCTTGGTGCGCCGATCCTTGCGATCCTCCGGGGGAATATCCGTTTCCCTGTCGGCATGATAATTGTGCAGTGTGGCATGGGCAATTTCGTGGATGACCGTTTTCACGGTCTGAATTTCGCTCATGCCCTCCTGAATGGCAATGCGCTGCTCCTCACCGTGAAAATAACCCTTGGCCCCGCTGGCAATCTGCTCAAAGCCAATCGGCACCGGCGCGGTTTCTTTCAGGGCATTAAAAAAGACGGCGTAGTTTTCTACGTCGCCTGTCAGTTCATTTGCGCCCAGCGCGGGCAGCTCTTTACCGTCTGTCTGGGACACGTCAAAGACGGTTACGGGCCGGAATGCGGCCCTCTGAATCTCCACTTCCTCGGTGACGGGCTTGCCGTCCCTGCCGATCATTGGATGGTTTGTTGCGGGGTCGATACGCTCCATTTCCATCTTGGTTTTGTAGGGCGACGGGGCCAGAATTTTGATACCATGTTCGCCGCGTTTAACTTGACGGCCAAAGTTTTTCTGCCATGCTCCGTACCCAGCCACCAGCGAAGCATCCGGGCGCTGCATATAGATCAGTAAGGTGTTGTTGAAGCTGTAATTGTAAAACTTGGACATAGTTTTGAGATAGGCCGCATATTTCTTGCTGGAAAACAGGTCTTGAATGCCCTGTTCCAGCTTATCGGTGACTTCTTTCATGCGGTCTGCGGGTTTCTGATAGTCTGCCATGTAAATTGCTCCTTTCATTTGGGCATAAAACAGCCAGACAGCTGGTTGGCCGTCTGGCTAGTTGGCAACATAGTTCAATGCTTAATAAGCAACAGCTTTATGTCACCACTTGCTTCAATGTCGCGTTTGAACTCTATCTCATCGCGGATGCATCCTATATCATAGACTACAAATAAAATTCGTTCATACTGCTTTCCATATGCTGTTATATCAGCATTGATTTCTTCAATAATCTTTGATTTTCTTGCAGCGTCCTTCAATAGTTTTACTTCTATGCAAAGACGCAATTTAGGAATAATAAAATCAGGAATGTACTCTCGCCCAGAAAAATTGAATTTTCCAGTTTCGCGGTCATAGTCAATTCCTTTGTCCATACCATTACTGATAAAAAGGTTCTCCAATGTATTTTGAACTTCTTTTTCGTTTATAGGTGCGTCTCTGAAAAGGCTTCTGAATCGCTTAAAAATCAAATTCTCCAAATTATCCGTTTCATCAGAAGCAAAGTCAAAATATGCTTGTAGATTAACAATAAGCATTTTCACGGAAAAGAAAACAGACTGAAATAAAGCCTGTTGTTCAAGTGCTATCATGTCATAAGGATTTTTCAGCTTCTCTAAATCGTATGAGTGGTATGGTGCTGAAAAATGAATGTAACTTGTGGAGGCATCGGCTAATTCTTGATAAGCTCTAACAAAATCATTGCAAGCAACATACTTAAATGCGGTTTTCTCATCATGATTTATTACTTGTTGCATTGTTTCTTCTAAGGCTTTTGCTTGCCCTAATAAAATTTTCATACTACGGCGCTCGTCAATGCTTTGTTTGGGCATACATTTCCACACCTTGTATTATAAAGTAGTAGTTATTAAAGCCCCTCTCCAAGGGCAGTGCTACACTGTAAGGGATGCTGTGGATTGGTTTGTCACGCCTACCACAAGATGGTTTCAGAAAGGTTCCAACCACAGCCCTTTGCAGGTTTGTTAATCAGTTAAATACCGCCAGACGGTTTATGTGGAACAAGGTTACAAGAGCAAAGTGCCCTGTGGATGCAGCATCACAATCTTACCGCTGGAGGTTTTGCTATGATTTCTGTTGGAATCGACGTCGCCAAGGACAAGCACGACTGCTTCATCGTCAGCTCGGAAGGAAAAGTTCTCGCGGATGTGTTTACCATTCCAAACAGCATCGATGGCTTTTACTGCCTGCTGCAAAGAATTCGGGACTGTACTCCGCCTGGGGACAAAATAAAAGTAGGACTTGAGGCTACCGGGCATTACAGCTACAACATTCTCGGGTTTCTTCTTGACAACGGTCTCGCCACCTATGTCTTAAACCCCTTGCACACGAATCTTTACCGGAAGAGTCTCAGCCTCAGAAAGACGAAGACCGACCGTGTAGATGCGCGAACGATTGCGGCTATGCTTTTGTCCGATGTGGGCCTCAAGCCCTACACAGACACAGCATACCTCAACGAGGAGTTAAAGTCACTGACAAGATACCGTTTTGACAAGGTGAAAGAGCGTGGCCGGCTTAAGCAGTCGATTGCTCGCTTGGTCTGCATCCTGTTCCCTGAACTGGAAAAGCTGGTGCCGACACTTCACATGGTCTCCGTTTACGCCTTGCTAGAGGAGTTTCCCGGAGCTGAGCAGATTGCAGAAGCTCATCTGACGCGGCTGAAAACACTTTTACATGATGCTTCCAGAGGTCGATATGGGCGGGACATGGCTTTGAATATCCGAGAGGCAGCCAGAAAATCCATTGGCTCAGTGATGCCTGCAAAGTCGTTGGAGCTTCGCCACACCATCCACCTCGTTCGGGAGTTAGACGCGGAGATTGATGAAATTGAGACCGCAATCCAAAACATCATGAACGAGCTACATTCTCCCATTACCACTATCCCTGGCATCGGCACCCGGATGGGAGCTATGATACTTGCCGAGGTTGGCGACTTTTCCCGGTTCGAGTCTCCTAACAAACTGTTGGCCTACGCCGGGCTATCGCCCTCGACTTACCAATCAGGGCAGCTCAAGAACTGCTATGCCCACATGGAAAAGCGAGGCTCCAGATACCTGCGCTATGCGATCTACAATGCCACCAAATACGTTTGCCTTTGGGACCCAACCTTTGCCGCCTATCTCTCGAAGAAACGTGCGGAGGGCAAGCATTACAATGTCGCCATTTCTCATGCTGCCAAAAAGCTGATACGGCTCATCTACGCCTTAGAAAAATCCAGAGAATCTTATCGCATGGCAGCGTAGCTTTCACTCAATAGCCTGCATGGGGCCCTGACGAGCCTTTGCTTTGCTATACCCATTTTGAACCATCTGTTTTTTGACCACCATCCTCAGTTTCGCGCTTGACTTTTAATAGTTAATCTTTCTGCCGTATTTTAGATATTATTATACAACACGTTGGCGAAGATTGAAATAAATTAAAATTGTAGCTTAAAATTAATGTACTTGCCGCCTGTATCGTCCAGCAGTACGGTGGCGTCATAGGTTTTGCCGGTCTTTTCTGAATGGCACCCGGTGAGTTTGGCGCTGCCATCTTTCAGCAGGGCGGTGGCCAACTGCTTGGTCAGCACTTTTTTCTTGGCGGCGAAAAAGCGGTTGTCTTTCCAGAGAGCGAAGCCGCAGCCACGGTTGTCGCACACAAAGCCCTTGGAAATCTCCACCACTGGCCCGCCGCAGCGAGGGCAGTTGCCGATGCTTGCCCGTTCCTGCTGAAACACAGAAGTGTCCACTTCCTGCCGGATGGCATCATAGCGTTTCACAAGGGTGGTGGTCTGCTCGGTGATTCCAGCCATGAAGTCTGCGGCGGGCAGCTGGCCGCGCTCCACCAGCTTCAATTTCTGCTCCCATTCAGCGGTCAGCAGCGGGGATGCGATTTCTTCTGGAGCAACGGCAATTAGGTTGACGCCCTTTTTTGTGGGTAGCAAAAACTTGGTTTTCTTATCGCCAGAACGCTCCACCAGCTCGGTCTTGACCAGCTTTTCCAGAATCCCAGCGCGGGTGGCCGGTGTTCCTAAACCTTTGCGCTCGGCGTCCTCCGGCATATCCTCGACCCCGGCAGTTTCCATAGCGGAAAGCAAGGTGTCCTCGGTATAATGCTTGGGCGGCGTGGTCTTGCCCTCTCGAATGGAGGCTTTGGCGGGGATGGTCTGTCCCTTGGTCAGTTCGGGCAGCAGAGTGGCCTTTTCCTCGTCTGCCTTGCCGGTAAGAGAAGTGTGAAAGGCACGGTCAATGGCTTTCCAGCCGGGAGCTGTCACCATTTTGCCCTTGGCTGTAAAGGCATGGCCGCCGCAGTCCAGCGTAACGGTGGTTTCGGCGTATTGGTGCTTGTCGGCCACAGCGCAGAGCAGGCGGGCCGCGATCAGCGAGAGGATGGAGCTTTCACCGGCTGGCAGAGAAGAAATATCCGCTTTCGACATGGTTGTGGTGGGAATGATAGCGTGGTGGTCGGAAACCTTGGAGTCGTCCACCACTAGCCCAGCGTTGGTAGAAATGGAAAGCCCCTTGGCAAACGGCAGCGAACAGGCTACGGAGGCCGCCAGCGCAGGCAGCCCCGCAGCCATATCCTCAGTCAGATAGCGGCTGTCGGTGCGGGGGTATGTGACCAGCTTCTTTTCATAAAGGCTTTGTGTGTAATCAAGAGTTTGCTGCGCAGTAAAGCCCATCAGGCGGTTGGCGTCACGCTGCAAGCTGGTCAGGTCATAGAGCTTGGGCGGCTGCTCGGCTTTGTCCAGACGCTCCACAGCTTTCACCAGCGCATCCGTGCCGTCACAGACAGTACGGGCCGCCTCGGCAGCCGACTTTTCTTTCAGCTTATCGCCGGTGGCCGTAAAGCCGCCGCAGTCCAGTATTACCGTATAGAACGGCTCCGGGGTAAAGGCGTCAATCGCCGCTTCCCGATGAACGATCATGGCAAGGGTCGGCGTCATCACACGGCCAATATTCAGGGTGCGACGGTACAGCACCGAAAACAGACGGGTGGCGTTGATACCTACCAGCCAATCTGCCTGTGAGCGGCAAAGTGCGGCCTGATACAGATTTTCATAGTCACTGCCGCTGCGAAGCGTTTCAAAGCCCTTGGCAATGGAGCTTTCCTCCATGCTGCTGATCCAAAGGCGCTGCACCGGCTTTTTGCACTGGCAGCGGTCATACACCAGACGAAAGATCAATTCACCCTCACGCCCGGCGTCGGTGGCGCACACGATGGTGTCCACCTCCTTGTCAGCCATCAGGCCGCGCAGCACATTTAGCTGCTTAGCCTTATCCTTAGGAACGGCATACTGCCAATGCTCCGGCACAATGGGCAAATCCTCGTATGTCCATTGGGCGTATTTCTCATTGTAGGCATCAGCCTGTGCCAATTCGACAAGGTGGCCCACGCACCAGCTGACGATATACCCTGAACCAACAAAGAAGCCATCCTTTCGGGCGGCCGCCCCCAACACTTTAGCGATTGCCTGTGCAACGCTGGGCTTTTCTGCAATAACCAGTTTCATGGCTTCGTTTTCCTTTCTGTTGTGTGGTATGGGGGCTGCTCCCGGACAGAGCCGGGCGGCCCTGCGGGGGTGTTGTGACTGTGATAGGGCTTTTGAATCATAATGTGTTTATAAAGGCTGCTTGTAAAAAGTGTCATTTCGCATCATCCTCCAATTCTGCGGCGTTATCTGGCTCCGGCAGAGATTCCGGGGCTTCATCCTCGTTGATCTCCGGGCTGTCCTCAAATTCGATTTCGTCAAAATCGTCGGCATCGTCCAACGCCTTTTTAGGCTTTACGATTTTAAAATAGTAGCCGACACCGCCCGCGGCCAGCGCCACAATAACCAGAATCACAATCATGCCGATTCGGCTGCTCTGGGCGGCAGCAACCGGTTTTTCCACGTCAGGCTGTTCAGCTTCTGGTTCGGTGGTCGGCTCCGGGGCGTCCTCGGCCTGCGGTTCCTCCGCTGTTTCGCCGGTCACGCCGGTAACATCCTGCTCGTCGGCCTCTGCCAATGCCAGAAGATCCTTTTCCTGTGCGGTGTCGAGGAAGTATACGTTCTGGCTGTCCCGCTGACCGTCGATAATCAAGTAAAAGGTGTTGCCTGCGGGGGTAGTGATGGTGTAGAACTGTTTGCCGTCAGCTTCGGTGGTTGAATCCAGCACCGTGCCGGTGCCATCTGGGGTAAGGGGGTTCGGCTCGACGGCAGCCGCAGGCTGGGGTGTGGGTTCCTCCACCGGCTCGTTGCTCTGGGCAAAGGCCGGAACGGAAAGTGCGGTCATACAAAAAACGACGGCTGCAGAAGCCGTCAGAATACGAAATCTATTCATGCTTGGGATTCCTCCTTGTTCGTGGTGGGGGCTGCATCTGCAGCACGGGTGTTCAAAAAAGCTGCCAGCTGGGCAGGCGTCATATTCAAGGCGCGTACTGTGTTGACAATCTGCAAGTTTTCTTCTTCCTGACGCTGACGTTCCAGTTCCTTTACCTTATCCTGCCATTCGGCCGCCTTGGCACGGGCTTTGGTCAACTCGGCGTCAATGCGCTCTATTTTTGCCATAGACATGGCTCCTTTCTGCCGGGCTTACCGCGCCCGGTCTTTGTGATCGTAGTAGATATGTCCGGCAACAACCTTGGCGTGGTTGATGATCTTGTTCTCACCACGCTGCTGGGAGGTAAGGGCGCTTTCATACCCGGCATCCGATAGGAATAGACGCATCCGTTCCCCCTTGCTGCCAACCGGAGAGGAATTGGAAAGCACGTCAAAGATAATCATGTGCCGGGTGTTTTCTGCGAAACGCGCCAAATCCATATAGCTGTGTCCGGCATATTCCTGTGCGCCCGCTTTCATGCGGGCTTCTTCCATCAGCTCACCAATGGTCTTTCCTTGGGTCATGCAAAAACTCCTTTCTTTAGGGCAGACGGCCAAACGAGTAAAAATGCTGCCGCCAGTAATTGGTTTCGATGCTGGCATACTGGATGGGGTTTCCGCAATGGATCATCATGCCGCTGCCCACATAAATACCAACATGGCTGCATCGTCCAGCACCGGCATAAGTCCCTTGGAAAAAAATTAAATCACCCGGCTTGGCATCTGCGGAAGAAATCGGCGCACAGACGTTATAAAGGCCGGAAGCAGTCAATCGGCCCACGTTCCAGCCGCTGTGATTGATAACCCAGCTTACAAAGCCGCTGCAATCAAAGCTGGTGCTTGGCGAGCTGCCGCCCCAGACATAGGGGTATCCCAGATACTTTTCCGCTTCTGCAATGATGGCGGCAAACTCCGGGTCGGAAAGTGCGTCGCCCGGTATCTGGTAATCAGGATAATTGCCGGGGCTGGCAGTGTCATAGATGTTTTCCCACAGATATGGTTTGTTTCCGTATACAGAAAGCGTAGCGGTATAAAGCGGTATCTGGTCACTGGTGAGCGTGGAACTTACCGATACCGGCAGGGTGTTGTTAGTCAGCGTGACATTTAGGATGTAATAATTGTATGGCACTTCCACCTCGTATTCGTATTCTTCCTCGGTGGTTTCACCGGTGTCCGGGTCTGTGCTGGTAGTTGTGCCGGTTCTGGTTTCTGTGCGGTAGCGTACCTCCACTTCCTCCCGCAGCGTAAGGATATACTGGCTCTCAAACAGCCTATCCAGAACAGCACGGGCTTCATCCATCGTATAAGATTGAAACAGCGCCGTAAGGAAAGATGTCAGCTCATAGGGATTGTGGCCGATCTCCGCTATATCATAGCGGTACTCGTCATAGCCGGGATGGGTGCGCTCAATGCTGTTCACTTGGCTTTGCAAATCCTGTTCCATCTGGGTGTAATAATTGTTGGCAGCATAAATGTCTGCGTCCTCGGACGCATAAGAAGATGCCACCACGCTGCCCATGCCGCCCGTCAGGATGGAGGAACAGGAGGACATACAAGAGGAAAGCATCACGAACAATCCCAGCACTACGACGCCGATGACCAAAGGCCCTTTGTTGGCTTTGGCAAAATTGACGATGGCACCGGCAGCGCTGCCCACAACCCCCGCCGTTTCTTTGGCGGCGGCCCCGGCCTGCTCGGCTCGCTTTTTTGCATCCCGTACAGCCTTGGCATACTGCTTTTTGATGGTGCGTTTCTGTTGGAAGCGGGCGTAAGCGCTTTGGGAAAGCTCCGGGTGGTCGGCCAGCGCCTTTTGATATAAATAATTGATATTAGCTCTGCTGTGCTGCCGTTCCAGTTTGGATACTCTGGCATAAGGCGCATTTTTGTGGTGGCGGTAGGCGGTGCGTACACCGCTTGCCGCCAGATTTTCAGCCGTGAACTCGGTTTTATGGGCGGCCTCCACACCCACATTTTCATGCTCCACCTCCCGAATTTTGCTGTGAACTTTCAAATCCACCGTGCGCCCGGCAGAAAGGGCTACCGTGGCGGCCAGACTACGCCTGCCCTGCGGTTTCACGGTTTCCTCAAAATGCAGCTTACCCTTGGATTTTCCGGCTGCAACGTCAAATTCCTTTTCGTATTTCAACCTGTGTTTTTTCGGCAGAGCGTCGCGGGCCTCGTCCAGTCTTTGACTTTTGGCGTCCAGCTTCGCTTTGGCTCGGTCTGCCTTTTTATGCTGCCGGTCAGTGCTGGGCGGCACTTCCGGCCCAGCGTCATCCTCAAAGTGCAGTCTGCCTTTGCGGGGTAGCTCGGCAGAATCAGCCTGTTCACTTTTGGCGGTGTCCTGCTTCTCTAAATCCGTTTTGGAAGTGAAATGCAGACGGCCCGGATCGTCAAAATCATCAGGCTTTTTCTGTGCCATTGGCCGCGCCCTCCTGTTCCTCCGGCTTGGTGGTCATGATGCGGTAAAGCTGGGTGTTCTGCGGAAAATGATCCACGAACGGAATGATGGTGTTGCCGTAAAATAAAAGCCCCTCGCCGGGGTTGGCACCCGTGACGTGGGACAGCTGTGTTTCGGAAATACCCAGCTGGCGGGCAAGAATCTGCCGGTCGCCCGCTGCCTGAGACAGCATATAGATGAAGTCGCTGTTTTCAAAGATATTTTCAATCTCCCGGCTGGCAAGCAAGTCCTTGACGTTCTGGGTCAGGGCGCTAGGGATGCCGCCCCACTTGCGGAACCGCTTCCAAATTTCAATAGAATAGGCCGCCGTCTGCTCGTCTTTCAGCAGCAAATGAAATTCGTCGCAGTAATACCATGTGGTCTTGTGGGCGGCGCGGTTGGCCGTGACACGGTTCCAAACCTGATCCTGTAGAATCAGCATGGCAATCTTTTTCAGGCCTTTGCCAAGCTCCTTGATGTCAAAGCAGACAAGCCGGTTGTGCAAATCCACATTGGTACGGTGGTTAAAGACGTTCAGTGTACCTGTAACGTACAGCTCTAAAGCGTCGGCAACCTTGTCAGCGGCTGGATGATGGCGGCCTCGCAGCGCATCCATCAGGTCTTGGAGAATCGGCATTTTCTCTGGCGACGGATTTTGCATATATGGGCGGTAGATGTCAAGCACTGCCTTGTCGATCATGGATTTTTCGATGGCTTCCAAGCCATCCCTGCCGCCTACAATCAGTTCACACAGAGAACGGATGAAATCAGCTTTCAGGGCCAGCGGGTCGTCCTCGTCGGAATAGTTTAGATTGATGTCCAGCGGATTTACATAGTCCCGGCTTATGGGGCTGAGATGTACCACCTGACCGCCCAAATGACGGGTAAGGCCGGAATACTCGCCCTCTGGGTCAACAATAATAGTGTCATCATCGGTGAGCAGGCGCACATTGGTGATTTCACGCTTAGCACTGAAACTCTTGCCGGAGCCGGGGACGCCCAGAAACAGACCGTTGGGATTTTTGAGCCGCTTGCGGTCTGCCATGATAAGGTTGCTGGACAGTGCGTTGATACCGTAATAAAGAGCCTCACCGTCCATAAACAACTCCTCGGTGGTAAACGGAACGAAAATAGCTGTGCTGGAAGTGGTAAGCCCGCGCTGAATTTCAATTTGGTTCACACCCAGCGGAACGCTGCTCATAAGACCTTGTTCCTGCTGAAAATCCAGTGAAACCAGTTTGCAGTTGTTTTGCTGGGCAATACCGGCAGTCTGCTGCTGGCAAAGCGCAAGCTCCTGCCGGGTGGGGGCAAGGTTTACAACCAAAACCGTGACCAGAAAATAGCGTTCATTTCGGCTTTGCAGATCGTCCAGCATCTTCTTGGCCTCACCGCCGTAGGTAATCAGGTCAGGCGGCAGCACATCCATATCGTAGCCTGATCGCACAGCCTTTTTCTGTTCCTCAATCTTGGTTTTCTCAATATCGGTCAGCTTGCGCTTGATGGTCTTGACCGCCTCGGCCTGATCCATTGTCTGAATGTGGAGATTGACCATGACCGCCGAATCCATGCCCAGAAGGTCTGCCAGCAGCTTGTCTTTCAGCTCTGCTGCCTCGATTTGCAGAAAAGAGGCTGCACCCCAGATGTCGCCCATGCGGAACATCTTGGTTTCGCGAAAATCGAAGCTGCGGGGAACAATGAAATCCTTACTGGAAAGGCCGGTCTTAGCAAGGCCATCCCAGACAAAACGAAATTTCTCATTGCCATCCGGATGAAAGGCATCATGTAGCACAGTTAGTCGTTCCGTGCCGGACAGCGCACTTGATTTTGCACCGATCCGCTTGAAGCTGCCGCGAATATCAGCTTCAATCCGTTCCAGACGAGGGCGGGCTTTCTTGACGGAATCTGCTTCCACACCCACGGTGATGTACTTGCGCTTCACAAGGCCGTTATTGCCTTTTTCCAGCTGGTCTTGCAGCATCCCCGCATACTCATGGCGAATATCGTCGTAGCCGTCGCCCCGGTCGGGGATGGAAATACTGCGCCGGAAGTCCTCAATATTGCCGGTCTGGTTGATGAAGGACAGCTGCACGGAAATCGAGCTGTCAAAGTAATTGAGGAAATCACAATATGCGCTGAAAATCTGCTCCTGATCCTCTGGCTGGGCCAGCCGGTAATTCACATCCTGAAACTGAATGGTTTTGGTGTAGTGGGTATCGTCCACCTTGCACAGCCCATCCCGATACATGATTTTGTAGGGAACGGTCTGCTGGGCACTGGCAGGAATTCTGCCGTCGCGCTTGGCTTTTTTCACAGCGTCGGTCAGTCGCTTTTTGTCGCTGCGGGACAGCTTGGCGTCAGGCCCGGCGATCCGCAGCGGCTTTCTTTGCACTGGCGCTGCCGGTTGGGTTGTTCTTTTCGACAATGCTTGCTACCTCCTTATCTAAGGCTGCCTGCCGCATCAGGGCGGCATAGGCGTTGTTGGTTCGATAGGGCCGCACACGGGGCCAGAGGAACCGGGCGCGGATGATCTGATAAATGATTTTTTCAAGAGGCTGACCGTTCTTTTCATACATACCGAGGGCAAACCACGGCAACATAAGTGCGATCATGCACAGTGCGGCTGCATCGGTGCCGATGGCTGACTTAGTCAGAAGATAGAACGGAACGCCCGTCAGACCCGCGCAGCCGAAACAAACCAGCTGGCGGCGGGTAAGATTAAACGCGACCTTGTTTTTGACTTTGGAAAGGTCTTTTGGTACAGGTACATAGGGCAAGAGGATGCCTCCTTTCTTAATGCGCGTTGAAGATGGATTTTGCGAGGCTGCCAGTCTTGAACAGGCTGAAACAGAGTAACAGCGTGTACCCGGCACATCCCCAGATGGCGGCGTGAATGTCCTGCCCCACAGCGATGGTGTTTACCAGCACAGCATAAATGCCTACGCAGATTAGAATTAAAAAGCCTTGGAATCCCAATGCGAACAGCGCACGGATATAGTTGGTTCCCATCTGCCCCCACTCGCGGTTTGCCAGCGTGGAAAGCGGGATCGGGCCAAGTGAGCAGTACAGGTAAATTTCGATCATGCGGCCATAGACAATTACGAAAATGCACATACTCATGATTTTCATGGTAACACTGATAAGCATACTTTCGATGGTCAGGCCGAACAACTCAGGGATTTCCATGGCTTGCAGCGTGGTTTCCAGATTGGCCGTCACCGCCGTTATGTCAATGCTGGCACTGGCGTCTATTACGCCTGCACTGCCCTGAACGACGTGCTGAGCCACATCAAAAACTGCCATGACCATATCAAAGGTGTGGGTGACGATCATCACAGCCACAAAGGTTTTGAACACCCATTTGAAGAACATGAATGTGTCGATTTCGTGCATATTGTTTCGCTCTATGACCATCTGAATCAGCTCATAGGTCATCACGAACGCTAAGATCATTCCTGCGATTGGGATAATCACGGTTTCGGAGATATTTTGAATCATTGAGCAGACGCCGCCGTTCCATCCCGACGGCGTCTGCCCAACCTGATTTGCAATTTCTCCGACCTTGGTATTGACATCATCAAACAGGTTTGCAAGGTTTCCCGTAATGCTGCCAATCAAAAAATCCTTTAGCCATTGGTTGATTTGGTCGAAGATGCTTTGCATTTATGTCCTCCCGTCTTAGCCGAACAGCCCAGAAAGCAGTGGAATCAGAGTGGTGCCAATGATGATAATGCCGCCGCCGGACATCAGCTGTTTAATGCCCTGCGATTTTGCGCCGGGGTTGTCGTTGCCGTAGCCCTCCATCAGATTGACCACGCCCCAGACGCCAAGTCCAGCGCCGATTGCAATAACAAGGGTGGAAAGGGTGGTTACTGCCTGCCCGAAAAATGCCATAATAGTTTCCTCCTGAAATTTTTATTGTTGATTGACAGATTGGGATGGCGCTTAGCCAAACAGCCCAGAGAGCAGCGGGATCAAGGTAACGCCGATAACGATGATGCCGCCGCCGGACATCAGCTGTTTAATGCCCTGTGACTTTGCGCCGGGGTTGTCGTTGCCGTAGCCCTCCATCAGGTTGACTACACCCCAGACGCCAAGTCCAGCGCCGATTGCAATAACGAGGGTGGAAAGGGTAGTTACTGCCTGTCCGAAAAAAGCCATAATAATTTCCTCCTAAATTGTGTTGCTGATTGATAACGGTTCGGTCTATATGAACGGGACACAAGCCCCGGTAAAACAGAAAAGGCCCTATCGCTTCTGGGCATCTGCAAAGCGAAAGGGCCTTAATCATCTTTGGCACTCACCTCATAGGATGTGAACACATCTTCTGGCCTAAGTTTCAGCCGGTGATTCAAAAATGCTTCAATATCAAAGGCGTTCTTCTTGTCTGCGTCAGCGGTATATTGAAAATTGGGATGTTTGGTCAGGTCATACTTACTGGAAAGAAAAGGCCGGACGCCGCGCAGCTGCAAGATACATTTGCTGCCGTCCATCGTGGCAAGCTCGTCCTGTGTCATCAAGTCTTTGCCCAGTTTTTGATAGTTGACGCCATAGCTGCGTGATGTGCCTCTGGTGTCGCTGGTGTTATACATATCAATGGTTTCTTTGCCCAGCGTTTCTGACAAATCTTTCAGGGTGGTCTTTTCCCGGCCGCCCAAGAAAATGATGGAATCCATATTGCCAACAATGGTGTCGGCATTGTCTTTGTAGAGTGCTTTCAACTGGCTTTGTGCCTGCAAAAACAGGCACATGGAAATTTCTCTGGAACGGATCACGGCCACCAGCTTTTCCAGCTGCGGCACCTGTCCCGTGTTGGCGGCCTCATCCCAGAGACAGCGTACATGAACCGGCAGTCTGCCGCCGTATACGTCATCGGCCTTTTCGCACAGTAGATTGAACATCTGGGTAAAGGCCATAGCAATTAAGAAATTAAACGTGCTGTCCGTGTCGGAAATGATAAAAAACAGCGCCGTCTTGGCGTCACCCAGCGTATCAAGCCCCAATTCATCGTAGGCCATAATCTCCCGCAGCTCCGCAATATCGAATGGGGCCAGACGTGCGCCGCAGGAAATCAGAATGCTTTTGGCTGTTTTGCCTGCCGCCAGCTTATATTTCTTATACTGGCGCACAGCGAAATGCTGCGGGTCGCGGGCTTCCAGCGCGTCAAACATCAGGTCAACGGGATTTTTATATTCCTCGTCATCTTCGCGCACCTCCATGCTGTTGATAAGCTCCACCAGAGTGTTCATGTTCTGCTCATCCTCTAGGGCTTCATAATGGATATAGCCGATCAGGGCACAGTACAAAAGTGTTTCGGCTTTCGTCCAAAATTCATCACCGCCCTTTTGGTCGCCCTTAGTGTTGGCAATCAAGACGTTTACCAGCTTCAAGATGTCCTTTTCATTGTGGATATACGAGAACGGGTTATAGTGCATGGATTTCTTGAAGTTAACCGTGTTAAACACCCGGATTTGGTAGCCGCCATGTTCCAAAGCCTTGCCGCAGTCCACTAAAACGGTGCCTTTCGGGTCTGTGACCACATAGCTGCTGTGCATTTGGAGCAAGTTTGGTTTCAACCAGAAACGGGTCTTGCCACTGCCAGAACCTCCCACAATTTCACAGTTTTTATTGCGGGCCAGAGCCGGATTCTTGGGGCGGCTGCTCATGGTCAATAGCTCGGTCTGGGTCAAAATCACGTTGTTTTCAAACTTAGTGTCGGCAAAGGGTTTGATGTCCTCCGGCGTTCCCCAGCGGGCAGAGCCGTATTCTACATCTTTGCGGTACTTCTTAGCGTTTTTGCTTTTCAGGTAGACAGCCAGTCGAATCCCGGCAGCACCAGCCAGCCCCGCCAGCAGATCGCGGGGATGAATGCTGGGGAGTGGGTCGGTGCCCAAAGCGGCCAGTCCGCCGACGGCATCCACAAGCTGATACACCACATTTGCCCCATCAGAAAGTCGGAACGCCTGCCCCATTTTGTCAAACAGCCAGAAAATGAACAGGTAAGGGATGTTGGGGAGCAGCAGTTTTTTCAGGTTTGCGTTTTTCATAACTCGCGTTCCCCCTTATCCCGGCTGTGTACCTTGCCAATGACGCCTTTTGCAAGTTTTTTGAATCTTTGCAGCTGTGCCAGCAGGGACGGCTTTTGCTGCCCGCGCTGCACGGTTTTTGCGGTAAACTCCGCAAAGGCGGCCGTGAGGGCATCGGCGTCACGCGCCTTGAAAAACACCATGTATTTAGGCGGTACTGTGGAGCTGTCCTTTCGAATGGCATAATCAACGCCATATTTCCGGGCTACCCGGTCAAATGACTTGATATTTTTGTCGGTGACTTCAATGTTGGACACGCCAGCCCCCTGCCGAACAAGCTGCTTGACTGATTGCCTGCCTTTGTAGATTTTAGGGTTCAGCTGTTTGTTTTTGACGTGAGCCAGTACCTGTGCCAGTGTCGATTGCAGGACACGCCCGGTCAATTTGCTTGTTTGAATTGTGACCTGAACGGCCCGGTCGGTTACTTCTTCCTGCATAACGAAAACCTCCTTTCAGCGGAATTGGTACGCACCAGCTACGCATTGTCCATTTGTCGGCCTTGTCCGCGCACGGTCAAGATACCGTCCAATGTGGTGGCCGTGATGTTGAGGCGCTGGGCAAATGCAATATCGTTTTTCATGGTTTCGTCGATGTCACAGCCACACACAATCAGCACATGGGAGCGCCGAAGCATATCACGGCTAATGTCAATGCCGGACTTGTGTTCCTCCGGGATGGCGTCATGCAGAAAAAGCGGTAGGTACAACAACGGGCAGACGGGTGTAAAACCCGCGTCGTAGACGATGCGGCAATATTTGGCGGCCTGCTCAGTATTTTCAAATTCATCTCTGCCCCATGCGGCGGTGAGATAAGCCAGTGGTCGTTTCATAGGTTATTTCTCCTTTCAGCGGTCATCGTGTCCGGGCTTAACGGGTAAACTGCGATTTTTGTCTTTCGGTTTTTCTATGGGCAGCTGAAAGCTCATAATGCGGCTGCCCATCCGCATAAAAACCTCCGGGTGGGCGAATTGCTGCTTGTACTTTTCCAGCAGTTCCGGCGTCAGGCTGCCAAAATTCTGATCAGTCAGCCCGCAGACCAGAAAGGTTCCTGCCAGTACATCATAGGGCTGCCCATCGTCGCCGCGCAGAGCGCGGTTCAGCGGCAGGCCGGACAGCTTGCCCTCGTCATTGCAGATCAGCGCCACCGGGTCATCATAGGGGTAAACGGCCTCAATCGTACCGCCTACCAGCTTTTGCAAGGTTTCCAGCTTGCCGTCAACAGCTGCCTCGCGGGGCGGCTGCTCCGGCTCAACAATCAATATGTTCATCGTTCACAGTTCCTTTCTTGGTGTGTGTTTTTCTGCTTCATTTCGGCCATACGGCCCAGCAGCACATCGTTCCAGTCTTTTCCGTAGTGCTGGGATGGAATGTGACGCTGGATTTCTTTTACTTGCTGGGAAAGAACAGGATCGGCGGCGATTGTTTCTTCAATGCGGGCAGCACCCTCCTGACCCGCCTTGTCGTTGTCCAGTGCCAAAAACACGGTGTTAATTTGCGGGTGGTCTTTCAGCAGCTGCAGCAGGGCCAGCGGCGCGGTGCCACCCAGTGAGAGGAAATAGCGGTCGTTCCAGTGCTGGCCGATTTTACCGTGCTGTTTTCGCAGGGTGGCCTGCGACAGTGCATCTATGGGGCTTTCATACACGGACACCACCGGACTTTCCGGGTCGGCAGGAGGCAGACAGAAGCCAAAACGCTTGTCACTGCCGGGTGCATCCATCTTGAAATCACCCATTGTACCGCGCAGGCAGGTGAACCGGGCTGCGCCGGTAGAGTCACGGCCAACAAACATGCAGTTTTTGTACTGCCTGCTTTCCATGATGATTTTTCGGTTGATGCAGTCCGCGATAATCTCCGGATCAATTCCGCGCTTTTGCAAATAGTCAACGGCGGCTGTGGGGCAGAGATTAAATGGCGGCAGACTGAATGCCTTGGCCGGTGCCGGTTTTGAAATTACCGGCTGGGAATCAAAAGCAGGGGTGCTGCGGCTGCCAGAAAGACTCTGCACGGCCTCCACAAACGAACAGCCCCTGACTTTGATTAAAAAGTCAAGGGCTGTTCTGCCGCCGATATTCTGGCTGCACCAATGCCATTTGCCGTTGCTGATTACAAGGCTGTCATGGCTGCGGGTACGGTACTCGCTGGGGCCGGTTTTTTTCAATTCGCCGGGTTCGCAGGCTTTCAGGTAGGAAAGCAAATCCCACCGTTTGGCCTGTTCAATTTGCTCGGTTGATACTCCGGGCATCGTTCATCACTCCTTTACTGGCTGGGAAAGGCGCTTTACGGCGTCTGTAGGTTTACTGGCTTTTAATATAGCTTTCTTCCAGCCGGTAGATTAGTTACCAGCTGGTAGAGGGGATTGTTAAGGGGAGAACTGGCTCGGCTGTGCCGTTCCCTGCCCCCCTAAAAAAGGGCGCACTTCCCCCTGTGAATAAAGCTGGTTTATCGTTCTTGGTCACGCTGCCGTTTTTTCTGCCACTGATCCAGCAGCTTGATAATGGTGTCCTGCCGCTGCTTAGGTGTAAAGGATTTGGGGAAATATTTACCCACTTGATCGCCGGAAAGGGTAATTTTCTCCACGTCCTTTTTTTCTTCGGACATAATTGCCATAATAGCATCTTCGGATAAATGTCCCTCGTGGCTGAATTTCTTTAATCGCTGGGCCTGCGAGAGCGACGGGGTAGACTGTGTGGCGTCCATCTCTTGTAAAAGCATCTGCTGTTCATCCTTTTTTAGATAGGACAGCTCTACGGCTGGGTTAAAGGCCGCTTTCTTTTCATCGACCATGTCCAAAAGTTCCGGCACAAGCTCCGTGAGGCGAATATAGCGCGAAATCTGCTTGGCACTTTCACCCACCTGTTCGGCCAAAATATCGCGGGACTTTCTGCCCGCTAAATTGGGGTCAACTTGACCACCATTTTCCTTAGACGGCCTGCCGGCCTGACGCTTCATAGCATCCAGCTTCATTTTATAGGCAAAGGCCCGTTCACTCGGCAGGATGTTTTCACGTTGCAGGTTGCTGTCCACCATAATGATAGTGGCGGCGTCATCGTCCAAATCACGGACAATGACCGGCATCGTTTCTTTGCCTGCCAGCTCTGACGCATGACAGCGCCGGTGGCCGGAAATCAGCTCATAGCCGCCCTCAACACGGGGCCGGGCAATCGCAGGAACCAGCACACCATACTTTTCAATGCTTTCTGTGGTGTCTCGCATGGCGTCATCATCCAGCACTTTGAACGGGTGATTCTTGAACGGAAAGAGCTGGTCAAGATGTATTTCCTGAACCTGTTCGCCGGTGGCCGCTTGCGGCCCGGTGGAAAATAAATCATCGTAGGACGTCAGGCTGATGCTTTCCAGCCCTTTGCTTTTCGCCATGAGCAATTACCTCCTTTGCAGCAGATTCATAGGCATGAGCCGCTTTCTTGGCGGTATCGTCGCTGCGGCCTGAACAAGTGAAAATACTTTTGCCCTCCGGCCCGGTTTCCGCAAGGCGCACCGTGCGAGGGATGTTGTTCGCGAATACATGGAGCTTGCTCCCGTAGGTGTCACGGATCAGGCTGGAAATGGTCTTGGCAAGGTTAGTCTGCTCGTCTACCATCGTCAGCAGAACACCGCTAATCTTCAAATCCGGGTTCAGCTGCTGCTTCACACTGGCAATGGTTCGCATAAGTTGCTGCAAGCCCTGTGAGGCTTCATATCCGGCCTGCACTGGAATAATTACGCTGTCGGCTGCTGTTAGTACATTCAGCGTGAGAGCGCCCAGCGACGGCATACAGTCAATCAGAATGTAATCATAATCCGGCCTGATTTGATCCAATACTTTAGAAAATACAGTGCGGTCATTAGAAATGACCAAATCACGTTCAGAGCCGGACAACTGGATATTGGCAGGCAGCACGTCCACGCCCTCGTCGTGTTTCAGCAGTGCTGTGATTGATTCCATCGGCTTGCCGGTTATGGCGGCTTTCAAAAGAGTGTCCAGAGTTGCGGGCAATCGCTCAATGGGGCGAAAGCCCAGATTGTTGGTCATGGTGCCTTGCGGATCGGCGTCAATCAGCAGGACTTTTTTACCCTGTCGTACCATGCTAATGCCCATATTGATGGTGGACATAGTTTTGCCGACGCCGCCTTTCTGGTTTGCTATGGCGATTACTTCTGCCATTGTGGTTTCACCTCCTGTTTTGGGGCATAAAAATACACCACTACCTATTAGGTAATGGTGTGAATCGAGCGGGTTGGTAGTTACAGGTGTGTTGTTTAATTGTTTTTTCCTCCCTCTTGAAACAAAACAGCTTGCTCAAAAGCATTCAGAAAATTCCAAAAGAAAACATCACTGATGCTGCTGTCACCGGCATAGCGACTGACTGGTTCTGGCACAGGGCTGCCCAGTACACTATAAAGCGTGGTGATAAATTGGGAAAACTGGCGGTTATCCATGAGCGAAAAGCAGAAGTGAACTACATCAACAAGTGCTGCCAGCTGTTCAAAATCATCTTCAAATGATTCCTGCACATGGTTTGCAAAGTCTTGCCCGCTGGACTCAGCTGCCAAAAAAGCCTTGCAGAGCGGGCATTGTAACTGTGACATTTTGTGTACCTCCTTTATGTAATTTTATATAAGAAAAGCCGCCACTTGTGTGACGGCTGATCTACTGATTAAAGTGCCTCAAGCTCTGCTTTCTCAAATTCACGGAGCAGGGCAGTATGATTTTCGGATTTACGTTGAATGCCTAAAAAGTGGAGTCCGACCATAAATTCAATGAGCGAAATTTTTGGAATCATAAAGCGCCCACTGATATGAAAACTTTTTACAAATTGCTTTTCACACCAGCGGATGATGCTGGTGCTGGTATAGCCGGTGAAATCACACACCTCTTGAATGTTCATTACATCCGGCCAGTCATTTGCTTTCTTATAAAAGAATGTTCGCTGCTGGTCTTTGCCCTCTTGGGACAGATATAGATAAGGGTCTTTTTGTAGTAAGCTGTGCCTTGCGCCGCCATTGCCCGCATATAAACCAGCGGGAGCGGCGTATAACTCTGGAAATAACCGGCGCTGTTTCAGGTATGCGATAACATTCACAGTGGCAATCGTATATTTGCGGGTTTTCTTCCCACTGTTTACATTTGGTATTAAACCGCTTTCTAATAGATAAGAAGCAGTACGTTTGCTGATGTGACAAATACGGTAAAGCTGATCTTTTGTAATAGTAGCTGGATAGTCACTCAAAATTTTCTGGTAGTTGTATTCGGGTTCCATATAATTCACCTCGCTTGTTTTTGTCAACGGCAGATGAATATATGGCAGTGTGGTGTGATTGTTTTTTCTCGTCACTTTATTAAAGGCCCGCAAAGTGTGGCCTGACTGAAAAAGTTCTCTCCTAAGTTCTCTCCAAATTGTTGAGTTCTCTCCTGAATTCTCTCCAAAATGCAAAAATGGAATCAGAATTAAGAACGATTCGAACCTGCTGGAAACCAAGGAACGGCGAGCATTTTGGAGCAGGCAAGCACTGCTGTTCAGAGACTTGCAAGTTCTGGCAACAGACCTGTTGTTTGGTTATTTCCTGCTAAGTTGCAAATAGGAAAAAGGATTCGAAATCATGTGTGATTTGGGTAGTGAAATAGCTTGAAACCGTGTAAAATCAAGGTTTTTTGCTTGTCCCTGCTTGGTGGTTCTCTCCGCCGGTTCTCTCCATCGGCTGGCCGGTGAAAGGATAGTGCAAAACTGAAATCCGGGGCAAATTCGGAGTCGAAATATCTTCCGTGTTTTGGCTCCGATTAGCAGGCAGTTTCCACTAAAAGGTTTTTGACGTAAAAGACTCGAAATCAGTTGAACCGCAAGGTTCCGTGGGTTCGAATCCCACCCGCTCCGCCATCGAAAAGCCAGTAACCATGCGGGGTTGCTGGCTTTTTCTTTATGCCGGAATGGTGTTCTGAGCGGACTTTTTCGCTGTTCTCTCCATTTTTCTGGAGAGAACGGCTACTGCACTGCAAGTCCCAAGCCATTAAGCATTGCGTCAGCCGAAGAAATCTTTGAATTGTAATCGAGATGCGCATAGATGTTTGCCGTGGTCGAGAAATCGCTGTGTCCGAGCCAGTCCTGAATCTGCTTCATGGGAACGCCGTTTGCAAGCATGAGCGAGGCGCAGCTATGTCTCAAATCGTGAAATCTGATCTCTCGAAGCTCATTTGCCCGAAGCAGCTTGCGGAAGCTCTCTGTAACATAATGGGGCTTGATCAGATCGCCAATCTCGTTGATACAGACATATTCCTGATATTCCCTGATGTAGGACCGCCCACAAAGTCTGCGGTTTTCCGCCTGCTCTTCCTTGAGTGCCAGCAACCGCGTTTTCACAAACGGAACAAGCGGCAGCGTTCTCATGCTGGACTTTGTCTTCGTCGTATCGGAGGCAACCAGCGTAAGCTTTCCGTCAATATCGCATGAAGTAACGGTATGTCGGATGGTCAGTGTGTCATGCTCAAAGTCAATGGCATCCCATTTCAATCCGATTGCCTCACTTCTGCGAAGACCGTAAAAAGCCCCAAACAAGATCGGGATTTCCAGCTTGGTTCCTTTCGATGCAGCGAATAAAGTGTTCATTTCATCTGCATCGTAGAAGCTCCCGACAAAGTGTTCTTTCTTAGGTCTCTCCACCTTGTCTGCCGGATTGACAGGGATCAAATCCATCTTCACGGCATATTTCAAAGCCTTGTGAATATTTGCGTGGTAGTGGATGACGGAACAAGCACTGACCCGGTCAAGCTCTTTCAGATAGAAATCCTGAATATCCTTCGCGGTCAAACCTTGAAGGGTTGTCTTCTTTTCGCGGAAATAAGGAGAGATGACACGCTTCACCATGTTGGTATAAGAAGCGTATGTCGGAACTGCAATGGAGCTTTTCACGACTCGAAGCCATTGCTCCATAAAGTCGGCAAAAAGGATTTCGCTTGTCACCGGCTCATCCGGCTGAAAGGTACGGCGCTTCTCGGCAAGGATTGCCTCAGCGCGTTTCTTGTTGCCCTTCACAGTTAAGCCGGTTGACATCCATTTGGTCTTTCGATTCCCAAGAGAATCATTATAGTTTATTACAGCGTAGAAATAACCATTCTTTTCACTAAGATGCCCTGCTACCATAAAAATACCTCCTTCTTCGCAGCAGAGACACCTACCGTCAACTGGGAACCTATTATACCAGAACCGGGTTCGAATTGGAGGACCTCTGCGCGATTCTTTTTGTAAACAATCTGAGTCCAAAGATCAGGCATTTGCCGCTTCTTGCAGCTCCGCACAACCAATGGACAGGTAAGTGAAAAGATGAGCCTTCGGAATACGATATACGGCTTGCCCGAACCCATTTATTGCTGATTTTATCAAGGAAAACGGAAAGCCTTACGATGAGGCGACGGACGATTATCACAGAGAACCTTTTGCTGCGGACGTGAGCGCAAGTAAAAATGATTCAATATATATTATATAGCACTTTCCCTATCTCTGCATAGTTCGGCACAAGTAGTACTCTGATTACCTTTTAGGAACTCATACTTTCCCTATTACCCCATATCTCGGTATAGCTCTCCCTAAGTTTAGTATGCAGGAAAGAAATACCGCGATGCCATTTGCGAATTTGATGAAGATACAATCGCTCGAATCGAAGGCTTCAATTTACGTACTTTGAAAGTGCCTACCGAAAAGATGTTGTTTAGAGACGGAAAATGGGGCGACATCTTTAGAAGTGGTTACCATAAAGGTTATTCCTATGCCCATCATTTTTATAGTAAACGCAATTTCATAGCATTAGGAGCAATATATAACAAAATTGAAAAGGTTGAGGACATACGGACAAGGCATATGCTTATGTTCGCCTTTACTGGTTCGCTTCCAATGGTGAACAAAACCAACAGGTGGAGACCCGCGATGAATACTGCAAGAGGACCAATAAATGGAATATTATACATTCCATCGTTCTATCCAGAGATGAATGTTTTTAACGCTTTTCAGAGCAAAGTCAAAGATATTGAGAAATTTCACTCTGCGTTTTTCCTTGACGAGCCACACGCGATAGTGACGACACAAAGCAGTAATTCTATATCAAATGTGCCCACAAATAGCGTGGATTATGTGTTCGTAGATCCCCCATTTGGCGATAATATTATGTACTCTGAGAGTAATTTCCTGTGGGAAACTTGGCTAAAAGTATTTACTGAGCAAAAGAACGAGGCTATTGTTAATTCAGTTCAAGGGAAAAACTTGTAGATTATCATGAACTGATCGAAGGGTGCTTTTCCGAGTTCCATCGGATTCTTAAACCAAATAGGTGGATCACAGTGGAGTTTCACAATTCTAAAAACTCCGTATGGAATGCCATCCAACAAGCTCTTCTTCAAGCTGGTTTCATTATTGCAGATGTAAGGACACTTGATAAAAATCAAGGGAGCTTTAAGCAAAACACTACAACCGGAGCGGTAGGCGGTGTTTTCCAGTGTGCACAGAATGTGCCGAGCTCACGCGCCGCCCCACGCCGGGGGCGCATTGCGCTCAGGCAGCAGAAGCCGGTCTTCGGACTGGTTTCTGTTTTGCCCGCGCTGCGGCTCCTCCTTTCCCCGCATTTGCTTCTTTGTGAGCAGCTTCTTGAAACGGGCGGTCAGATAGTCCGGCCGCAGAATGAAATGCGAACGTTTCTTCGCGCCATATTGACACACGGCCTGTTCGCGTGGTAACATTAACGCGAACAAGATGTTCGCACCGATGCGAAATGCGAGGTTTCCGTTTGTGTTATCGGGAAAAAAACAGGGAGCTGTCTTATGGGATTCAGGGAGAAGCTAAAGGAAAAAAGAGCGGAAGCAAAGCTCACTCAGGTTCAACTTGCCGAAAAAATCTCCGTAACCGCAAGGACGATCCAGAATTATGAGCTCGGCACTCGAAAGCCAACGAAGTATGCGACTGTCGAACAGCTTGCCGCTGCGCTGGGCACAACGGCGGAATATCTGCTTGGTCAGTCCGGGATGCTCGTGCTTGACGCCCGGGAGAAGGGCGGCTTGAAGGATATAGATGAGCTGGTAGGTGAAGTGACCGGCATGTTTGTCGGCGGTCATCTTGATGACGAGTCGCTGGACGGAGCGATGAAGGCTCTGAATGACGCTTACTGGATCGCAAAGGAAAAGAATAAGAAATTCGCGCCGAAGAAATGCCGCAGAGAGGCCAACGAGGGCGAAAAAAAATAAGCCCGCTTTCCGTGACATCCCCCTGCCGCGCTGAGGCAGGCAGCGCTCCCGTAAGAAGATGTGAGAGGCGAGAGCCTTCGGATTGCGGACGGGCTTGGCGATGAAGTCCTCTTCTGTGAGGCTTTCGGGCGCTTGAAGGGTATGCCGTGTCACCAGGCGAAGCCGCGCTATACTTCAATAAAACTCAGTCTGAAATTAAAGAAGAAGGGTGATCCTATGCCGCTTGAAATAGTCCGCAACGACATCACAAAAATGAAGGTAGACGCAATCGTAAACGCGGCCAACAAATCGCTGCTCGGCGGAGGCGGTGTTGACGGCTGCATTCACCGTGCCGCCGGTCCTGAGCTGCTGGCAGAATGCCGGACGCTGGGCGGCTGCGAAACAGGAGGCGCAAAGATCACGAAGGCCTATAAGCTGCCCTGCAAGTACGTTATCCATGCGGTGGGCCCGCGCTGGCAGGACGGCAGTCACGGCGAGAAAGACAAGCTGCGCTCGTGCTACAAGACCTCGCTTTCCCTGGCAAAGGAAAACGGCTGCGAGTCCGTTGCCTTCCCCCTCATCTCCTCCGGCATTTACGGATACCCGAAGGATCAGGCTCTGAAGGTCGCCATTGATACGATCAGCGAATTTCTCTTTGAAAACGACATGACGGTCTATATCGTCATCTTTGACCGGAAAGCCTATCAGATCGGCGAGAAGCTGTTTTCCGACATTGAAGAGTTCATAGACGACAATTACGCCCGGGAGCATACCGACAATATAAGAGAGCGTCGGCGCAGGCTGAATTTCATCGAAGAGGCCGCCGCTTTCGATGTTGGAAACCGGCGCGACGCGATGCCGAGGGCGGCGTCGAAAGCCTCCGTGTCGGCTCCAAGCCTGGATGACGCCATGAGGCAGCTCGACGAGAGCTTTTCTCAGATGCTTCTCCGGAAGATCGACGAGGAGCGGCTGACCGACGCCGAATGCTATAAAAAAGCCAACATCGACCGGAAGCTTTTCTCGAAGATCAGGAGCGATGTTCACTACAAGCCGAGCAAGGCGACGGCGCTTGCCTTCGCCATCGCGCTCGAGCTGCCGCTGGACGAGACGAAGGAGCTGCTGATGAAGGCCGGATATGCCCTCTCTCACAGCAGCAAGTTCGACATCATCATCGAGTTTTTCATCCGAAACGGGAATTACAACGTCTTTGAGGTCAACGAGGCGCTGTTTGCTTTTGACCAGAGCCTGCTGGGAGCGTAACAGCTCGACAAATCGGAAGTTAGCGAGGTTACGAATGAAAAGAATAATCAAAAAATGGCTTGATTGTTGGTTGTATGTTATTATCCTGATAGCCGGTGTGGTTTTGGGGGTTCTTATATATAACTGGTCTGTTTGGGATTGGGGGACTCGGCTTTTCGCGTTTGCAACCATTCTTTTGCCGATTCATGTGCTTGAAGAGTGGCACTTCCCCGGCGGCTTCCACACGATGTATAATCTCATGGCAAAATCCGATAAGCTCGACCGTTATCCAATGAATCAGCTCTCGGATATGTGGACCAATTTCATTGGCGTGGTTTTCGGTTGTGTTGTATTGCTCGTTGGTGTAAATCCGATATTCCTGATTATGCAACTCTTTTTGTGCTGCGCTGAAATGTACGGACATTTCTCGGGCGGAATTTTCACGTATAAGAATTTCCGTGATAAAGGTAAAAAGACGATATACAATCCCGGTCTGCTTACTACAATCATAGGATACATACCGATTGCCGTCGGAATTGTGATATGCCTTTTCGCTACGAACAAACCACAAATATGGCAAATACCCGCCGGACTTGTTTGTGCTGTTGCACTTGGCGCTTTCTCGTTGAAGGCTGTCGAAAATCTCTGCAAGGACGAAAGCTCTTCATTCGCCTACACATGGGGCAACGGATATTTTGAAAAGTATGTGAAGTAGTATGCAATTTCCCGTGTTTCGGGTCGAGCCGCGGCGGGTGCAGGCAGGACAGCGAAGGCGAGCCGCCGTGCTGATTGTCGCTTTCCATGCGACCAAAGCGAATTAAACATCTCCTATAATGTGGCTGTAGGGTAAAGAAACCGGACAGCCACATTTTATATGGAGGGTTTGAAAATGAAGAAGAATTTAACCGAGATCGTGTTCATCCTTGATCGCAGCGGGTCCATGAGCGGGCTCGAAACCGACACCATAGGCGGCTTCAATTCCATGATCGAAAAGCAGAGGAGAGCCGACGGCGACGCGATAGTCTCCACCGTCCTGTTCGACAACGAAAGCGAGGTTATCCATGACCGCGTGGATGTGAAGGGCATAACGCCGATGACGGATAAGGAGTATTCTGTCCGTGGCTGCACGGCGCTTCTGGACGCGATAGGCGGGGCTATCCATCACATCGGGAACGTCCACAAGTATGCCCGCGAGGAGGACGTGCCGGAGCACACGCTGTTCGTCATCACCACCGACGGAATGGAGAACGCAAGCCGCCGTTATACCGGCGATAAGGTCAAGCAGATGATCGAAAAGGAAAAGAGCAAATACGGCTGGGAGTTCCTGTTCCTCGGCGCGAATATCGACGCTGTTGAGACGGCGAGGAGCTTTGGCATTGGGGCTGAGCGGGCAGTCAACTATTACAGTGACCACGAGGGGACGCAGCTCAATTACGAGGTGGTCAGCGAGGCCATCTGCTCCGTCAGACGCAGCCGTCCGCTCGGCAAGGAGTGGAAGAAGCGTATCGACGAGGACTACGAAAGCCGGAAAAAATAAGGCGTTTAACGGGAAAAGGCGCTCGGAAACGGGCGCCTTTTTTGTGCTCCATGGTAAAAAAACGCGCCGGGGCTGGCCGTCGTAGATTGTATACACCACGGCAAAGAGCGGTGCGCAGGTCAAGAGCCCTGCGCAGTGAACAGCGCAAGGCAGCTTGCTTTTCGCGAGGCCGAGCCGGGAAACAGCCGCTTTGACAGCGCTTACAGAGACCTGGCTGCCGCGAGGGCGTCTGCGAGCTCGCTTTGAGCGGGGACGCTGGCCAGGCCGCCGGGCTTCGTCGCGGACAGACCTGCCGCGGCGCAGGCGAAGGCCGCGATCTCCGCGAGCTCGTCCCCGCTCAGCGCCTCGGGCGGTCTGCCGCTCCGAAGCAGCTTATACAGCGCCGCGCCGCCGAAAATATCGCCCGCGCCGGTGGTGTCTATAATGTCCAGACCCCTTAGGGCGGGGGAGGAGCCGGCCGCATTCGCGCTCCTGTATACGCAGCCCTCCGCGCCGCAGGTCACGAAAACAAGCTTTGTCCCGAAGCGCTCCAACATATGCCCGGCCGCCTCCATGGGCGAAAGACCGAAGAGAAAGTCCGCCTCGCCGTCGCTGATTTTCACGACGTCGGCCTGCTCGAGACCCCAGAGCATCTGCCGCCTCGCCTCGTCCGGATCGCGCCACAGCGGCCTGCGCAGGTTCGGGTCGAAGCTGATGAGCTTGCCCCTGCTGCGGGCATAGGCGACCGCGTCGCGCGTCGCCTGCCGCGAGGGCTCGTCGGTGAGAGACAGCGAGCCGAAGTGTAGAGCGGCGGCGGCGTCGATTATGTCCAGCCTGAGCTCGCAGGGGCGCAGCCTCGTGTCCGCGCCCGGTTTTCTCGCAAAGGAGAATTCCCGCTCCCCCTTTTCGTCGAGCACGACAAAGGCCAGCGTGGTGAACTCGTCGTCCGAGACGATTATTCCGGAGGTATCTATGCCGAGCCGGGACAGCGTGCCCAGCAGCAGCCGCCCGAACACGTCCGCGCCGACCTTGCCGAGCAGAGCCGTCTTCGCGCCGAAGCTTGCCGCCGCCGCGAGAAAATTCGCCGGCGCTCCGCCCGGATGCGCGACCAGCGTGGGGTAGCCGTCCGCGTCCGTGGACGCGCAGGTAAAATCGATCAGCAGCTCGCCGAGCGCCGCGATGTCGTACATGGCGCGCCCTCCCTTTCAGCGGCCGCCGCGCGCGGCGGGCGGATATTCGTTGCACAGCAGGCGGTAGGGCGGCTCGTCCTCCTCTATCTCGGAGAAGCGCCCGACGGGCGGATTGAAGCGGTTGTCCGTGTTGTCGTCGTTGCACTGGCTCACCTCGCCCAGCAGCACCGCACCGCCGCCCTCCTCAACAGAGAAATCATGGTACAGCAGCGGCGGGATATATATGCTCTCGCCGGGGCGGAGCCGAATCTGCGTCCCGGCGGGCACGGTGAACTCCCGCCCGTCGCAATGCGCGGTCACCTCGGACTTGAGGTCGAGCTGCTCGTCCGGCAGGGAGCGGTACACTTTTATGAGTACATTGCCGCCGCCGCCGCGGTTTATGATATCCTCGGCCTTGTACCAGTGGAAATGGTTCGGCGCGTACTGCCCCTCCTTGAGAAACAGCAGCTTTTCCGCGTATGCCTTCGGATACCTGCCGGGCATGGAGCGGTTGCCGTTGCGGATGGTTATCAGGGAAAAACCGATACGGTCGAAGTCGCCCCTGCCGTAGTCGGTGATATCCCAGCCGAGCATACAGTCGCGCACCTCGTCGTACTCGCTGCCGAGAGCGCGCCACTGCTCGGGCGTGAAGCCGCAGAAGGGCGGGAGAGAGACCCCGTGCTCCCGGCACATCCGCTCCATCTCCGAGAGAGCCTTGTTAATTTCACTTCTTCTCATTTGTGCCTCCAACAGTCAGATCATTGAAAAATAGATGGCGCTGACAGCCTGCGCGAACTGCGCCACCGTGACGTCGCGCCGGGCGGCGAGCTGCCGCATGAGAGGGGTGCAGGCCATGCTTTCGTCCGCCGCCCTCAGCTCGATATCGCGTATTACGCCGCCGAAGCCCTCCTGCATCAGCTCAAAGCAGCGCCTGCACTTGACGAAGCGGCCGAAGACGCTGCGGCTGACGCCGTCGGAGACGATACGCATGGAGCTCTCCCGGGTCGTCGGCATCGCGGTCGAGACGGGGGGCTTTTATTCGCATGTCGGGATACTGACGCGCAACCTCGGCATCCCCACGGTGTGCGGCGTGCAGGACATATTCCGGCAGCTGCCGGAGGGCGAGACGGTCGTCGTGGACGGAGACGGAGCCTCCGTCGCGGCCGGGCTGTCCGACGGGGAGCTCCTTGAATACCGCGCTGTCATTGAGGAAAAGAAGCGGCGGGCGAAAAGGCTGGAGAGCTATCGGAGCAGGCCGAGCGTCTCCGCCAGCGGGACACGGGGTCTCATCTGCGCCAACATCGGCAGCGCGGCGGAGGCGGAGGCGGCCGCCGCGGAGGGCGCGGAGGGCGTCGGGCTGTTCAGAAGCGAGTTTCTTTATATGGATCAGACAAGTCTGCCGGATGAGGAGACCCAGTTTCAGGCATACGTGAAAGCCCTGAAGGCGATGGACGGAAAGCCCGTTATAATCAGAACGCTCGACGCGGGCGGGGACAAGCAGATACCGGGTCTGAAAATGCCCGCTGAGGACAACCCGTTTCTGGGCTGCCGCGCGCTGCGCCTGTGCCTGAAAAACGAGGAGCTGTTCCTGACCCAGCTCCGGGCGCTTCTGCGCGCCGGCAGGGAGGGGACGCTGGAGATAATGTTCCCGATGGTCTCCGGCCTTGAGGAGCTGCGCCGCGCGAAGGCGATGCTGAAAAAAGCCGCCGGACAGCTCCGGGAGCGAGGGATAGAGCCCTCCGAGCCCAAGGTCGGCATAATGATCGAGATACCGTCGGCCGCGCTTATGGCTGAGGCTCTGGCCGGAGAGGCGGACTTCTTTTCCATAGGGACGAACGACCTGATACAGTATACCCTCGCCGCCGAGCGCGGCAACCCCGGCGTCGAGGACATCTATTCACCCTATCATCCGGCCGTGCTCCGGCTCATCGCCATGACGGCGAAGGCCGCGGCGAAGGCCGGGATAGTCTGCGGCATGTGCGGCGAGATGGCGGCCGACCTGAAGCTGCTTCCGGCGCTGTGGGGCATGGGAGTGCGTGAGCTGTCCATGTCCGCCAAGGCCATGACCGCCGCGCGGGAGACGCTGTCGCAGTGGAGCGACGGCGACTGCGAGGAGCTGGCGAGAGCCGTTTTGAGCTGCGGCTCGGAGGAAGAGCTGCGCAAGGTCTGCGGCGCGGCCGCTGTTTTATCATCCTGAGACAGAAAGAGCGAAGGATCTTTCCCGGCGCGGCGGAGGCCGTGACACCGGAAAAGATCCTTCGCTTCGCTCAGGATGACATTTTTTGACAGCCCGCCGATATTTGCCGGTGTCCCGGCGCGAGACGCGGAACGACACGGGGGTCGTTCCCTACGGGCAGCGGGCGGACGGTGCCCCGGCGCGTGCCGCGAGACGACACGGGGGTCCATATGCGCCGTTCTCCCGTAGTGTGCGGCGCGTTCGGTATCCTGTCGTCCTGAGGCCGCAGGCCGAAGGATCTTTCCCGGCGCGGCGGAGGCCGTGACACCGGAAAAGATCCTTCGCTTCGCTCAGGGTGACATTTTTTGACAGCCCGCCGATATTTTCCGGTGCCCCGGTGCGAGACGCGGAACGACACGGGGGTCGTTCCCTACGGGTTGCGGGCGGCCGATGCCCCGGCGCGAGACGCGGAACGACACGGGGGTCGTTCCCGACGGGTGGCGGGCGGCCAGTACTCCCGGCGCGTGCCGCGGAACGACACGGGGGGCGTTCCCCGCGGGCGGCGGGCGAATATGCAATAATTGCGCGAAATGACAAGTCCGGGATTGTGCTGGCGGGGGCGGAATGATATAATACTCAGGCGATTTAAGGAAGATCACCGCCGGGACGGGGCGCGGCAGAGTGCCGCGCCGGGGAAGACCGGCAGGAAAAAGCGGGAGTGCGGCAAAAATATGAACGATATTATTCTTCTCAAGCAGGGCGAGATAGTGCTCAAGGGGCTCAACAGGCACTATTTTGAGCAGAAGCTCATAACCAACGCCAGACGGCGTCTTGCGCCGATAGGCAGATTCAAGGTGTACTGCCTCCAGTCCACGGTGTATGTGGAGGCGCTTGAGCCGGAGGCGGACATGGACGCGGCCTATGAGGCGCTGAAAAAGCTCTTCGGCGTCATCCGGCTCACGCGGGCGGCGGCCTGCGAAAAGGACAAGGACGCGATAACCGCGCTCGCGAAGGAATACCTCGGGGAGGAGCTGCGGCGCGCGAGGAGCTTCAAGGTCGAGTCGAGACGCAGCGACAAGAGCTTCCCCATGACCAGCGTCGAGCTCAGCCGGTATGTGGGCGGCGAGCTGTCGGACGCGTTTCCCGAGGTAAAGGTCGATATGCACGACCCGGAATTCACCGTACACATCGAGGTGAGGGAGCTTGCGGCCTATGTGCACGCGGCGCCCGAGCGCGGCGCGGGCGGGATGCCGGTCGGCTCCAACGGCGCGGCAGTGACGCTGCTCTCCGGCGGGATAGACAGCCCCGTGTCCAGCTATATGATAGCGCGCCGCGGCGTCCATCTGATACCGGTGCATTTCTTCTCCTTCCCGTATACCTCCCAGCAGGCCAAGGACAAGGTCGTCGAGCTCGCGCAGCTGCTGACGCAGTACTGCGGCAGGATGACCATGGAGGTAGTGCCCTTCACCCATATCCAGGAGGAGATACGCGACAAGTGCCCCGAGGAGTATTTCACGCTGATAATGCGCCGCTTCATGATGCGCATCGCCCAGCGCATAGCGCTCCAATACGAGGCCAAGGCCATCGTCACGGGCGAAAACCTCGGCCAGGTGGCGAGCCAGACCATGGAGGCCATGGCCTCCACGCAGGCGGTCATCGACCTGCCGGTGCTCCAGCCGCTCATCGGCATGGACAAGGAGGAGATCATCGAAAACGCGAGAAGGATAGGCACCTTCGACACGTCGATACTCCCGTATGAGGATTGCTGCACGGTGTTCACCCCGCGCCACCCCCGCACCCGCCCTAAGCTGGGGCAGGTGGAGGCGGCGGAGAGCGCGCTCGATGTGGCGGCGCTGGTCGAAGAGGCGCTGGGCGGAATTGAAAGGATAGGCGTGGAGCTGTGAACAGGGTATACAACACCGAGATACTCTCCGTGGGCACCGAGCTTCTGCTCGGCCACGTGACCAATACGGACGCGAAGGACATCTCGGAGATGCTCTCCGCCATCGGCATAAACGTCCGCTATCACACCGTCGTCGGGGACAACCCGCAGCGGCTCGAGGACTGCGTGAACATCGCCAGAACCCGCGCCGACATCATCATCACGACCGGCGGTCTCGGACCCACCTGCGACGATCTGACAAAGCAGATACTTGCGAAGGCCTTCGGGCTGGAGCTCGTGAGAGATCAGGCGGAGTATGACGCGCTGTATGAGTATATAAAGGGCGGCAAGAGCTTCACCGAGAACAATTTCATGCAGGCCATGCTGCCGGAGGGCTGCACGGTGTTTCACAACAACTGGGGCACCGCGCCCGGCTGCGCCTTTGAAAAGGACGGCAAGACCGTCATAATGATCCCCGGCCCGCCCAAGGAGTGCAACTTCATGTTCGAGGCCTGCGCCATACCCTATCTCCGCAAGCTCTCCGACGAGCAGATAGTCTCCCACTCCGTGCGCATCTTCGGCATCGGCGAGAGCGGCGTGGACGACATTTTCAGGGACGAGATGAACTCCATGACCAACCCCACCATGGCTCCCTACGCCAAGGAGTGCGACTGCCTTTTGCAGATCACCGCCAAGGCGCAGAGCGCGGCGGAGGCCGAGGAGATGATAAAGCCCGTCATGGAGCGGGTGTGCGCCCGGCTCGGCGAGTATGTCTACGGGATAGACATAGAGTGCGTCGAGGAGCGGGTCATACAGCTTTTGCGCGAGCGCTCGCTGCGCTTCGCCGCGGCCGAGAGCTGCACCGGGGGCGAGCTCGCCAAGCGCTTTACGGACATCCCGGGGGCGAGCGCCGCTTTCCTCGGCGGCGTCGTCACCTATACCAACGCCGCCAAGACGGCGCTGCTCGGCATAGACCCGGCGCTCATCGAGGAGAAGGGCGCGGTGAGCCGCGAGGTGGCCGTGGAGATGGCCGAGCGCGTGCGCCGCCTGACAGACGCCGATATCGGCGTCGGCGTCACAGGCCTCGCCGGACCCGACGGTGACGGCGTCCACCCCGTGGGCACGGTGTTCGTGTCGATGGCCGTGGAGGGGCAGACCTTTGTAAAGGAGCTGCGTCTCGGCGAGCGCCGCACGCGCAGCTTCATCCGGCGAATGGCCGGGAACCACGTCTACGACATGATGCGCCGCTACCTCACCGGCATAAACGTGCTCTGACATATTTATATAGTATGGCGATGCCCCGCCGCGCCTCCGGACTGTGTTCGGGGGCGCGGCGTCTTTTCGCGAAAAAACGGACGCCGGGTTGACAGGGGAGAGGCGGCGTGCTATATTAACTGTACTAACAATCCTAATACGGATGACACATATAAGGAGGCGCTGTTGTGATAAGCGTGAATCTGCGCGACTCGAGGCCAATATACGAGCAGGTGAGGGACGGCTTCCGCCAGCTCATTATCAGCGGCGCTCTGACCGCGGACTACAGGATGCCGTCGGTGCGGGAGCTCGCGGCGTCGCTGACGATAAACCCGAACACGATACAGCGCGCCTACAGGGAGCTGGAGGCAGACGGCTATATCTGCTCCGTGCCGGGCAAGGGCAGCTTCGTCTGCGACAGGAGCGAGGCGGCCGCGGCGCGGCGGAAGGAGCTCATGGGAAAATTCATCGCGCTCTCCGGGGAGCTCCGCGCGCTCGGCGTCGGCGGGGAGGAGCTGAAGGCGGCGCTGGACGGGGAGGCGGAACTGTGATAGAGGTCAAAAACCTGGTAAAGAGCTTCGACGGCTTCAAAGCGCTGGACGGGCTGAACGTCTCCGTGCCGAGGGGCGCGGTGTACGGCCTTGTGGGGCCCAACGGCGCGGGCAAATCCACGGCCATCCGCCATATGGCGGGCATCTACAGGCAGGACGCCGGCGAGCTGCTCATCGACGGGCAGCGGGTATACGAGAATCCCGCCGTGAAAAGCCGCCTCGCCTACATACCGGACGATATATTCTACTACCCGCAGGCGAGCATATTCGACATGATGAAGTTTTACCGCAGCGTATATCCGAGCTTCGATACGCGCCGCTTTGAACAATTAGGCGAGGTGTTCGGTCTCGACGGGAACAGGCAGTTTCGCAAGCTCAGCAAGGGTATGCAGAAGCAGGCCGCCTTTTGGGTGACGATGTCCGTCGCGCCCGACGTCGTCCTGCTGGACGAGCCGGTGGACGGACTGGACCCCGTGATGCGCCGCCGGGTCTGGGGCGTGCTGCTCGCTGACGTGGCCGAGCGCGGCACGACGGTGCTGGTCAGCTCGCACAACCTCAGAGAGCTTGAGGACGTGTGCGACCATGTGGGTATAATGAACCGCGGCCGGATGCTGGTGGAGCGCTCGCTGTCCGAGCTGCAGGAGAACCTCGTGAAGATACAGCTCGCCCTCCCGGACGGGGGGGCGCTGCCGGAGGGGCTGGAGATACTGCACCGGTCCGCGACGGGGCGGCTGCGCCAGCTCATACTGCGCGGGAAGGCGGAGGAGCTGACAGAAAGGCTCGCCGCGGCAAAGCCGCTGTTTCTGGATGTCGTGCCGCTGAATCTCGAGAAGATATTCATCTATGAACTGGGAGGTGCCGGCGATGAAGTCAGGGATTTCATTATTTGACCCGGGCATATCGAAAAACCTGCTCAAGCGCTGCTGGCCGCTCTGGGTGGGTTATTTCACGGTGCTGGTCTTCGTGCTGCCGGTGGCCGTGTACGAGCTGAAATACGCCGCGGTCTCCGAGCCCGGGAGCCTGAACGCGCAGGTGCTCTCCGGCGCGGCGCCCATGGTCTACGTCTCCTTTGCCGCGGGTCTGCTCGCGGCGCTGGCAATGTTCGGCCATCTGTACAGCGTCAGGAGCTGCGGGATGATGGCGGCTCTGCCGGTGCGCCGGGAGACGGTGTTCGTCACCGCCTATCTCACGGGGCTCGTCCCGCTGCTCGCGGCGGATCTGCTCGTGGCGCTCGTCACCGCGGCCTTTTCCGCCGGCAGCGGCGCGCCCGGGCTCAAATATCTGCTGATATGGCTCGCCGCGGCGGCGATGACGAACGTCCTGTTCTACAGCTTCGCGGTCTTCTGCGCGATGCTTACGGGCAGCGCGATGATCCTGCCGCTGGCCTATGCCGCGCTGAGCCTGACCGCCTGGGCGGCCGAGGGCTGCGTGCGCTATCTGCTGAGCATCTTCGTATACGGCATGTCGGTGCAGGTGCATTTTTTTGATTTTCTCTCTCCGGTGGTAGACCTGGGCGCAAAGCTCTCCGTCGCCCTCGACGCGCAGACCGGAGTCTACAGCCTCCGGGGGCTGGGCGTGCTCGGCGTTTACTGCGCCGCGGCGCTGCTGCTCGCCTGCGTCTCGCTGCTGCTCTATCGCCGCCGGCAGATGGAGACGGCGACAGACACCGTGGCGATACCCGCGCTGAGACCGGTGTTCAAATACTGCATGACCTTCGGCTGCGCGGTGGTCTTCGCCTGGCTCAGCTGCGCTCTGTTCTTCAGCGGCGTCTTCGAGGGCTTTGCCGCCGCGGTCTTCGTGCTGGCGCTGATGTTCGTCGGCGCGTTCATCGGCTATTTCACGGCGGAGATGCTCATACAGAAGACGGTGCGCGTGTTCGGCGGCGGCTGGAGGGGCTTCATCGTCGCCTGCTGCGTGCTGACGGCGCTCACCATGTGCGTCGAGCTCGACGTCTTCGGCTATGAAAAGCGCGTGCCGTCGCCCGAGAGCGTGGAGAGCGCGCGCCTGCTCTTCGACGACGAGCGGTACACGCAGGAGGAGAGCATAGAGCAGATAACCGCGCTGCATGAGCAGATCATCCGGGACAAGGCGAGAAACGAGCAGGCGGAAGAGAAATACAGCCTCACCGTCGGCTACAGGCTCAAAAACGGCCGGGAGATACTGCGCGTATACGACGTGGACTACGGCGAGCAGGCGCAGAGCGACCCGGACTCAGACATCAGGGTCTGCCAGCGGCTTGAAAACCTGCCGGAGGCCGTCGCCCGGCGCGCGGAGACGGACATCCCGGTGACGGCGCGCAGCGTGACCGATTTTTATATCAACTGCTATTTCATCGGCGCTGACGATTCGTATAAAAACGACTATACCGCCCTGAGCGCGGAGCAGGCGGAGGAGTTTTACAGGGACTGCCTGCTGCCGGACATCGCGGACGGCGCCATGGGCAGGCTCTGGATGGTCTATAACGACGAGTACTACGACACCGTGTCCAACGTGTCCGTCACTATCGGGGTGACGGACCGGGACTATGCCGCGGCCGGGAATGCGGGCGGCGCGCCGAGGGATTATCTGAGCTTCACCGTCACGATGGACGCGGAGCGCTGCATCAAATGGATACGCGAGAACACCGACTTCGACATAGAGCCGCTGCGTGTCGCCGACCCGCCAAGGGACGCGGACGCGGTCTTCGACTACGGCCAGACCTATACCTACTGAGCGGGCGGGGCGAGAAGGGAACGGCCATGGATTTGCAGCTTGTTTATAATTTCTTGCGAGTTTGTTCATTACAGTGTCATAAATGCGGGGTATATTATACTCACAAACAAGATCAAGGCAAAAGAGGTCTTTAGAATGTACGAGCCAGAAGAGAAGCTCAGCAGCGCCGAGCCAACAGAAAACAGCGCTTCCGTAAACACTTCTCAGGAAGCTCAGGGGCGCGCCGCACATAACGGCGAAACCGACAGAGTAAACGGCGAATACCATTACAAAAACGGCTACACCCAGAAGATATATTCAGACGCCCACTATGTTCCCGCCGATGAGAACACCGTCCCGCCAAGATACTACACGCCGCCCGAGAAGCCCGTCAGGGAGCCGCGGGAGCCGCGAGAGAAAAAGAGCGGCGGGATGTTTGCCAGGATATTGTGCCTCTGCCTCGTCTGCGCGTTGCTCGGCGGCCTCACAGGCTCCGCCATTGTCGGCAGAAAGCTCTCGCAGAGAATGGCCTCCCTTGAGGAGAGCCTGAGCGAGGATGAGCAGGACGGCGAGACCCTTGTTATCGGCAGCGGCCAGACCGCCGCCTCCGCGGACTCCGCGGGGACGCTCCCGGCCTCCCGGATATATGAGCAGGCCTGCGAGCAGGTGGTCGGTATCAGCACCGACGTCACCTACACCAATTACTTCGGGATGACGAGCTCCTCCGCGGTGAGCGGCTCCGGCTTCATAGTGTCGGAGAACGGATACATCCTTACAAACTACCATGTCATAGAATACGCCTACAGGGGCGGCCTCACAGCCTCCGTAATGCTGCATGACGGCACAAGGTACGACGCGGCGATAGTCGGCGTCGAGGAGGACAACGACATTGCGGTGCTCAAGATAGACGCCGCGAATCTCAGCCCCGCCACACTCGGCGACAGCGACAGCATCCGCGTCGGAGACGAGGTATACGCCGTCGGAAATCCCCTCGGCGAGCTCGAATTCTCCATGACCACCGGCCATGTGAGCGCGCTCGACAGGCTGATAACCACCGAGGAGAGCTCGGAGGGCATCAACATGTTCCAGATCGACGCCGCCGTCAATTCCGGCAATTCCGGAGGCCCCGCGTATAACGCGAAGGGCGAGGTGATAGGCGTCGTGACCGCCAAATACAGCGACACCGGCGTTGAGGGCATAGGCTTCGCCATCCCGGTAAACGATGCCGCGACCATCGCTAACGATCTGATTACCAAGGGCTATGTCACCGGCAAAGCCTATATGGGCGTCAGACTTGATGATAGATATAACTCCATGTACAGTCAGTATTACGGGATGCCCATCGGCGCCTACGTCTATTCGGTGGACAGCGGAAGCTGCGCCGAGAAGGCCGGACTGCGGGCGGGCGATATCATCACAGAGCTCGGCGGTGAGGAGATCACGAGTTACAGTGACCTTAAGCAGGCCGTCAGGCAATTCTCCGCCGGTGACACCACCGAGCTCGCTCTCTACCGCGCAGGCGAGAGCATGACCGTGTCCATCACCTTTGACGAGGTTCTGCCGGATTCCACGTCCGACAGCCCCGCGCAGGTAGACTCCGCGATAGCGAAGGATTGACACCTATTAATTTGCTACTTTTCTACTCCTATAAATCCTCTCTTTTCTCCCAAAACGAAGCGCCGTGCACAGCTGGGCACGGCGCTTTGTTTTTTGTGCACGGCGCTTTGTTTTTGCCCTTGATTTTTCTGATATTTACTGTAAAATAATAGGGTCAAAACTGTACTACACTCTCAGGAGGAATAAAAATGACTTACGAGATGGACATTGCCGGCCTAAAGAGAGAGCTGCCCCTGTGCAAGGTAACGGACGACCTGTACATAGGCGCTTTCGTCATGTTCGGCGATGTGGAGCTCACCGTCCACTGCGCGGCCGAGCTTCTTAAGCGCGCCCCGGAATATGACTACCTCATCGCGCCCGAAGCGAAGGCCATCCCTCTGCTCTACGAGATGGCCCGCCAGAGCGGCACCGACAAATACTTCCTCGCCCGCAAGGGGCCGAAGGCGTATATGTCCGGCGTGTTCGAGGTCGCCGTCAAATCCATTACCACCATGAGCATACAGAAGCTGGTCATAGACACCGCCGACGCCGAGCTTATCCGCGGCAAGCGTATGCTCATCATCGACGACGTTATCTCCACCGGCGAATCCCTGCGCGCGATGGAGGAGCTGGTCACGAAGGCCGGCGGCGTCATCGCGGGCCGTATGGCCGTGCTCGCCGAGGGCGACGCCCAGGTGAGAAACGACATCATCTGCCTCGCGCCCCTGCCGCTGTTCAACCCCGACGGGACAGTAAAGGAATAAAACGCCTGAACAACGCCTGAACACAGCAACCAGCTCCCGCCGGCCTTTGAGCCGGCGGGAGCTGGTTGCTGCTTTTGCCGCCGTATTCAGCGCTTATCCCTGAAAAAGGCCGTCAGCAGGGCGGCGCAGTCGTCCCTGAGGACGCCGCCGAAGACCGCGGGGCGGTGGCCGTAGCGCTCGGAAAACAGGTCTATCACGCTGCCGCAGGAGCCGGAGAGCGTCTCCCGCGCGCCGAAGACGACCGTGGGGATGCGGGCGTTTATTATCGCGCCCGCGCACATGGGGCAGGGCTCGAGCGTCACATACAGGGCGCAGCCGTCCAGCCGCCAGCTCCCCAGCGCGGCGCAGGCGCCGCGTATCGCCTCTATCTCGGCGTGGGCGGTGGCGTCGTTGCCCTCCTCGCGGCGGTTGCGGCCGCGGCCGACGATGTTGCCCGCGCCGTCCGCGACGACGCAGCCCACCGGCACCTCGCCGCTGTCAAAGGCCTCGCGCGCGAGCGCGAGCGCGAGGGACATATATTCTTCGCGTTCCATGCGCGCCTCCGTGTCTGAAAAATCAGCCCGTATTGAGAAAAAGCCCGCCGCAAAAGCCCCGCCGTCCCGAGCGAGACGCAGGAGGTTTTCCTCAAACGCCGTGTTCGCGAGGCTTTTGGGGAAGCTTCTTCGGCGTCCGCCTCAGAATGACAGGCTTTTTATGCGGCGGGCTTTGTCTCGTCAGGCGAGGGCGGCGGTGATGATGGCCATCTGGTAGACCTCCTCCGCGTCGCAGCCGCGGCTGAGGTCGTTGATCGGGGCGTTCAGACCCTGCAGGATCGGGCCGTAGGCCGCGAAGCCGCCGAGGCGCTGGGCGATCTTATAGCCGATGTTGCCGGACTGTATCTCGGGGAAGATGAAGGTGTTGGCGTAGCCGGCGACCTTGCTGCCGGGGAACTTGAGCTGGCCGACGACGGGGGAGACGGCGGCGTCGAACTGCATCTCGCCGTCCACATCGAGCGCGGGATCCTTCTCGCGGGCGATGGCGGTGGCGTTGCGGACGAGATCCACGTTCGCGCCCTTGCCGGAGCCCCTGGTGGAGTAGGACAGCATGGCGACCTTCGGGTCGATGCCGAAGACTTTGGCGGTCTTGGCGGTCTCGGTGGCGACCTCGGCGAGCTGGGCGGCGGCGCTGAGCGTCACGTTGCCCTCCTTGTCGAGCTTGTCCTCATAGGAGATGTTTATGGCGCAGTCGCCCATGGCGAGCAGCTCGTCGCCGCGGACCATAATAAAGCAGGAGCTGACGAGGTTCGCGCCCTTCTTGGTCTTGACGAGCTGGAGCGCGGGGCGGACGGTGTCCGCGGTGGAATAGGTTGCGCCGCCGAGCAGCGCGTCGGCCACGCCGAGCTTGACGAGCATGGTGCCGAAATAGTTGCCCTTGCCGAGCGCCTCGCGGCACTCCTCGGGGCTCATCTTGCCCTTGCGCAGAGCCACCATGGTCTCGACCATCGTGTCCATGCCGGCATAGGTCTTCGGGTCAAGTATCTCGAGCCCGGCTATGTCGAAGCCGCCCTTGGCGGCGGCCGCGTTGACTATCGCGGGATCGCCGACGAGGATGGGCGTGAGAAAGCCGCCTTTTTTGAGCCTTGCGGCGGCCTCGAGGATGCGCGGGTCATGCCCCTCGGTAAAGACGAGCTTGCGCGGATGAGCCCTGAGTATCTCTACAAGATTTTCAAACATATCTATGTTCCCTCCATTAATGAGTTTATATAATAAACGCCTATACTCTACCACTATCTGTTCCGCTTTTCAAGATTTTTGCCGTTTTAATTCTATTTTATGACGCCGAACGGCGCAGAGACGGGCAGACGCGAAAAAAAGCGCCCGCGCATGAAATTTTTGTGTTTACAAAGGCCGGTTTCATAGTTATAATACTCGCTGTTATCAAATAGAGACGGGGAGAGACATGAACAGAAATTTTCCGGAGACACTCTCGGCGCTGCGCCGGGAAAAAAACATCAGTCAGCGACAGGCCGCGGCGGAGCTCGGCATAAGCCAGGCGCTGCTGAGCCACTATGAAAACGGGGCGCGCGAGCCGGGGCTGGCCTTCGTCTGCCGCGCCTGCGATTATTATGAAGTCACCGCGGACTACCTCCTCTGCCGCTCCGACGAGCCCGCCGGGAGCGATTTTACAACGGCGCGCGCGTTTTTGGCTCAGATGCGCGGGATACTTGAGCGCGCGGAGAGCGCGATGAGCGGCCGCAACGGAGAAAAACTATGATAGATCAGAAGAATATACGCAATTTTTCCATTATCGCCCATATAGACCACGGCAAGTCCACCCTGTCGGACCGGCTCATCGAGAAATGCGGCGCTGTCGAGCAGCGCATCATGGCCGACCAGATCCTCGACAATATGGAGCTTGAGCGGGAGCACGGCATCACCATCAAGGCCAGAGCCATCGGCATGACCTATAAGGCCGCCGACGGGCAGAGCTATACCCTGAACCTGATCGACACCCCGGGTCACGTGGACTTCAACTATGAGGTCAGCCGCTCGCTCGCCGCCTGCGAGGGCGCGGTGCTGGTGGTGGACGCGTCGCAGGGCGTCGAGGCGCAGACCCTGTCCAACACCTATCTTGCGCTGGACAACAATCTCGAGATACTCCCCGTCGTCAACAAGATCGACCTCCCCGCGGCCGAGCCGCAGCGCGTGAAAAACGAGATAGAGGAGATCATCGGCATCCCCGCGCAGGACGCGCCGGAGATCAGCGCGAAGGCGGGGATAAATATCGATGCCGTGCTCGACGATATCGTAAAGCACGTCCCCGCCCCGAAGGGCGACCCCGCCGCGCCGCTCAAGGCGCTGATATTCGACAGCCAGTACGACAACTACAGGGGCGTTATAGTCTTCATGCGCCTTATCGACGGGAGCATAAGAAAGGATGCGGAGATACTGCTCATGTCCACGGGCGCGAAATACAAGGTGCTGGAGGTCGGCCATATGCGCCCGATAGGCCTCGCCCCCTGCGACGCGCTCTCCGCGGGCGACGTCGGCTATTTCACCGCCAGCATCAAGACCGTCTCCGACACCCGCGTCGGGGACACCGTGACGGAGGCGCTCCGCCCCGCGCGGCAGGCGCTGCCGGGCTACCGCCCCGCGCGCCCCATGGTCTACTGCGGCATATACACCGAGGACGGCTCCAAATACCCCGATCTCCGGGACGCGCTCGAAAAGCTCAAGCTCAACGACGCGTCGCTCTCCTACGAGCCGGAGAGCTCGGCCGCGCTGGGCTTCGGCTTCCGCTGCGGCTTTCTGGGGATGCTCCATATGGAGATCATCCAGGAGCGGCTGGAGCGGGAGTTTGACCTCGAGCTGGTGACGACGCTGCCCTCCGTCATATACAAGGTGGAGAAGACCGACGGGAGCACCCTCATGGTGGATAACCCGCACAACTATCCGGACTCCGTCGTCATCGCGGAGGCCTACGAGCCGTATGTCAAGGTCTCCATCATCACGCCGAACGAGTTTGTCGGCAATATCATGCCGCTCTGTCAGGACAGGCGCGGCGAGTACAAGAACATGCAGTATCTCGACACGACGCTCGTGGAGATGCACTATGAGATGCCGCTCAACGAGATAATCTACGACTTTTTCGACACGCTCAAGGCGCGCACCAAGGGCTACGCCTCGCTCGACTACGAGTTTTCCGAGTATAAGACCAGCGACCTCGTGAAGGTGGACATGCTCTTAAACGGCGACCAGGTGGACGCGCTGAGCTTCATCGCCCACCGCGAAAAGGCCTACGGCCGGGCGCGGAAGCTCTGCGAGAAGCTCAAGGACAATATCCCGCGCCAGCTCTTCGAGGTGCCCATACAGGCGGCCATAGGCGGCAAGATAATCGCCCGCGAGACCGTCAAGGCCATGCGCAAGGACGTGCTCGCCAAGTGCTACGGCGGCGATATCACGCGCAAGAAGAAGCTGCTTGAAAAGCAGAAGGAAGGAAAAAAGAAAATGCGCCAGCTCGGCACCGTGCAGATACCGACGGAGGCGTTCCTCGCCGTGCTCAAGCTCGACGAGTGATATACGGATGAGCGGGGGCAGGGAGACGACGGGCGATTCACGGATCGCCCGTTTTTCCATAGCAATTCCTCCGGCGGCGGGTTAAAAAAATCTTAATGGAATTAGGGCTTGGTTCTTAAGCCGGCTTAAGCTAAAATATTTTTGAGGTGAAGAGATGTACAACGTACTTATCTGCGACGACGAGAGGGATATCGTGTCCGCGCTGAAAATATATCTCGAGAGCGAGGGCTACGCCACCTTCCCCGCCTACGACGGGCGGGAGGCTCTTGAGCTGCTGAGGGAGCGGGAGATACATCTCGTGCTGATGGATATAATGATGCCACGGATGGACGGCATCAGTGCGATGGTGAAGATAAGGGAGCAGAGCAACGTCCCCGTCATCCTCCTGACGGCCAAGGGAGAGGACACGGACAAGGTGCTCGGCCTCAACGTCGGCGCGGACGACTATATAACCAAGCCCTTCAACCCCGTGGAGATGCTTGCGCGCGTGCGCTCGCAGCTGCGCCGCTATATGCAGCTCGGCGGCGGCGCGGCAAAGGAGGAAAACCTCCGCATAGGCGGCGTCAGCCTCGACGACAGGAGCAAGGAGGTCACGGTGGACGGCGAGAGCGTGAGCCTCACGCCGACGGAGTACGACATCCTGCGCTTCCTGATGCAGCACCCGGGCGAGGTGTTCCAGCCGAAGGTCATCTACCGCCGCGTCTGGGACGACGAGCCCTACGGCGCGGAGAGCACCGTCGCCGTACACATCCGCCACCTGCGCGAAAAGATAGAGATAAATCCGGCCGAGCCCAGATATATCAAGGCGGTCTGGGGTCAGGGCTACAAGATGGAAAGGGTGAAATGATTTGAAGAAGCTCAGAGGCAGCCTGACCGCGAAGATCGCGGCCGTTATACTGCTGACCTGCCTCGCGCTCACGTTTGCCGCCTCCGCGCTCGCCGGCGCGGCGCTCGAGCAGTTCGGCGCGTACAGCCTCGGCTACGAAAGCGCGCGGCAAAACGCGCTCGACTCCATGGGCGAGAGGTACTGCTATATGGCGGCCAGCCAGCTCTCCGCCGGGATAGAGCCGGAGGATATATACGCCAACACGAACTTCCGCTTCGACGTGTACGACAGCGACGGCGAGATTTTATACAAGGGCTACGGCGGCGAGGAAGCCGCCTGGTCCGGCGAAGCGGACATATATCTGGACGAGGAGCTCGTGCCCGCCGCCACGGCCGCACCGTCCGCGGGGAAGACCGGGACGCCCCAGCCCTCGGCGGAGGCGGATGAGCGCTACAGCGGCAGCGGAAAATATAAGGTGACGGTGAAGGGCTATTTCCTCGCCGATATGGCCGAGGACGACGGCATCTCCGCGGCGGACATGCTCCTGAGCCGGCTCTACGCCGCGAGATACAGGCTCATCGCCTTCGCCGCGGCGGAGCTGCTGCTCGGCGTGATACTGTTCATTTTCCTGCTCTGCTCCGCGGGGCACAGGGACGCGACGGAGACCGTCACGCCGAATTTTATCGACAAGATACCCTTCGACCTGTTCCTTGCGCTCGCCGCCTGCGCCATAGCCGGCGTCTGCGGCATTGCGGCAGACTTTGGCTGGCCGAGCGACTTTGTCGCCAACGCGATAGCCGGCGCGGCTGCGCTGACCGTCGGCGGGCTGACGCTGCTGCTGTTTTTCATGAGCCTCGCCACGCGGCTCAAGCTCGGCGGGCTGATAAAGAGCTGCATAATATACAGGCTGCTTCGCCGGTGCTGGCGCGCGACAAAGCGCTTTGGCGCCTGGTGCTGGGGGCTCTGCCGCTCCCTGCCGCTGATAAAGCGCTCGGCCATAATTATTGCGGCGCTGCTCCTGGTGGAGTTCATCTATCTGATGAGCTCGCGCTACGACCCGGGCGCGATAGCCACCGGCTGGCTGATAGAGCGGCTCGTGCTCGTTCCGCTGCTGATATACGCGCTGCTGTGTATGCGCACCATACGCCTCGGCGCGAAGGAGATAGCGGGCGGCAACGAGGGCTATGTGATAGACACCAGGCACATGCGCGGGGAGCTGCGCGACCACGCGGAGGATCTCAACAACATCCGCGACGGGCTGACGAAGGCCGTGGACGAGCGCATGAAGAGCGAGCGCTTTAAGACGGAGCTCATCACGAACGTCTCCCACGATATAAAAACGCCCCTCACCTCCATCATCAACTATGTGGATCTGCTGGAAAAGGAGAAGCCCGAAAACGAGAAGATGCAGGAATATATCGAGGTACTATCGCGGCAGTCGGCGCGGCTGAAGAAGCTCATCGACGATCTCATAGAGGCCTCGAAGGCGTCCTCCGGCACGCTCAACGTCAGTCTCGAGCGCTGCGAGCTCGGCGTCCTGCTCGACCAGACGGCGGGCGAATACGGCGAGAAGCTGCAAAAGGCGGGGCTGGAGCTCGTGCTCACGAAGAGCGAGGCGCCCGTGACCGTGATGGCCGACGGGCGGCATATGTGGCGCATCTTCGACAACCTCCTGAGCAACGTCTGCAAATACGCCCAGCCGGGCACCCGGGTGTACCTCTCGCTCGAAGAGTCCGGCGGCAAGGCCGTCGTGACCTTCCGCAACATCTCGAAGACCCAGCTCAATATCAGCGGCGGCGAGCTGATGGAGCGCTTCGTCCGGGGCGACAGCTCCCGCAATACCGAGGGCAGCGGCCTCGGCCTGTCGATAGCGCGCAGCCTCGCCCAGCTCCAGAAGGGCAGCCTCGAGCTCGCCATAGACGGCGACCTGTTCAAGGTGACGCTGAGCTTCCCCGCCGTATAGCGTGTGCGCCCGCCGACCCGCGCAGCAGGCGAAAAAGAACGCGGGCGGCCACGCGCCGGGTAAAAAAACCTGTCATTCTGAGGCCAAAGGCCGAAGAATCTTTTCCGAAAACTGCCGAGCGGTTCGGGAAAGATCCTTCGCTGCGCTCAGGATGACAGGTTTTTTCGGCAAGACCTCTGTGACACGCGGTTGGGTCTTGGATGCCCCGCCGGCCACGCGCCGGGTGAAAAAGAACCTGTCATTCTGAGGCCGACGGCCGAAGAATCTTTTCCGAAAACTGCTGTGCGGCTCGGGAAAGATCCTTCGCTGCGCTCAGGATGACAGGCTTTTTCGGCAAGACCTCTGTGATACGCGGTAGGGTCAAGACCCGACCCTGCGGGGTTCGCGCGCGTTTTATATCCTCCATGTAGGCGGCGGGGGTACGGCCGATTATATACGCAAAAACAGACGCTCCAGAACCGGAGCGTCTGTTTTTGCGTCTTATTTATAGAGTATCAGCGCTATGGCCTCGAGCGTGCCTTTGCCGGTGTTTTTGAGGCTGTGACCCTCGCCGTCGTCCACAAAGGCCACGTCGCCGGGGTGAAGCGTCGTTACCGTGCCGTTGTCGCTGTATTCGCCCTCGCCCTTGAGGATGTAATAGGTCTCGCCGTCGCCGTGGTGGACGTGCCATCCCACCTCGCAGCCCTCGTCGAGATACAGGTGGTTGAAAATGCGCCCCTTGCCGTACATCTCGTCAGGGCTCTCGAGAATGCGGAGCATCCTCGCCTCGCCTGCGCCGTCGAACATCTTTTTCCTGTCGCGGGTTCTCTCGTTTTCGCGTCTTACCATGTTCTGTCCCTCACATTCCGAGTTCTTCGTCTATAAGTATGACCTCCGCGCTGGAGTTCATCATCGGCCCCCACAGCACCAGCAGCGCCCTGCATATGCGCCCGGGCGCGCGGCAGTCGTGGCACTTGTCGTCTATCTTGCAGGGATTGTCGTTCTTGAAGCGCTTGCAGTTGCGCACGGCGGCCACGTTGCGCGCGCGGTAGAGCGCCGCGTCGAAATCCGGGCAGAGCTTGTTCGTCCCGGCGACGAAGTAGACCTTGCGGCTGCCGTAGAGCTGACCGGCGAGCCGGTTGCCGTTGCCGTCGATATTGAGTATCTCGCCGTCCTCCGACATGGCGTTTACGCCGGATATGTACACGTCCGCGTCGTTGGCCTTCTTGATGGTCTCCGCGCCGGGAACCTTCCAGTGCCAGTAGACCGAGTTTGCCTCGCTGAGCCTGTCGAACAGACCCAGCTGCTCCACCGTCTTGCTGCCGCCTATGCCCACGGTGCAGCCTCTGATCTGCGCCGTCATATAGTCGGCGGCCTCCGCGCCGGTCGCGAAGCGCTTCACAGCGTAGCCGCGCAGCTCGAGATTCCTGACGGCCTTATCGATATTCATGCAAAAACCTCCTTCTTATAGAGCCTTTACCCGCTTTGATCCCTGATGCCTCTATTATACTATCAAAGCGGGAACTTGGCAATTATAAATCGTAGGCCTCGGCCAGCTCTTTGGCGGAGGCGGCGAGCTCGCGCGCGAACTCCGCGTCCTCCGAGGACACGGAGATGCGTATTGCGGAGCTTGCGGAGAGGGGGGCGATGTGCAGGTCGAAGGCTCCGCCGCGCAGACGGATGCCGTCGGAGTAGTCCGCGCCCATGTCGAGCAGCGCCTCGGACAGCGCGCCCATGAGCTCCGCCCTGCTGCGGCAGGCGCAGTCGAGACAGGCCGCGCAGCCCTCGGCCGCGTCCGCGCTCTCCGGCGGCGCCGCCGGAGCAAAGCCCTCCGGCAGGTCGAGGGCAAGCCTGCCCTCCAGCGCGTCCACACAGCAGCGGTAATACGACAGGGGCGTGCCCACGTCGCACCAGTAGCCGTCCAGAGCCGTGCCGAGGATACGCTCGCCGCGCGCGAGCAGCAGCGGGAAGAGGTCGTTTGCAAAGTCGAAGGGCTTCCCCGGCGGCACAAGCTCCATCGCCCGCGGCGAGAGCGCGTAGATGCCGGTGTTCACATGATCGGTGACCACGCGGCTCCAGCGGGGCTTCTCGACGAAGGCTCGGACAAGCCCGCCCCCGTCCGTGACGGCGAGGCCGTAGCTCAGCGGCTCCGCCTCCCGGTAGAGGGCGATGGTCGCGGCCGCGCCGCCCGCCCGGTGCCGCCGCATGAGCTCGCCGAGGTCTAAGTCGCAGGCAGCGTCGCCGCTTATCACGAGAAAATCTTCGTCCCCGTAGAAATCCGCGCAGTTTTTTACGCCGCCCGCCGTGCCGAGCGCCTCCTTCTCGACGCGGTATTGCAGCGCCACGCCGAGGCGCGAGCCGTCGCCGAAATATTCCGTGAT
>JAYFNM010000014.1:0-53359 GCA_034933465.1 Oscillospiraceae bacterium | reverse complement strand
CCGGGCGGCGCGGCGGCCGGGGGCGACGACGCTCTCCGCCGCGAGCGCGCCGCCGTCGGTCACGACGGAGTAGCCCCCGCCGGCGCGGCGCAGCGCGCGCACCGGGCAGGCCGGGCGCTGCTCCACGCCGCGCCGGTCGAGCGCGAAGCGCAGCACGTCGAGCACGCTGTTGGCGGAGTTCGAGAGCGGGTAGACCCGCCCGCCCGGCTCCTCCACGGTCGCAAGGCCGAGCGCGTGAAAGAAGGCCAGCGCCTTTTCCGGCGGGAACTTCTCCAGCGCGGGGAGGGCGAAGGCGGGGAGCTCCCCGTGGTAGTTCTCGCCGCGCGCGCCGGTGTTGGTCAGGTTGCAGCGCCCGTTGCCGGTCGCGAGCAGCTTGCGGCCGATGCGCTGCTGCCGCTCGAACAGTACGACGCGGTTGTCCTTATCCTCCGCGGCGGTCAGCGCGGCCATAATGCCGGAGGCTCCGCCGCCAATGACTGCTACAGTATTCATGCTTTAACCTCTGTAAAGAATGTCGTGCGCCACCGGCGCGTAGAAGAGCCTGGCCACCTCGGCGCTGTCGTGGCTGCGGCCGAGTATCCACATCATTTTCGCGTAGGCGGCCTCGGTGGTCATGTCGTAGGCCTCGAGGACGTTTTTGTTGTCCTTGAGCCGGTGCCCCACGCTGTATACCGACAGGTCCGAGCCCTCGTTCTGCACCTGCGTGGTCATTACGATGAACTTCCCCTCGCCGGTGCGGCGGCGGATGACCTCGAAGAGCTTGTCGTCGTTATACGACGGCAGCCCGCCCACGCCGAAGCACTCGATAATCACGGCGTCCTTTCGCTCCAGCATGAAGTCCAGCTGCTCGAAATCCGTCCCCGGCACCATTTTTATCAGGCCCACGCGCTCGTCAAGCGTCTCGCAGAAGACCGGCTCCGGCAGCGCCTCCGGCGAGATGTAGCACAGCAGCCGGTGGTCGTGCAGTATGGCGAGGTCGGGGTAGTTGATGCTCGAGAAGGCGGCAAAGCTCTTCGAGCAGGTCTTCCGCGCGCGCGTGCCGAGGATGACCCGCCCGCTGAACACTATGCAGACCCCGCGCAGCTCCTCCGAGCAGGCGCAGGTGAAGGCGTCCATGAGGTTGAGCTTCGAGTCGGTCGAATCGTAGTTTATGGGCTTCTGCGCGCCGGTGATGATGACGGGCTTGTCCGCGCCCTGCGCCATATACGACAGCGCGGCGGCGGTGTAGGCCATGGTGTCGGTGCCGTGGCTTATCACAAAGCCGTCGTAGCGGCCGTAGTTGTCCCGCAGCGCGCGGGCTATCGCGACCCAGTGCGCGGGGGTGATGTTGGTGCTGTCGATGCTGAAAAGGGACAGGCAGTCCACCCGGCACAGCTCCGATATGGCCGGGACATAGCGCAGAAGCTGCGCCGGGGTCAGCTCCGGGGTCAGCCCGTCGGGCGTCATCTCGGAGGCTATGGTGCCGCCGGTGCCTATCATTAAAATGTTCTTCATTCCTCTGCCCTCCCGTGCGCGCGTATGATTTCTTCATATTATATCAAGTCCGGAGCGCCTTGGCAATCGGACGGAATAATAAATAGACCCGCGCGTTGACACTTGCGGTTGCTTTGAAGTATAATAAGCGATATTATGTGGATTATGCGTATTCATTCGCAGGAGGCGCCTATGCGCAAGCTCTTGACCCTCGCCAGAAAAAACGCCGTGATGGCGCTCGTGATAATTGCTGTGGCCGCGCTCGCGGCGCTGAACATATTGCTGCCGGAAAAGGACGCGCGCCCGGACGCCGCCGCCGCGACACAGCCCGCGGCGACGCCCGACCCCGCCGCGCTCACGAGGGACGCGGACAAGCTCCGCATTTCGGAGCTCATGGCGAAAAACCACGCGACGCTGCGCGCCGATGACGGGAGCTTTCCCGACTGGATAGAACTGGAAAATTATTCCGATACCGACGTGAACCTGAGCGGCTGGAGCGTCTCCGACGGGGACGGGGAGACGGGCTTCCCGCTGCCCGCGCTGACCCTGCGCGCCGGGGAGCGGCTGCTGCTCTATGCCGACGGGGGCGACGACTCCGCCGCGCTGCACACGGATTTTTCCCTCTCCGCGGGCGAGACGGCCTGCCTCTATAACAGCGCCGGCTATCAGGTCTGCGCCGTAGACTGCGGGGACGGCACGGCCGATGTGTCCGTGAGCCTCGGCGAAAACGGGCAATACGCGCCGTGCCTCTACCCCACGCCCGGCTATCCGAACACCGCGGAGGGCTACGGCGAATGGCAGAGCGCCCTTTCGCTCGCGGGGCCGCTGGTCATAAACGAGGTCATGACGGCGAATTTCTCGTCGGCATACGCGGAAGGCCTGGGCTATTGCGACTGGGTCGAGATAAAGAACGTCTCCGGCGAGAGCGTGGAGCTGTCGGACTATTGCCTGTCCGACGACGACGAGGACTACCGCCTCTGGCGCTTCCCGGAGAGGACGCTCGCGCCGGGAGAAACGCTGCCGGTCTTCTGCGACGATTCCTCCGCCGAGGCGGCGGGGGGCGCGGTCAGGGCGGATTTCGCGCTCAATTCCGGCTCGGAGGAGCTGTATCTCTCGCGCGCGGACGGGGAGCTCATAGATTATGCCGCGCTGCGGGACATCCCCTATGAGTGCAGCTTCGGTCGCGCGGAGGGGGAGAACGGCTGGTTCTTCTTCGCCTCGCCCACGCCCGGCGCGGAGAACGGCGAGGGCTGCCGGCGCGTGTCGGCAAAGCCCGCCGCGCTCTCGGCGGACGGCGTGTTCGACGCAGGGGCTGCCATAGACGTGGAGCTCACGGGTGACGGCGCGATATATTATACCACCGACGGCTCTCTGCCGACGGAAAACAGCGAGCTGTACTCCGGCGCGCTGAGCGTGGACAGCAGCTGCGTCGTCAGAGCCGTCTGTGTGGAGCCGGGCGCGCTGCCGAGCCGGGCGCTGAGCCTCAGCTACATAGTCGGCGAGGGGCACAGCCTGCCGGTGCTGAGCCTCGTGTCGGACGACCTGGCGGACTTCAACAGCATGTACGCCGGCGGCTACAAGGATATGGAGCTGCCGGGGAACCTCGCCATGTATGAGGACGGCGCCTCCTTCACCATCCCCTGCGGCATAAAGATGCAGGGGGAGACGAGCCTTATCCTTGCGAAAAAGAACATGAGCGTCCGCTTCCGCGGCGCCTACGGGCAGGAGACGCTCGAGCGCGACCTGTTCGGCGGCGGCGTCACGGAGTTTACGAACCTTGTGCTCAGAGCCGGACAGGACTATTACAGCGCCATCATCAGAAACGAGCTGTGCGAAAATCTCTGCCTCGCCTCCACCGACAGGGTGGCGGCGCAGCGCAGCAAGTACTGCGTGCTGTACATAAACGGCGAATACAGCGGCATCTACGCGCTGGCCGAGAAGGTGAACGAGCAGCTCTACGCCTCCAATGCCGGCGTGAGCCGCGAGAGCGTGACCCTTGTCGAATCCGAGGCGCAGCCCGGCACGGAGCTGTATGAGGACGTTTTCGTCTTCTGCTATCAAAACGACATGTCGCTGCCGGAAAACTATGAGCATTTCTGCGCGCTGATGGACGTGGACAGTCTTATCGACTGGATAATCATGGAGGGCTACTGTGCCAACGGCGACCTCGACTACGGCAACCTGCGCTACTGCCGCTCCACCGAGAACGACGGGAAATGGCGGCTGATGTTCTACGATCTCGACAGCACCTTCTTCCAGGAGGGGCTGAACTTCTACAACCTGCTGTCGGCCTACAGCCGGCAGACGAAGCAGGTCTCCACGCTGATATCGGCGCTGCTCGAAAACGGGGAGTTTACGGACAGGCTCCTGACGCGCGCGGGAGAGCTGCTCAACTCCAGCCTCACAAACGAGAAGGTCGCCGCGGAGATAGACGCGCTCGCGGCCGAGATAGAGCCCGAGGTGGAGCGCGACTACGCCCGCTACGGCATGTCCTTCGACGGCTGGAAATGGAACGTGGGCTATCTGCGCGATTTTATCACCGCCGGCGACTGGCGGCAGCACAACATAGACGCGCTGACCGAAATTTTCGACCTGACTGCGGAGCAGCGGGCGCGTTACTTCGGCTGACAGGGGGATAGACGGGCGATGAGCGAGACCAGGCTCAGCTTTGAGCGGTACGAAAAAAAATATCTTCTCTCCCCCGCGCAGTACGAGGCGCTGCTGCCGAGGCTGGAGGGGCGGATCGAGCCGGACGAATATCACAGGAGCACCGTGTGCAGCATCTATTACGACTCCCCCGACTACCGCCTTATCCGCAACTCCATCGAGGAGCCGGTATATAAGGAGAAGCTGCGCCTGCGCAGCTATAATGTGCCCCGGCCGGAGGACACCGTCTTTCTCGAGCTCAAGAAAAAATACGGCGGCATCGTGTATAAGCGCCGCGTCGGCATGAGCGCGCGCGAGGCGGCGCTGTATCTGGCCGGAAAAGCCGCCGCGCCGGAGGACGGGCAGGTGCTGCGCGAGATAGACTGGTTCATGCGCGTGAACAGACCCGTGCCGATGGTGTTCATCGCCTGTGACAGGACGGCCTACCGCGTGAAGGACGAGCCCGAGCTGCGCATAACCTTCGACCGGGATATCCGCTGGCGCGAGAGCGAGCTTGAGCTCACGCGCGGCAGCCACGGCAAGGCGCTGCTGCCCGGCGGGCAGCTGCTCATGGAGACAAAAATTCCCGGCTCCGCCCCCCTCTGGATGGCGGAGCTGTTCAGCGAGCTCGGCGTATTCCCGACGGGCTTCTCGAAATACGGCGTCTGCTACAAGGACAATCTGCTTATGAAATATGTAAATGGAGTGATTTTGAGTGTTTGACAGTATTATACCCGGGGCGATGACGCTCCCCGCGTTTTTTATCTGCCTGTTTACGGCGATAGTCCTGGGCGTGCTCGCCTCGCTGCTGTTCACTGCGCGCAGCTTCCACAGCGGTTCGTTCGCGCAGTCGCTGGCGATGCTGCCGGCGATAGTGGCGCTGGTGATAATGATGGTCAACGGCAATATCGGCGCGGGGCTGGCCGTGGCCGGGACCTTCGCGCTGGTGCGCTTTCGCAGCGTGCCGGGCACCGCCAAGGAGATAACGGGGCTGTTCTTCTCCGTGGCCATTGGCCTCGCCTGCGGCATGGGCTATGTGGCGCTCGCGGCGCTGTTTTTTGTGGTCATGGCCGCCTTTTCCCTGATTCTGACCCGCGCGCATTTCGGCGAGGCGGGCACGGCCAACCGCACGCTCAAGATCACCATACCGGAAAATCTCGATTACGACGGGCTTTTCGACGACCTGTTCGAGGAATATACCTGCCGGCACGAGCTGGTGCGCGTGCGCACGACCAACATGGGCACGCTCTATGAGCTGACCTACAGCGTCGGCCTCAGGACGGCGGACGTGAGCAAGCGCTTTCTGGACGATATCCGCTGCCGCAACGGCAATCTGAACGTGATCTGCGGCCGCGAGACGGACCGGGACATGATGTGACGGCAAAGGAGAAGCTGCAATGAAAAAGATACTCGCAACTCTTGCCGCGGCGGCGCTGCTGCTCGCGGGCTGCTCCTCCGGCCTCGTCTCCCCCGGCGGGCAGACCGGCACCGTGATCTCCCTCACCGGCGCCGGCGCGGAGATCAGCGGGGGCGGCGCCTCCGTGAAGGACAGCGTCGTCACTATCTCCGCTGCCGGGACCTACACCGTGAGCGGCAGGCTCGACGACGGGCGGATAGTCATCGACACGGGCGACGAGGCCATGAACGTGACGCTTATCCTCGACGGGGCGGACGTCTGCTGCCTCAGCGGAGCCGCGATATATGTGCAGCAGGCCAAAAACACCTATATACAGCTCGCCGAAGGCACGGAAAATAAGCTGACCGCCGGTGAAGAGAGCGCCGCGGCCGCCACGCCGGACGAGGCCGCCGGGGAGGCCGCCGTGTTCTCCGAGGACGACCTGGACATCAGCGGCGAGGGCGCGCTGAGCATACGCGGCTATATCGGCAACGGCGTCACCTGCAAGGACGATCTGACGGTAAGCGGCGGCACGCTCACGGTCGCCGCGGCGAACAACGGCCTCAAGGGCTCGGAGTCCGTGGAGATAAGGGGCGGCGCGATAACGGTCGCCGCGGGCAACGACGGCGTGAAAACAAGCTCCGCCGAGAAGGCGGGCAAGGGCTATATCAGCATTAGCGGCGGCACGCTGGCCGTCACCGCCGGAGGAGACGGGGTCTCCGCCGTGACAGAGCTGAACGTCGGCGGCGGCAGCATCGCGATAAAGGCCACCGGCGACCCGGCGAACGTGAGCAGCAAGGCGATGAAGGCCGAGACCGCCCTCAATATCAGCGGCGGCACGCTCACGCTCGAGGCTGTCGATCACGCGCTGCACAGCGCGGCGGACGTCACCGTCAGCGGCGGCACGGTCAGCGCCCTGTCCTCCGCCGGTAAGGGCGTCGAGGCGCACGGGAATGTGCAGCTGTCCGGCGGCGAGCTTGCGCTCGACTCCGCGAAGGACGGCATAGGCGCGGACGGCAATGTGGAGATATCCGGCGGCTCGCTCAAGGTCGTCTCCGCAAAGGACGGCATACAGGCGGGCGCGGACAACAGCAGCACCGGCGATATCGACATCCTCGGCGGCGCGGTGAGCGTCTGCGCGCAGAAGCTCGCGATGAAATCCGGCGGCCGGGCGCAGATCTCCGGCGGAGAGCTGTTTGCCGTCGCCGGGACGGACAAGGCGGACGTCTTCTCCGGGAGCAGCGCGCAGGCCTGGCTGGTCTGCTCATATTCCGGCGCGGCCGGCAGCACGGCGGCCATAAGCGCCGGCGGGACGACACTTGCCGAGATAAACGCGCGCTTCGCGTACAGCTCCGTGCTGTTCGCCTCCTCAAGGCTCGCCGCGGGGACGGAATATACGATCTCCGGCGGCGCCGCGGAAACGACGGCGACGCTTCCCGACAGGGCGGCATAAGAGGCGGGGGGGCGCGTATGAGAGACATGGAAAAGGTGTGCAGGATAGCGGTGGTGCAGGCGACGCCCGTGATGTTCGACAGCGGGCGCAGCCTTCAGAAGGCGCTGGAGCTGATAGACCGCTGCGCCGTGGACGGCGCGGAGCTGATAGTCTTTCCGGAGCTGTTCATACCGGGCTACCCCTACGGCATGACCTTCGGCTACACGGTCGGCAGCAGGACGGCGGCCGGGCGCGCGGACTGGAAGGCCTATTATGACAATTCCATCCTCGCCGACGGCGAGGAGATGCGCCGTCTGACCGAGAGCGCGAAGAGAAACGGGGTGTACCTCAGCCTCGGCTATTCCGAGCGCGACAGCGTCACGGCGACGCTGTACAACTCCAACATTATGATCTCACCCTCGGGCGAGACGATGAACCACCGCAAGCTCAAGCCCACCGGGAGCGAGCGCGTCGTCTGGGGCGACGCAGACAGGGATTACTTCCCCGTCATGGACACGCCCTGGGGGCCGATGGGCAATCTCATCTGCTGGGAGAGCTATATGCCCCTGGCTCGGGTCGCGCTATATCAGAAGGGGATATCGATATATATCTCCCCGAACACGAACGACAATCCCGAATGGCAGGATACCATCCGGCACATCGCCATAGAGGGGCACTGCTTCTTTGTCAACTGCGACATGTTTTTCCGCCGCTCGGACTATCCCGCCACAGAGAGCGCGGCCGCGGAGATAGCGGCGCTGCCGGAGATCGCCTGCCGCGGCGGCAGCTGCGTCATAGACCCCTTCGGGCACGAGGTCTGCGCGCCCGTGTGGGACAGGGAGGACGTGATCTTCGCTGCGCTGGATATGCAGGCGGTCCCGGCCAGCCGCATGGAGCACGACGTCTGCGGCCACTACTCGCGCCCCGACGTCCTTGAGCTGCGCGTGAGGGACGAATAAAAATACCGCCCGCTGCGGAAGCGACGCTTCCTTCAGCGGGCGGTATTTTCGTATTTTTCTATCAGAAGGAGCTTTTCCGCGCGCGTGAGGCGCTTTATGTGCCACTCACGGCTCATCGCGAGCTCCTTCGTCCCGGCCGTCTCGCAGTATACCAGCTCCACGGGGCGGCGGGCGCGGGTATATTTGCCGCCGGTACCGGCGTTGTGCGCCCGCAGGCGCGCCTCGATATCGTTTGTCCAGCCGGTGTAGAGCGTCCCGTCCGCACAGCGGAGAATGTAGGCGCAGTTCATCGCCTGACCTGCCTTATGTTTTTCTCGAACTTGGCGCGCGCGCCCATGACCTCGTGTCCGCAGCCGCAGCAGCGCAGGCGGAAATCCGCCCCCGTGCGCAGCACCTGCCAGTCCTTGCTGCCGCAGGGGTGCGCTTTTTTCATGCTCAGGATGTCGCCGACACGGATATCCATTTATTACCAGTCCTTTCGCCCTGCCTCAGGGCTTGATCTCCTCCCAGTAGCGCCTTGCGGCCTGCTCGGTCTTGTTGTCGCTGTAATCGTAATAATGGGCGTTTTTCAGCTCGTCCGGCAGATACTGCTGCTTCACCCAGTGGCCGGGGAAGCTGTGCGGATATTTATAGCCCTGCTCGCGCTCGAAGCCCGCCCCGTCCGCGTGGACGTTTTGCAGCTCGCGCGGCACGCTCCCTGTGCGCCCGGCGCGCACGTCGGCGAGGGCGGCGTCTATCGCGGCGCAGGCGCTGTTGGATTTCGGCGCGGTGGCGAGCATGATGCAGGCCTCCGCCAGCGGCAGCCGCGCCTCCGGCAGGCCGAGCTGCAGCGCGGAATCCACGCAGGCCTTCACGATGGGCACGGCCAGCGGATAGGCAAGGCCTATGTCCTCGCTCGCGGAGCAGAGGATGCGGCGGCAGGCGCCCACAAGGTCGCCCACCTCCAGCAGCCGCGCGAGATAGTGCAGCGCGGCGTCGGGGTCAGAGCCGCGCAGGGACTTCATCAGCGCCGAGAGAATGTCAAAATGGTCGTCCCCGTCCCGGTCGTAGCGCATGGCACTGCGCTGGGAGATGGCGGCGGCGTCCTCCAGAGTTATCTCGTCCCGGTCGCCCGCGGCGGAGAAGAGCAGCTCCACGGAGTTGATGGCCTTGCGCACGTCGCCGCCGCAGGAGGAGGCGATGCGCGCTGACACGCCCTCGCCGAGCCGGAGCGGCGTCTCGCGGCGGGAGTTCATGATGCTCACCGCCCGCAGCGCGGCGCTCTCGACGTCGGCGGCGGAGACGGGCTTGAACTCGAACACGGTGGAGCGGCTGAGGATGGCGTTGAAGACGCAGAAATAGGGGTTTTCCGTGGTGGAGGCGATCAGTGTTATGCGCCCGTCCTCTATAAATTCCAGCAGGGACTGCTGCTGTTTTTTGTTGAAATACTGTATCTCGTCAAGGTAAAGCAGCACGCCGCCCGGAGTCAGGAGCGTGTCCAGCTCGTCGATGATGCGCTTGATGTCCGCTATCCCGGCGGTGGTGGCGTTGAGCTTGCGCAGGCTGCGGTTGGTGCGCTGCGCGATTATGCGGGCGACCGTCGTCTTGCCGGTGCCGGAGGGGCCGTAAAAGATCATGTTCGGGATCTGGCCGCTCTCGACGATGCGCCGCAGCATCCCGTTCGGTCCCAGGATATGCCGCTGCCCCACCACCTCGTCAAGCTTGTCCGGCCGTATCTCGTCCGCAAGGGGCTTGTACATTTCGCCGCCTCCCGTCATAAATAGTGCTGTAATTATATCACCGGCGGCCCGGTTTGTAAAAAGAAAAAGGGCCGCTGAAAAGCGACCCCTTTATCGGTTTTTTTACTCGTCCTCTTTGCCGTCGGCCGTGCTCTCGTCGTTGAGGTCGAACTCCAGCAGCTCGCCGCAGGCGGGGCAGCGGATGGAGCCCTCGTCGAGGGTGTCCTCGCCGAAGCTTATCTCCTCGCCGCAGGCGGGGCAGGTGACGTCGTACATCACGCCGGCATAGTCGAGCTCTTCGTCCTCGTCGTCCTCGTCGTCATCGTCGTCCTCATCCTCGCCGCAGTCGAAGCCGCAGCAGGCGCAGTCGCCGCAGTCTCCGTCCATGTCCTCCATATCCTCGGGGCTGTCCAGATCGCAGGTCAGATCCTCCAGATAGGTCAGATCCTCGCTGATATCGTCCAGCGCCTCGGCGAAGTCGATATTGCTCGCCTGAAGGTCTTCTATTTCGTGCGCCATGTCGGACAGAAGCTCCGTCAGAGCGTTCCACAGCTTGCCGTCTCTGGAATCCGGCTCCACGCCGAGACCTACGGTCAGACCCTTGAGATATGCGGCCTTTTCAACAACAGTCATGATGAAAACCTCCTTTTATTTCGGAATGTCACGGGGGGCTTAACGCTTATGCTCTGGACAGGTATTCGCCGGTGCGGGTGTCTACCTTGATCTTCTCGCCGGGCTCTATGAACAGGGGAACCTTTATCTCGGCCCCGGTCTCGAGGGTGGCGGGCTTGGTGGCGTTGGTGGCGGTGTTGCCGGCAAAGCCGGGGTCGGTCTCGGTGACCTCAAGCTCCACAAAGAAGGGGGGCTCGACGTTGAAGACCTTTCCCTTATAGGAGTATATCGTGCACTCCATGTTCTCCTTGACGAACTTGAAGTTGTCGCTGAGGACGGCGGCGTCCACGGGCTCCAGCTCATAGGTCTCGGGATTCATGAAATAGTACAGGTTGCCGTCGGCATAGCTGTACTCCATGGTCATACGGTCAACGGTGGCGCTCTCGAACTTCGCCGTGGGGTTGAAGGACGTCTCGGTGACGCCGCCGGTGATGACGTTTCTCATCTTGGTGCGGACGAAGGCCGCGCCCTTGCCGGGCTTGACATGCTGGAACTCCACGACCTGCATGACCTGGCCGTCCATCTCAAAGGTAACGCCGTTTCTGAAATCTCCTGCTGTAATCATAAAAGGGACCTCCCGAATAAAGATTCAAATAAAACACTGGTATAGCTTGAATATTCTACAGTATACCGGCGCGTTTTGCAAGTGTATTTTCGTGAATTTGTGATTTTATCCCGATTTACAGGATGATAAGCTCCTTCGGAGCCTTCGTTATGACCTCGCTGCCGCCCTCGCGCAGGATCATCACGTCCTCTATGCGCACGCCGAAGCGGCCGGGCAGATAGATCCCCGGCTCCGCGCTGATGACGGCGCCCGCCGGCATTAAGGCGCTGCCGGCCGGGTTCGCGTTGGGCGCCTCGTGGATGTCCAGCCCCAGGCTGTGGCCGAAGCCGTGCCCGAAGAAGGCGCCGTAGCCCGCCTCGCCGATGACGCGGCGGGCCGCGCCGTCTATCTCGCTGCCGGGCACGCCCGCCCGTGCCGCGGCGATTCCGGCGAGCTGCGCGCGCAGGACGACGGAGTAGACGTTCTTCATCTCGTCGCTCGCGCGTCCGATGGCGACGGTGCGCGTCATGTCGGAGCAGTAGCCGTCCTTGAGGCAGCCGAAATCCATCGTGACAAAGTCGCCCTCGCGGATGAGCTCGTCCCCGGGGACGCCGTGGGGCATACTGGTCTTCGCGCCGGTCACGACGATGGGGTCGAAGGAATTGCCCTCGCCGCCGTGGCGCAGCATACGGTAGACCAGCTCCGCGGCCGCCTCGCGCTCGGTCATGCCGGGCTTGAGTATGTGCAGCAGCTCTTCGAGCGCGGCCTCGCTGATCGCCTGCGCCTTTCTCATGCTGACGAGCTCCTCCTCCGTCTTGGCGGCGCGCAGCGAGCCGAGCAGCTCCTGCGCGGGGATGAGCGCCGTGCCCAGCGCCTTTTCAAGGGCGAGATACCTGCCGTGGCTGAGCTTCTCCTCCTCGCCGCCGAGCCGCTGTACCTTCGCCTCGCTCAGCGCGGCGCGGAGCAGGGATATCTGGCTGTGCTCCCCGTCGAACAGCTGCACCTCGACGCTTCCCGGCACGGCCGCGCGCGCGGCCTCGATATAACGCGAGTCGGTGATGAGCCACGCGCGCTCTCTCGCGACGAGCACCGAGCCGTCCGTGAACGGGAAGCCCGCGGCATAGCGCTGGTTTTTCTCGTCGGTGATGAGGATGGCGTCGAGCTCTTTTTCGATAAGCTTTTCCTGTATCCTTGCGATGTTGTTCATATTCCTGTCTCCTCCGATGTGGGCCGCGGAAAGCTCACTATAAATTTTGAGCCCTGCGGTTTATTTTGACCGACCGCGATGCTCCCCCCGTGGGCGAGCACCGCGTCGTGTACTATACTCAGGCCGAGGCCGCTGCCGCCGGCCTCGCGCGAGCGGGCCTTGTCCACCCGGTAGAACCTGCCGAAGATGTTCAGCCGCTCCTCCTCGGGTATGCCGATGCCGCTGTCCTCCACGGTGAGCTGCACCGTGTCCTCCGTGCCGCGCAGCGTCAGCAGCACGCTGCCGTCGGGCAGGTTGTATTTTATGGCGTTTTCCACGAGGTTGAAGATTATGTGGAACATATCGTCCACCGTGGCCATGACCACGCAACCCTCCTCAAGCTCGCAGCGCAGGCGCACCCGCCGCTCCTCCGCGAGCGGGCGGAGCAGCACCAGCGCGTCTACCGACACCTGCTTTACGTCCACCGGCTCCGGGACGACCTGCACCCCGTCGTCCAGACGGGACAGGTCGAGCAGCTTTTCGGTCGTGCGTTGCAGGCGCTGCGCCTCCATGCCGATGTCGGTGACGAATTCCCGCACGGTCTGCGGCGCGATGTTGTCGTTCTGGACGATGCAGTCCGACAGCAGGCGTATCGAGGCGAGCGGGGTCTTGAGCTCGTGCGAGGCGTCCGACACGAAGCGCCGCCGCTGCTGCTCGGTCGTTTGCAGGCGCTCGGTCAGGAGGTTGAACTCTCTGCCGAGCTCGGTTATCTCGTCCTGCCCGCTCACCGAGTGCCTGTAGGCGTAGTCGCCGCCGGCGACGATGCGCATGGAGCGCACCAGCGCCTGCAAGCGCTGCATGACGAGAAAGGCGAAGACCCACGCGAATATCAGCGCGCCCGCGCCGATGACGAGGGAGATGGCGAGGATACGCCCCTGTATGGCGAGGATGATCTCCGCGCGCTCCGCGTCGTGCTCGTAGAGGTATACGGCGCCGGTGATGGCGCCCTGGTAGCTTATGGGCATCGCAAGGCCGCTCGAAAAGGCGGAGTCGGTGAAGTCGGAGCGAAACACGGTCTTCCCGCCGAGCGCGGCGAGGATATCCGCGATATCCGTCTGCACGCCGGTCTCGCCTGCGCTGTCGTACTGCACACAGCCGTCCGCGCCGACCACCGCAATCCGCGAAAAGCCGCTGATATCGAGAACCCTTAGCACCTCCGAGACGCTGTCCCCGTCGAGCCGGTCGAGCCCCGCGAGAGCCGAGGCCACGACGGTGGCCTGCCCCGTGAGAGAGCTCTTCTTCTCCAGAAACACGGCGTCGCGGGAGGAGGTGAGGGGATAGGTGTTGAGCAGCAGGAGCAGAATCAGCAGCAGCCCCGAGATAAACGCCAGAACCTGAACGCGAATACTGTGCATAAAACCGACCTCAGTCCGCAAAGTAATAACCCACTCCCCACTTGGTGACGATGAATTCCGGCTCGGCCGGGTTGAGCTCAAGCTTCTCGCGGAGCCTGCGGATGTGCACGTCCACCGTGCGCGTATCGCCCTGATAGTCGTAGCCCCAGACGAGGTCGAGCAGGCTCTCGCGGCTGTAGACCCGGCCGGGATTTTTCATGAGGAAGAGTATCAGGTCGAACTCCTTCATCGTCAGCTCCACAGGCACGCCGTCCTTGCTGGCGCGCCGCCGCCCCTCGTCCACGCTGATGTGTCCGCGCCGGAGCACCGCCCCGGCCTCCGCGGCGGGCGCGGCGATGGACGCCCGGCGCAGCAGCGCGCGCACGCGGGCCTTCAGCTCGAGAATATTGAAGGGCTTGGTCACATAGTCGTCCGCGCCGGACTCAAAGCCCATCAGCAGGTCCGAGCCCTCGCTGCGGGCGGTGAGCATTATTACCGGCACCGTGGAGAAGCTTCTTATCTCCTGACAGGCCTCGAGCCCGTCCTTGACGGGCATCATCAGGTCGAGGATGACAAGGTCGTATTCGCCGCTCTTGGCCAGCGTGACGGCGGCCTCGCCGTCATAGCAGGCGTCCACCGTGTAGCCCTCGTTTTCGAGGTTGAATTTTATGCCCTTTACAAGAAGCTTTTCGTCGTCTGCCACAAGAATTTTCATGCTGTTCAATCTCCGATTGTAATATTGCCTTCGATGGCGGAAAATTTCCCCGGCCCTATGCCCGGCACGTCCATTATTGCCTCGATGCTCTGAAAGGCGCCGTGCTCCTGCCGGTAGCTCACTATCGCCTCCGACAGAGCCTCGCCTATTCCGGGCAGCCTCCGCAGCCCGGCCGCGTCGGCGGTGTTGATGTCTATCAGCTCACCCGGCAAAAGCTCCTGCGCGGCGCCGCCGGCCTTGTCGCGCCCGGTCATCAGCGCCGAAGGCTCCGCCGCCCCGGTCACGACGCGCAGACCGCCCGCTCCCGCGAAGGACGCCGCCGAGACGGGCAGCGCCAGCAGGAAGGCGAGAAAAAGCGCAAGGGAGATATACAGACCCCGTTTTTCGCTCATCACCGCGCCTCCGGCCTCCCACGCCGCCGCTTAAAAGCGGGCGGGGAGGTACTGCAAAGGTTTTTTAAGTTGCATTTCCCCGGATATGACTTTATAATGACATACAATAACTATAACACATTCCTGGAAAAACGGGAGAGCAAAATGAAAAAAATAAGACTTTTCCCTCTGCTTTTACTGGTCTGCCTCGCGCTGACGGTCTTCGCGCCCGCAGCCTCCGCGCTGGAAGCGCCGCAGCTGACGGCCAAGGCGGTGGTGCTCGCCGACCTCGCGTCCGGGCGCGTCCTCTATTCGAGCAACATGGACGAGCAGCGCGCCCCGGCGAGCCTCACGAAGATAATGACCTCGCTGCTGGTGATAGAAGCCGTGGAGCGCGGCGAGCACAGCATGGACGAGACCGTGACCGCCGGGGACGACTGCCTGACCGGGCTTGACGAGCAGAGCAGCAACGCGGGCATCGTCGCGGGCGAGCAGATGAGCCTGCAAAACTTCCTGTACTGCGCCCTCATAAGCTCGGCAAACGAGGCCTGCAACGTTCTGGCCTCATATATCGCGGGCAGCATAGACGGCTTTGTGGAGCTGATGAACCGGCGCGCGGCGGAGCTCGGCTGCGCCAACACGCAGTTTGCCGACCCGAACGGCCTGTCCGGCGAGAACAGGACGACCGCCTACGACCTGTATCTCATCACCTCCGAGGCGATAAAGCACCCCGACTTCATGACCATCTGCAACGCGACGAGCTATACCGTCCCCGCGACGAACGTGAATAAGGAGCGCATCATCAACAACTCCAACGCCCTCATCAGCGCAAGCTCCGTCTACGGCGCGGGCTATATCTATCAGTACGCCGCCGGCGTAAAGACGGGCTATACGAGCGCGGCGGGCTACTGCCTCATCTCCACCGCCGCGAAGGACGGCGTGAGCCTGCTCGCGGTGGTTCTCGGCTGCGACGGCTGGCTCAACGCCGGAATAGAGGAGTACAAGAATTTTGAGGACACGATAGCGCTCTATAACTGGGCCTTCGACAACTACAGCTATAAGACCGTGCTCACGGCCGACGACCCGATACAGAAGGTGAGCGTTCAGCTCGCCCAGGACGACGGCACGGTTATCCTCCGGCCGCAGTCGGATGTGACGCTGCTGCTGCCCTCGGACCTGGACTCGAGCTCCGTCACGACGACCGCGACGGTCTATGAGGACAGGCTCGTCGCGCCGATAAAGGCCGGCACCGTGCTCGGCGAGGCGACGTTCAGCATAGACGGCGTGGAATACGGCAAGGTGAGCCTTGTCAACAACGCCGACGTCGAGCTTTCAAGGGGCGAATACTTCAAGCTCAAGCTCAAGGCGATATTCAGCAACGGCCTTGTCATGATGGCGATAGTCGTCGTGCTGCTGCTGGTGGTCGGCTATATCGCGCTGGTCGCCCGGTACCGCCGTATGCGCAAGGAGCAGCTGCGCCGGCAGCGGCTGGCCGAGCAGCGCCGCCGCAAGGCGCAGGAGCAGGAGCGCGCGGACGCCGCCGGCAGGGCGCCGCCGCAGGACGCCGCCCCCGGCGCGAGCGGGCAGGGCGAGGACTTCGACTGGGAAAACATGTGGAAATAAGCCGCTTCCGGCATTTGACCGGAGACCGGCCGCAAAGCGGAGGCTTTGCGGCCGGTCTCCGGATTTTTTACCGTTAAGGGGCGTTAACTTCTTAACACCGCTTTAACGGAAAGCGTGATATAATTAGCCTGCAAAAGAAAAAAGAGAGGGGGAAGACCGTTGAAGAGGCTGAAAAAATACATCCCGATGTCCGTCAAGGGCTGGGTCGTCTATTTCGCCGCGATGGCTGTCGCCTCGGCGATATGCATGATGCTCAGGACGGTGAGCAACACGGACGTGCACGTGCCGCTGATCTTCGTTCTGGCGGTGCTGGTGGTGTCGCTGACGACGGAGGGCTATTTCTACGGCATACTCGCGGCGCTGACGAGCGTGGTCACGGTGAACTATGCCTTTACCTATCCCTACGCGAAGATGGACTTCTCGATCTACGGCTATCCGCTGACCTTTATGACCATGCTCGCGGTCGGCTGCGCCGTGTCCACCCTCGCCTCGCGCGTGAAGGAGCAGGAGCGGCTGCGCCTTGAGTCGGAGAAGGAAAAGGTGCGGGCGAATCTCCTCCGGGCGGTCTCGCACGATCTGCGCACGCCGCTGACCGCGATCAGCGGGTCCATCTCGGCCGTGCTCGACGGCGAGGAGCTGCTGAGCGCCCAGCAGCGCCGGGAGCTGCTGGAGGGCGCGAAAAAGGACGCGGACTGGCTCTACAGGATGGTGGAGAACCTCCTGTCGGTCACGCGCATAAACGGCAGCGAGATGGGCGGCATAATAAAGCAGGACGAGATGATGGAGGAGGTGCTCAGCGAGGCTGTCGTCAACTTCAAGAAGCGCATCCCCAACGTTGAGGTGTCCGTGTCCGTGCCGGACACGCTGCTCTTCGTGCCGATGGACGCCATGCTCATCGAGCAGGTGCTCCTCAACCTCCTGGATAACGCCGTCATCCACGGCGGGCCGAGCCTGAGCCAGATCGCCATCAGCGCGACGGCGGACGGAAAACGGGCTGTGCTGTCGGTCTCCGACAACGGCGCCGGCATAGACAAAAAGCTTATCGACCATCTGTTCGACGGCTCGCTGCAGTTCACCGGCGGCAGCGCGGCCGACAATACCCGCAGCATGGGCATAGGGCTCACGGTGTGCAGGACGATAGTAGAGGCTCACGGGGGAGAGATAAGCGCGCGCAATCTCCCCGGCGGCGGAGCCGGCTTTTCATTTACGCTGCCCTTGGAAGGAGAGAAAGATGAACATCAAGGATAAAATACTGGTCGTCGAGGACGAGAAGAGCATTTCCGGCTTTATCCGCGCAATGCTCGTATCCAACGGATACGACGTTATCATCGCCCATTCGGGCAGCGAGGCCTTCTCCATGATAAGCTCGCACTGCCCCGATCTTGTGGTGCTGGATCTGGGGCTGCCGGATATGGACGGCATGACCATTATCGAGACTGTGCGCCAGTGGACGCAGCTGCCGATAATCGTCGTCTCCGCGCGGAGCTATGAGCGCGACAAGGTCGCGGCGCTCGACCGCGGCGCGGACGATTACATAACCAAGCCCTTCGGCGCGGCGGAGCTGCTGGCGAGGGTGCGCGTGGCCGTGCGCCACACCCGGACGGGCGTCACGAACGAGGCGCTCGCCAACACCGGCAAATTCACCGCCGGGGAGCTCGTCATAGATTACGACAAGCATCAGGTGCTCGTCGCCGGAGAGAACGCCAGGCTCACGCAAAACGAGTATAAGATCGTCGCGCTGCTCGGGAAGTGCTCGGGCAAGGTGCTGACCTACGATTTTATCATGAAGGAGCTGTGGGGCCCGCAGAGTAAGGGCAGCAACCAGATCCTCCGCGTGAACATGGCCAACATCCGCCGCAAGATCGAGAACAATCCGGCGGAGCCGAAATATATCTTCACCGAGGTCGGCGTCGGCTACAGGATGATAGAGGGCGACTGAGCGCCGCTAACGGTAACTTAGCGCTCCGGCGCGCTTCCTTGACACCTCTTTTGCGGAAAAGCTGCTATTATTTGTGTTAGCGATTAAGCGCAGTAATACTGTAGGGAGGTAAAAATGGAGGAATCGTTAAAAAACGCTCTGAACGCCGATGAGAAGCTGCTCTGGAGCGGCAGACCCGTTGCCTTCGACACGCTCGACGCGACCCACAAGCGCAGCTTCGTGGTAAAAACGGCAATAAGCACGGCGGTGGTCGTCCTGCTGCTCGCGCTCTATATCTGGTACGCGCTCACGAGCGGCGTCGGGGTGAAGGGCTTCGTTGTCATCGTGCTCCTTGCCTGCGGCGCGTTTGGCCCGGTGAGCACCTTTTCCGACGCCGCCAGGCTCAGAAAGAACATTATTTACGCCGCGACGGACAAGCGCCTCATCACCCTGCGCGACAGCGCCAAGAGCGTGGAGTACGACAAGATCCCGAACGCCGAGCTCAGAACCGACGCCGACGGGAAGCTGACGCTGCTCTGCGGCAAAATGGGCGTCGGCGCAAGGCCGGAGAAGTGGCGCGCGATGGCCGTCATCGGCCCGAGCACCGTCGAGGACAGCGGCCTGTGCGAGAGCTTCGCCATGTACGCCCTGCCGGACGCGGCGCAGTTTAAAAAAGCCGTCTCCGCCTATCTGCCCGTTAACGGATAAAAAACGCAGCCGTCCGATAGACCGCTGTAAAACACTGCCCCTGTCATTCTTTGCTTTGCGCAAAATGGCAGGGGCTTCATTTTGCGCCCTCTTCGGGATAAGCCTTGAATAAGGGCGCGGCGCGGCGTATAATTATCCAAAAACGACGGAGGGACGGCCATGAAATACGCAATAGACGAAAAACGCACAGTCACGCTCGGCGGCGTCGCGCAGAATATCCGTATCCGCAGCAACGGAGAGGCGCTCCCCGTGCTGCTGTTCATCCACGGCGGGCCGGGCGTCTGCGACCGGCACTGGGTGCTCAAAAACCAGTCGGCGCTCGCGGAGATATGCACCATGGTCTGCTGGGATCAGCGCGGCGCGGGGCTGAGCTGGTCGAAGGCGCTCAAGGCGGAGGACATGACGGTGGGGCGCATGGTGGAGGACGCGCATGAGCTGCTGCTGTATCTCAAGGCGCGCTTTCACCGGCGCGCGATATATGTCGTCGGCCACTCCTGGGGCTCCCTGCTCGGTACGCTGCTCGCCCGTAAATATCCGGAGGACGTGGCGGCGTATATCGGCATGGGGCAGTTCGTCAGCGGCCCGGAGAACGAACGGCTGTCCTATGAGTTCGTGCTCGACGAGGCAAAAAAGCGCGGCGACGAGAAGGCGCTCAAGGCGCTCGCGCGCATAGGCCGGCCGGAAAACGGCCATTACGCGAGCCTTGACGACCTCATGGTGCAGCGCGACCTGATGACCAAATACGGCGGCGAGGACTACGGCGAGAACGAGGGCATAGTGAAGTCCGTCCTCCTCCCCCTCCTGCGCTCGCCGGAATACGGCCTCGCGGATATATGGAAGTACTACAAGGGCGCGTTCTTCAGTCTGAGGGCGCTGTGGGAGGAGATCGTGGATTACGATCTGAACGCCGCGGTACCGGAGCTGGAGATCCCCGTCTATCTGACAGAGGGACGCCACGACCAGAACAAGCCCATATCCATTGCGCAGGGCTGGTTCGAGGCGCTCAAGGCGCCGGGCAATGAGTGGATATGGTTTGAAAAATCCGCCCACTCGCCGATAAAGAACGAGCCGGCGGCCTGGGGCGCCGCCGTCCGCCGGATAATAGCCGCCGAGGAGGCGCGTCGGCCGACGCGAGCCTGAGGCCGCGAATGCACAACACCTGTCATTCTGAGCGGAGCGAAGAATCTGCCCCCGCGTCTGACAGCTTTTTTGGAAAAGCCGAGGAAAAGACAGCCTGCCGTAAAACGCAAGACGGTCAGAACCGTCCCGCGTTTTACGGCAGGCTTTTTGCGCGGTATACGCGGGAGAACGGCGGGGGGTCGTTCCCCCGCGGTGCGCCCTCCGCCGCGAATGCTCAACATCTGTCATTCTGAGCGAAGCGAAGAACCTTTCTCCGCGACTGCACCCGCCGGGGGCTCAGAGAAATTTGTCCAGCTCGCGCTCGACGTTGGGCATTTTTCTCACCGACGGGGAGGCGATGTAATTTCCGCGCGCGACCACCGCGAACAGGCGGCGCAGCGCGGAGAGATCCTCGAGCGGGTTTTTGTCGCAGACGATGAGGTCGGCGCATTTGCCCTTCTCTATCGAGCCGGTCTCGGCGCCGATGCCGGCGATGCGGGCGTTGCCGAGCGTGGCGGTATAGAGCGCGAAGGCGGGGCTGACGCCGCAGTAGCGGCTGAAATATATGAGCTCGCGCCACATGTCGTAGTGGGTTATATAGGGGCAGCCGGTGTCCGTGCCGATGCCGACGGGGATGCCCGCCGCGAGGCAGGCCTTCGCGCACTCGATGATGCCCCTGAACACGACCTGGCCGTTGAACTGCTCAAGCTCGGAGGCGTGGCTTATCGCGCGGTCGAATTCGGCGTAGGGCAGCGCGGGGGAGAGCGTCGTGACGAGCGCCGCGCCGCGCTCCCTGAACAGACGCAGAATGTCCTCATCCGGCATCGCGCCGTGCTCTATGCTGTCCACGCCGTTTTCCAGCGCCACGCGGACGCCCTCCGGGCTCTCCACGTGCGCGGCGACCTTGAGGCCGCGGGCGTGCGCCTCGCCGCAGGCGGCGCGCACATACTCCGGGGGCATTTTCAGCTCGCCCGGCTCGCCCTTGACCTTCGCGTCGAGCACGCCGCCGGTTATCATCAGCTTTATGAGGTCGGGCGAGTCGGCCGCGATGCGCTCGACATACTGCCGCGCCTCCTCCGCGCTGCGCGCCTCATAGGCGAGGGAGCCGGCCATGTGCCCGCCGGGGACGGAGACGGCCATGTTGGCTGCCAGAATGCGCGGGCCGACGGTTTCGCCCGCGTTTATCCCGTCGCGGATGTCGGAGTCGCAGTTTAAGAGGCCGCCCACGGTGCGTATCGTGGTCACGCCGCTCAGAAGCTCGGTTCTGGCATAGCCCGCGCACATGCGGTGCAGGACGGTGCGGGTCAGGGAGGTGGAGCTCATTATCCGCGCGAGCTTTTTCGCGTCGGTGGGCTTGTTCTTCGGCTTGCCGCTGGCCGGGAGATGGACGTGCAGGTTTATGAGCCCCGGCAGGATATATCTGCCGCCGAGATCGACGGCGGTATAGCCCTCGGGCGCGGCCGCCGCGTCGATTATGTCGGATATCTGCCTGCCGTCGGTCAATATGGCCTTGCCGGAGACGGGGCGCATATCCTCGCGCCCGTCAAGAACGACGCCGTTTATATAAGCGTATTTCATCGCAATACTCCTTTGCTATACTTTGATTACTGCATTATAGCACCCGAACCTTAAAACATCAAAGTCATATTGTAAATGTTTCTCCGCTCCGCTCGACAGGGTCGCGCGGGAGGTGGTATAATATCGAGGCTATGCTGAATTTTGGAGATGACGATATGAACGGAAACGATATTTGCGCGAAAATGATCGCGGCGGAGCGGGAGGCGGCGGAGCTGATGCTGCACGCCCACGGCGTGCTCGCCGAGTGCAAGAGCGGGCGCAGGGACGTGGTCACCGACTACGACCGGCGCGTGCAGGAGCTGCTGACCGCGCGGCTGAGCGAGGCCGTGCCGGGGGCGAAGTTTTTCTGCGAGGAGAACGACCGGCGGGACGACCTGGCCGCGCCGGAGCTTTTTATCATAGACCCCATAGACGGGACGATGAATTTTGTCCACGGCCTCAACCACAGCTGCATCTCGGCGGCGTATTCCCGCGCCGGAGAGCTGACCGCGGCGGCGGTGTATAACCCCTATGTCGGCGAGATGTTCTCCGCCGTGCGCGGACAGGGCGCGTTTTTAAACGGCAGACCCATACGGGTCTATGAGGGCGCGCTCTGCGAGAGCGTCGTCTGCTGCGGCACCGCGCCCTATTCCGCGGAGCTCACTGACCGGAGCTTCGAGATAATGAAGCGCGCCTTCCTCGGCAGTCTCGACCTGCGGCGGCAGGGCTCGGCCGAGCTCGACCTGTGCAGCGTCGCGGCCGGGAGGGCGGGCGCGTATGTGGAGCTGTCGGTCTCGCTCTGGGACTACGCGGCGGGCGCGCTGATAGTCGGCGAGGCGGGCGGCGTCTGCATGACGGACGGCGGCGCGCCCCTGCCCTTCGGCGCGGGGAAGACCGGCATAATCGCGGGCGGCAGGAGAGCCGCGGCGGAGCTGCTGGCGCTCGCGAGGGGCTGAGCATGGAATTTCTGCTCCCCGGCCGGGCGGCTCCGGTGATATACGAGGGGAGCCTCCCCTCCACGAACACGGCGCTCCGGGAGCTCGCCCAACAGGGCGCGGCGCACGGCACGGCGCTGATAGCCGGGCGGCAGACCGGCGGGCGCGGCCGGCTCGGGCGGAGCTTCGAGTCACCGCCGGGCGGGCTGTACATCTCGGTGCTCTACAGGCCGGACTGCGCCCCGGAGCGCAGCCTCCCGATGACCGCGGGCGCGGCCGTGGCCATACGCCGCGCCATCGCGCGCGTCTGCGGCCATGAGCCGGGCATAAAATGGATGAACGACCTCGTGTCCGGCGGGAAAAAGCTCTGCGGCATCCTCGCCGAGCAGACCGTCTCCGGCGCGGGGACACAGCTCGTCGTCGGCGCGGGGATAAACGTGAACACGCGCCCGGAGGACTTCCCGGGCGAGCTGCGGGACAGGGCGGGGTCGATACTCTCCCTCACCGGGCGCGAGACAGAGCTCTCCGTCCTTGCGCGCGCGGTCATAGCGGAGCTGGACGGGATATACGCCGCGGCGCTGGCGGGGGGAGCGGCCTTTCTGGAGGAATACCGCGCCGCCTGCGTGAGCTGCGGGAGGGACGTGCTCCTGCTGCAAAACGGCTCGTCGCGCCCGGCGAGAGCGCTGCGTGTGAACGACGATTTCTCCCTCGCCGTGCAGACCGCCTCCGGCCCGGAGGACGTCCGCTTCGGCGAGGTCTCCGTCAGGGGCGCGGACGGCTATCTGTGACGCGAAAAAACGATTGACAAAATTGGTCGAAGCTGTTAGACTACAAATAGTCTAACGCGTTCGACCAATTTTTTATCAGGAGGCGTCGTATGTCCGCACCGAAGATCTTTGACAGCGAATACAGGTTCTGCCTGCTGCTCTGGGAGAACGAGCCGATAAAGAGCACGGCGCTCGCCAGACTCTGCGGCGAGAAGCTCGGCTGGAGCAAGGCGACGACCTATACGGTGATAAAGCGCCTCGCGGAGCGGGGCGTGCTCAAGAGCGAGGACGCCGTGGTCAGCTCCCTTGTCACCAAGGAGGAGGCGCAGAACGAGCAGATAGACGAGCTGGTGGAGAAAACCTTCGAGGGCTCTCTGCCGGCCTTCGTGGCCGCCTTCACGCGGCGCGGCCGTCTCTCCGAAAAGGAGCTGGACGAGCTGCGCGGCATGATCGACGGATATAAGGAGGAGTAGCGTGGAGGAAATATTTTTAACTCTCCTGAACACCTCCGTCACGGCCGGATATCTCGTTCTCGCGGTGCTGCTCGCGCGCATTGTCCTGAAAAAAGCGCCGAAATGGATATCCTGCGCTCTCTGGGGGCTTGTGGGGCTGCGCCTGGTGCTGCCGTTCTCGATAGAGAGCGCGCTCAGCCTGATACCGCGGCGGCAGGTGGTGAGCCCGGAGATACTCATCTCGGCGACGCCCGCCATAGACAGCGGCATAAGCGCGGTGGATGAGGCCGTAAACCCGGTGCTCGCGCAAAGCCTCGCGCCGACGCCCGCGGCGAGCGCCAATCCCGCGCAGCTGCTGACCTCGGCCGCGGCGATAATATGGCTCTGCGGGCTCGCCGCCCTGCTGCTGTACTGCCTTGTGAGCTATCTGCGCCTGCGGCGCTCGGTGGCGGAGGCCGTGAAGCTCGAAAAGGGCGTCAAACAGTGCGCCGGGATAGCGGGGCCCTTCGTGCTCGGCCTGCTGCGCCCCTGCGTCTATCTGCCGTACAGCGTGACGGCGGAGGATATCCCGCTGGTGCTGGCGCACGAGCGGGCGCATATAAAGCGCGGCGACCACGTCGTAAAGCCGCTGGGCTTCCTGCTGCTGTCGGCGTACTGGTTCAATCCCCTCATGTGGGCGGCCTATGCGCTGCTGTGCCGCGACATGGAGTTTGCCTGCGACGAGGCTGTGCTGCGAAGCGGGGGCGAGCGGATAAAGAAGCGCTATTCCGCCGCGCTGCTCAATTGCAGCGCGGGCGGGGCGAGGCTCGCGCCCTGTCCGCTGGCCTTCGGCGAGCAGAGCGTGAAGCCGAGGATAAAGAGCATTTTGAATTACAGGAGACCCGCCCTGTGGGTGATCGTCGCGGCGGTGCTGGCGTCGAGCGCGCTCGCGGTGGGCTTTCTCACCGACCCCCGGACTTCGGGCGAGGAGGCCGTGGTCACCGTGGACGGGGGCGCCGCGGCGCAGACCCCCGCCGCCTCTCAGACCCTGCCGCCCGCCGAGGCGCTCACCGCGGAGAGCTGGCAGCTCGTGATGCCCCGAGACGGGACCGGCACCGGCGAATACGCGCCGCCGGAGACGGCGCAGACCGAGGGCGCGCTGGTGGATTCGAGGATAAAGCGGCCGCTCGAGGAGCTGATGTCCGCCTGCCGCGCGGCAGGCCACAGCCCCGAGATATTCCGCTCGTACGAGGCCTATGCCGACGCCGTGGAGGAATACGAACAGGAGCGCGCCGCGTCCGGCTTGAGCACGGATGAGCTCTGGAGCATTTATCGCTCGCCGCTGAAAATGGACCTGCAGTCCGGCCTGTCCGTGCTGCTGCTCGCGCCCGAGGATACCGCCGAGGCCGCCGTCACCGACGGGGAGAGGCAGGCCTGGTATTCAATGCTGGAATGGCTCGCGGAGAACGGCCCGGACTACGGCTTTATCCGGCGCTTCCCCGCGGAGAAAAACGAGATCACCGGCGGCGGCTTCAACTGCCTGTTTCGCTATGTGGGCGTGGACGCCGCGAAATATATCGCCGCCAACGGGCTCTGCCTTGAGGAGTATGTGAGCGAGCTGTCCGGCGTGCCCGTCGCGCCCGCGGCGACGCCGGCCTCTGCGCCGGAGGGCGCGGCGGGCGACAGGATAGAGATCAAATTCCGCGATTTCGTTCTGGATTCCGACCTCTCCGCCCCCACCATGCATCTGGACGACAGCCCCATCGAGCTGACCGCCGCGGTATATCCGCTCTCCGAGGGCGCGCAGATCACATGGAGCAGCGGGGACGACACCGCGCTGGAGGTCACGCCGAACGCGGACGGAAGCTGCACCGTGAGGCCGCTCAGGGCGGTATATGGCGGCGTGAAGCTCTATGCCGAGTGCGGCGGCATCGTCGGCGAATGCCTGTTCTATATCGTCGAGTAGGCCGAGGGAAAAAATATCATCCCGAGCGAAGCGAAGGAGCTCTCCCGGAAATGCGGTTTTGCCGCAGATCCGGGAAAGCTCCTTCGCTTCGGGCTCAGAATGACAGAGCGGGCGGCCTCAGTAGGCTACGCCCCAATATATCATGTGCTTGGCGGGTCTGCCGCAGCAGGCGCAGACAGCGCCCAGCTCCTCCTGCTCGAAGGGGATGCAGCGCGAGGACATGCCCGCCCTCTCCTTCATCGCGAGCTCGCACTCGAGCTCGCCGCACCACATGGTCTTTATGAAGCCGCCGTGCTCCTCCTGGAGCGCCCTGGCCTCGTCTATGGACTGGGCGGCATAGGTGTGCTCGTCGAGATTCTTTTTCGCCTTGTCGTACATGCCCTTCTGCACGGCGTCGAGCAGGGCGGGGAGCCGCTCGCCCACCTCGTCGAGCCGGACGGAGATCTTCTCGCCGTTGTCACGGCGGACAGCCACGCAGACGCCGTTTTCAATGTCCTTGGGGCCGAGCTCGACCCGCAGGGGCACACCCTTCATCTCGTACTGCGCGCACTTCCAGCCGAGGCTGTTGTCGCTCAGGTCGATCTTCGCGCGGATACCGGCGGCCTTTATCAGCTCGAACAGGCTGCGCGCCGTTTCCTCCACGCCCTCCTTGTGCTGGGCGACGGGGACGACCACGACCTGCACCGGCGCGATGCGCGGGGGCAGAACCAGCCCGTTATTGTCGCCGTGGGTCATGATTATGCCGCCGATGATGCGGGTGGACAGACCCCAGGAGGTCTGGAAGGGATATTTCTGCTTGTTGTCCCTGTCGGTAAAGGTGATGTCGAACTGGCGGGCGAAGCCGTCGCCGAAATAGTGGCTGGTGCCGGACTGGAGCGCCTTCTTGTCGTGCATCATGCACTCTATGGTGTAGGTGTTCACAGCGCCGGCGAACTTCTCCTTCTCGGTCTTGTTGCCGCGGATGACGGGCATCGCGAGATGGTTCTCGCAGAGGTCGGCGTACACCTCAAGCTGGTGCAGCGTCTCCTGCCGCGCCTCCTGCTCGGTGGCGTGGAGCGTGTGCCCCTCCTGCCACAGGAACTCGCGGCCTCTGAGGAAGGGGCGGGTGGTCTTCTCCCAGCGCAGGACGGAGCACCACTGGTTATACAGCATCGGCAGGTCGCGCCACGAATGGACCACATGGCTCCAGTGGTCGCAAAACAGGGTCTCCGAGGTGGGGCGGACGCACAGCCGCTCCTGTAGCTTCTCGCTGCCGCCGACCGTGACCCACGCGCACTCGGGCGCGAAGCCCTCGACGTGATCCTTCTCCTTTTGAAGCAGGCTCTCCGGGATGAGCATGGGCATGGACACGTTCTCGTGTCCGTCGCGCTTGAACATGCCGTCGAGCACCGCCTGAATATTTTCCCAGATCGCGTAGCCGTAGGGGCGCAGCACATAAAAGCCCTTTATGCCGGAATAATCCACCAGCTCCGCCTTTGTGCACACGTCGGTGAACCACTGCGCGAAATCGACCTCCATGTCGGTTATCTGCTCTACCTTTTTGTCTTTTGCCATTACAATACCTCTCTTTTCGCCAGGACCCTTGCCCCGCCGTATTTGGCAGCTTTTTGCCATGTTCCTGTATTCTATCTTCCATGTCGGGGCTTGTCAATAGCCGCCGCGCCCGGGAAAAACAATTTTCCTTGACCTTGCGCCCCGCAGCCGCTATAATATCTTTGATTGTAAGCTTTTTACCGCAATCGGAGGTGACCGCAATAAATAAGCAGAGATTTCTCGCGGAGCTGAGCAAGCTCCTGACCTTTATGTATGAAGAGGACCGGCAGACGGCGCTCGCCATGTACGGTCGTATGTTTGACGAGGCCGACGACGAGCAGGCGCTCCTGCTCGAGCTCGGCTCCCCCACGCGGCAGGCCGTCATCGTCGCCCGCGCGTACAACTCCAAGGAGCGCAAACTTCAGGTGCGCGCGCAGTCCAGAAGCGAGGACGGCGCGGATTGCGCACAGGAGGAAACGCCGGATTTCGTGCGCGCCATTGCGCAGATCCACCCTGTCGCCGCCCCGTCGGCGCCTGAGATCCCGGCAGATCAGCTCTCCCTTTTCGGAGACGCCGGAGACACGGCTCCCGCCGAGGAGCCGACCGCCGCGCCCGAGGACGCAGCCCGTCCCGCGGCGGAGCCTGCCGCGCAGAGCGCCGCAGCCACGCCCGCGGACGACATCGACGTTTTTATCGCCAACTTCTCCATCGCGGACGACGCGCTCGCCCCCGAGGCCGCGCCCGAGGACAACGAGCCGGTCGTTCTCGACCTGCCGGATGAGCCTGAGGACGTCGTCCCGGCGGATGAGGCGGAGGATTTCGCCTTTCCTGTCGCGCGCAAGCCGAAGGTGTTCCTTCTGATACTGTATATCATTATCGCCGCTCCCGTCACGCTGCTGACGATCCTGCTCCTGCTGCTGCCGGCGGCGCTCTTCCTCGCGCTGGCTGTGGCGGCCATCGGCACAGGCGCCGCGGCGCTCTTCTCCGCGTTCAGCGGCTTTGCCGTGTTTGCAGATATTATGGTCGTGCTCGGCGCGGCGCTGGTGATACTGGCGCTCGGCCTGCTGTTCCTGTGGATCTTCATCTGGTTCATTGGCGGCGCTATCGCCGGGCTTGTCCGCGACGTCATCCGTCTCGGCGGCGAATGGTGCTACAAGGAGGTGCCGGCAGAATGAAAAAAGGCTGGAGGATAATCGTTGTCATCGTCCTTGTGTCCGTGCTGCTCGGCGCGGTCTGCGTCGGCGTCGGAATGATGACGGGCGCCGATATGGAGCGCATCTACTCCGTCGTGGACGACCGCTATCATGTCACGGAATACTATAACTATGCCCTGCAGGTCGTTGACATTCTCAAGACAGAAGTGTTTTAAACCGCGATAAGGTTGGAAATTCCCCCGCAGGCCGCGACAGCGGCCGGCGGGGGATTTTCTTTTGCGAAGAGCGGTGAATATCCGTCAGGCGAGGTTCAAACCCTTCCTGAGGCTGAAGGTCGTGGTGAAGTAGAGTATCGCGCTGAGCGCAAGCTCGTAGAGCATCACCGCGAGCAGGCCGTTGTGCGCGAGCTGCCACATCTCTCCGGAGGTCTCGAAGGGCAGCATCGCGTCGAGGCTGTTGCCGAGCGAGAAGCCGCGCACGGCGGTGAGGATCTGGAACAGGAAGCTGATGCCGACAAAGAACAGCACCGAAAGGATCACCTTGTGGTTTGAGAAGATATGGCCGAGCGACATGGCCGCGTAGATGTGCAGGCAGGTGCACAGAAGGCTGACGAGCACCAGGCCGATAAATTCCGCGATGAAGCCCGCGACGTCCCCGCCGCTCAGGCCGGTCGCGGCATAGAACTGCGCCATAAGCTCCTTGAACGAGGGCACATTGTTGAAGATCTCTCCGAAGTCCATGGCGGAGAAGGTGAAGACCGTGATAAACATGGCGAGCATCACGACGAGCCCCGTCACGACGAACCACACCAGCGAGACGATGAGCTTCGACCAGACGATGGAGTGCACGCTCGCCGGCAGGGTGAACATCAGGTAGCCCTCGTCCTTGAGCAGGTTCGTGTAGAAGCGGTTTATCATGAGCACCACGACGACCACGAGCGCCGCGACGACGCCGATGAAGAACGCGGCGATCAGCAGCCCCATCAGCAGCTCCAGCACGGAATTGTCCACCTTGTCCATGGCGCTGAAGGAGAGGTTCGCAAAGCAGGCCAGCACCAGCAGCACGCCCAGCACCGGGAGCATGACGCGCCCCGTCGCGCGGAACTCATGCTTTAAAAGTTTTCCTAACATTTGAATACCTCCCTGAAGTAAGAATCGACGCTCATGTTCTGCTTCTCGCGGATATCGTCCACCGGGGACTGGAGCACCACATGTCCGCCGTTTATGAAGATCACCTCGTCGAGCACCTGCTCCACGTCGGCGATAAGATGCGTGGAAATGACGACCGAGGCCGTGGGGTTGTAGTTTTTGATGATGGTGTCGAGGATGTAGTCCCTTGTCGCGGGGTCAACGCCGCCTATCGGCTCGTCTAACAGATACAGCCCGGCCTTGCGGCTCATGACCATGATGAGCTGCGCCTTTTCGCGCGTGCCCTTGGACATCTGCTTTATCCGCTGCCCGTCGTCGATATTCAGCCTCTTGAGCATCTCCTCGGCCTTGTCGCGCTCAAAATCGGCGTAGAAGTCCGCGAAGAAGTCCATGAGCTGCTTTGTGTTCATCCAGTCGGCCAGGTACTGTCTGTCCGGCAGGTAGGAGATGATGCCCCTGCTCTCGACGCCGGGCTTGCGCCCGTTTATGAGTATCTCCCCGGACGAGGGGGTCAAAAGTCCGTTGGCGAGCTTTATCAGCGTGGTCTTGCCGCTGCCGTTCGGACCGAGCAGACCGACGACGCGCCCCGGCTCGACCGAAAAGCTGACCTGATCGAGCGCCTGTACGCCGCCGAAACGCTTGCTCAGCGCTTTGCACTCAAGTATCGGCATTGTTTTTCTCCTCCTTTTTCTCTTCCTCAAGCATGGCGATTATCGCCGCCCTGTCATATCCGAGCTTCTCCATGGCGCTCAGAAAGGTCTTTACCTGCTCTGTCGCGAGCGTTTTTTTGGCGTTGTCTATCACTGTCTCATCCTCCGTCACAAATCTTCCCGATGTACGCTGCGAGTACACCAGCCCGTCCCGCTCCAGCTCCTGTAACGCGCGCTGCATTGTGTTGGGGTTCACACCGGCCTCCATGGCCATGTCCCGCACCGACGCCAATCGCTCCCCCGGCGCAAATATGCCGGAGACTATCCCAAGCTTTATCTGCTCGACCAGCTGGGAGTATATGGGCAGATCATTTCTGAAATTCCAATCCATTTGACACCTCCTGTGTTATTGTCTTAAGCAAGTAGTACAATAATACAACGACACAGTTTTGTCAAGAGGTTTTTGAAGGATTTTAAAAAAATTCTGCGGCGCGCCCGTTGCTCTGTCATCCTGAGGCCGGAAGGCCGAAGGATCTTTCCCTTCGCGGCAGAGGCCGTGATATCGGAAAAGATCCTTCGCTTCGCTCAGGATGACAGAGATAAGCCCCCCCGGCGGTATGCGCCCGGGCGCGCTAAAAAAGAGTCTGCCGCAAAACACAAGCGAGGCAAGCCCCGGCGGTGTTTTGCGGCAGACCCTGACGCCGTTCAGGCGCGGTATTACATCTTCTCCGGCGCGCAGACGCCGATGATATCCAGCGACACCTCTATCACGCGCCGCACGCAGTCGGCCAGCAGCAGACGCGCCTCGAGCAGACCCTCCTCCGCGCCCTTGATGCGGCAGACGGTGTAGAAGCGGTGGAAGCGGGCGGCAAGCTCCGTGACGTAGCGGTTTATGCGGCTGGGGTCGTAGTCGCGCGCGGCGAGGCGGATCTCCTCGGGCAGGGCGGCGAGCTGCTTTATCAGCTCGCGCTCGGCCTCGCTCGAGAGGAGCGAGAGCTCGGCGCTGCCGGCGGCCGGGACGGCGTGCCCCTCGGCGGCGAGCGCCGCGAGCAGGGTGCAGATGCGCGCGTGGGCGTACTGGACGTAGTACACCGGGTTCTCGCTGTCCTGCCGGACGGCGAGCTCGAGGTCGAACTCCACCGGCGAATCGGGCCGGGAGTTGAAGAAATAGCGGGCGGCGTCCACGGGTATCTCGTCCAACAGGTCGGTGAGGGATATGGCCTTGCCGGTGCGCTTGGACATGCGCACGATCTCGCCGTTGCGCGTGAGCTTCACGAGCTGCATCAGCACGATGTCGAGCCTGTGCTCCCCGTCGAGGCCGAGCGCGTCCATCGCGCCCTTGAGCCGCGCCACATGGCCGTGGTGATCCGCGCCCCAGACGTTGATGACCTTGTCGAAGCCGCGCTTTTCAAATTTGTTGCGGTGATAGGCGATATCCGCGGCGAAATAGGTATAAAAGCCGTTCGCGCGGCGCAGCACGTCGTCCTTGAGGTCGAGCCGGGCTATCTCCTCCGGGGTCTTCCCTGCCTTTTGCAGCCTGTCCTCGAGTATGCGCGACGTCGCGAGCCAGAGCGCGCCGTCCTTTTCATAGGTATAGCCCAGCTCCGCGAGCTTCTGCACGGATTCGGCCACATAGCCGCTCTCGTGCAGCTCCGACTCGAAGAACCACCTGTCGTACTCTATGCCGTAGCGGCGCAGGTCGGCCTTCATCTTCGGAAGGTTGACGTCCAGCCCGAAGCGCGCCATGGCGCTGTGGCGCTCCTCCGCGCTTTTGTCGCGGAAGCTCTCGCCGTATTTGTCGTAAAAGCGCTTGGCCAGCTCCTTTATATCGTCGCCGTGGTAGCCGTCCTCCGGGAATTCCACCGCGTCCTCGCCCAGGATGAGCTGCATATAGCGCGCGTCTATGGAGGAGGCGAATTTCTCTATCTGGTTGCCCGCGTCGTTTACATAGAACTCGCGCCAGACGTTATAGCCCGCCCTGTCCATCACGCTCGCAAGCGCGTCTCCAAGGACGCCGCCGCGGGCGTTGCCCATGTGCATGGGACCCGTCGGGTTCGCGGACACGAACTCCACCATGAGCTTCTGCCCGTGCCCCTCGTCCACGCGGCCGTAATCCCCGCCCTCGGCCGTCACGGCGCCCATCACGTCCGCGTACCATTTGTCCGACAGGCGGAAGTTGATAAAGCCGGGGCCGGCTATCTCGACGGAGGAGAACCACGTCCCCTCGAGCTCCATGCTCGCGCAGAGCGCCTCCGCTATTTTGCGCGGAGCCATATGCAGGGCGCGGGCTCCGGCCATGGCGTGGTTGGCCGCATAGTCTCCGTTCGCCGTGTCCTTGGGTATCTCCACGGTCCCGGAGAGCGCGGCTCCGGCGGGCAGCTCCCCCTTCGCCGCGGCGCGCGCGCAGGCGGCCGCGAGAAGCGCGTCTATATTTTCCTTGGCGTTTTGTATCATGTTAGCCATTGCACTGTTCTCCCATCTGTTTTACTGAGATCTGAAATATGTTTCTCGTCACCACGGCGTGCTCCATGTCCACCACGTAGTCTATCTCAAGCTCGCCGCCGTCCTCGTCGAAGCGCTGCTCTATCTTCCGCGTGTCGATGCCCATGGTCGCGGTGCCGTAGGGCGTGTTGTAGAGAAGGGAGTTCTTCTCCCCCTCCTGAAATATCATGCGGCTCGTGATCATGCCGTCCCTGTCCACGACCACCTGCTGCGGGGACACTATCACGCTCGTGCGCGTCCCCTCCATGCCGGTGACCTCGCTCTCCATATAGCTGAGGCAGCCTGTGCCGTCCTCATAAAAATAGTACCCGTCGGTGGTGAACTCGAGCTTGTCCTCCTCGTCCCGGCCGTAGCTGTGGATACTGTTTATGGAAATTATTACATCCTTCATCGTTTTGCCTATGCCTCCATTACCGGGACGCGCAGCGCCTGCGCGCCGAGCGCTCTGCCGAGAAACAGCGCGGCCATGCGGGAAAATTCCTCCGGGCTGCCGCTGGTATAATAGCTCTCGCGTCCGCTGCCGCCTGTGAGCCCGTTTTCGACGAGGTAATCCCTCAGCTGCCGCGCGGCGCAGTCGGCCGCGCCGACGATCCTTGTCCCCGCGCCGAGATAGGCGGAGATGGCCTCGCCGATTATGCCGTAGTGGGTGCAGGCGAGCAGCAGCGCCGCCGCGCCCGCCGCCTTCAGCGGGCCGAGCGCCCTCTCGACCGCCGCGGCCACCTCGCCGTCCCCGCTGCCGAAGCCGCGCTCTATGAGCGGCACGAACTCCGGGCAGGCGATAGAGATTATCTCCCTGCCGGGGCAGAGCGCCCCGAGCGCGCGCGCGAAGGAGCCGCTCTTTATGCTCGCCTCGGTGGCGATGACGCCCAGCGGAGCCGCGCCCTCCGTCCGGCTCATCTCCGCGACGCCCGCCTTGAGCACGCCGAACACCGGCAGCCGGTAGCCGTCGAGCAGGTCGGGCGCGTTGCTCGACACCGTGCCGCAGGCGGCGATGATCGCCTTGACGCCTCTGGCGGCGGTAAAATCCATGTCCTGCACGGCCATGCGCCGGAGCTGTGAGGCAGGGCGCGGGCCGTAGGGGCAGCGGCCGCTGTCCGCGAAATAGATTATATCCTCATTCGGCAGCAGCTCGCGCAGAGCCTTTGCCGCTGTAAGCCCTCCAAGTCCAGAGTCGAAAATGCCGATTGGTCTGTTGTCCATTCAAATCTCCCAAAAAAAGCGCTATTCGCCGGCGCAGATACACCGACATCTTAATATAACCCATACGGCCTGCCAATACAAGAAAAATTTGTGTGACCGCGGGAGTGGAATTTGTGTGACCGCGGGAGTGGAATTAAGGCTTGTGCTTTGCTATAATAAGTATATAATAAATACTTATCTTCTACCGCGAAGGGGGCGATACCATGAACATTGAACTTACCGACAAGGAGTTCAGACGGCTTTTGGATATGATATACGTGGGCAACTGGATACTCAACTCCACCCGCGCGGATGATCGCTTCGAGGACTATGACCTCCTGCAGGAGAAGCTTTTCTCCCTGTGTTCATCCAACGGTATGCGCGCTTTGGTGCAGAACTGGCACGGACACGTCTTTCCCTCCCATGCCTATGAGGACGGCGGCATTCACGAGGCCATTGCCGACTATGAGGACGCCGTGTTCTACAATATACTGGCCGAGGAGCTGGCGCGGCGCGACCTCGGGCTTGAGGACACCGACCCGGACGATTTCACCGAGCTGACCGCCCGGATGGACGAATACCTCAGTGAATTCGACAAAAACGGCCTGAGCACGATCAGTATAGATATATAACGCTGAGAGGCAAGAAATATGCATGACGAGCTGACGAGAGAAGACATAAAGAAAATGCGCGAGGAGCTTGACCGGCGCAGAAACGAGCTGATGCCCGGCCTTATAGAGGAGGTCAAGCGCACGCGCGCCTTCGGCGACCTGAGCGAGAATTTCGAATACAAGGCGGCGAAGCAGGCGCAGAACAAGAACCGCAGCCGGATCAAATACCTCGAGGGCATGATAAAATCCGCGACCGTTATCGACGACCGCTCCCGCGCGGACGAGGTCGGCCTGTTCGACCGGGTGGAGATATACATGCCGGACGACGACGAGACCGACGTCATCCAGGTGGTGACGACGGTGCGCTGCGACCCCAGAAAAGGGCTTATCAGCAAGGAGTCACCCTTCGGGAAAGAGGTTTTGGGCAAAAAAGTGGGGGATCGCTTCACCGTGCACGTGAGCGACAGCTACAGCTACACGGCCGAGATCCGCTCCATCACCAAGACCCGCGACGACGGCTCCGCCCCGCTGCTGCAATTTTAAAGCGCCTCCAAGCAGCGCAAAGCAGCTCCCCTGTACACGGGAGCTGCTTTGCGTTGCTTAAAAAGCGTCAGTTGCAGGTGAGCCAGCCGCCGTCGGTCGGCAGGCAGACGCCGTTTATGTATTTTGCCTCGTCGGAGCACAGATAGACCATCGCCCAGGCGGAATCCTCGGGCATACCCAGCTGGGGGAACGGGGTGACGGACTTGAACCAGCCGGCTATGCGCGGGTTTTCATACAGATAGGCGGTCTTCGGCGTCCACACGAAGTTGGGCGCGAGGCAGTTGAATCGTATGCCGGTCTTCGTGCTCACGGTCTTGACCATGTTCTGGGTGGCGTTCTGGATGGCGGCCTTGGAGATGGGATAGCCCTGGAAGCCGGAGCCGTTCCAGGAGAGCGCGGTGGAGGAGGAGAAGTTCAGGAAGTTGCCGCGGATCTCGTGGTCGATCATATACTTGAGCACGGTCTGGTAGGAGTGGAGCACGGCGTCCAGATTGGTGTCGAGCACCTTGTGCAGGGATTCGATGGTCTGGACGTCCCAGTCGCCGCCGCAGTCGCCCACGGAGAACAGCGCCGCGCCGTTCACGCAGATGTCCACAGTGCCGTAATTGTCAAGAGCGGCGGCGAGCAGCCTGTCCCAGGTCTCGCGCTTGGAGCTGTCGCCCACTATCGCGACGGCCTGTCCGCCGGCGGCCACGATCTCCGCGCATTTTTCCTCCACATGGGGATCGATGTCGCACATGACTATTTTCGCGCCCTCCTGGCAGAAGAGCTCGGAGGCCTTGCCGCAGATACCGCCGTCGGCGCCGGTTATTATCGCGACCTTGTTCAGAAGTCTGTTCATTTTAATTCTCCTTATTTTTTTGTGCCCGCGCCGGTCACAGCGCGTAGCCGAAATCCGCCACGAATATTTCTCCGTTGACGTTTATGGACTCGTCGGAGGCAAAGAAGAGGTTGATGTTCGCTATCTGCTCCGCCGTCGCGGAGCCGAGAGCCATGTCGCCGTGCTTTTTCATCTCGCCTATAAGCTCGAAATCCAAGCCCTCGCCGCGGGAATTCGGCTCCGTCATGGGGGTCTTGACTCCGCCGGGGCAGATGGCGTTGCAGCGGATATGCTTTGAGGCATAGTTCATGGCGACATGCTTGGTCATCGCGATTATAGCGCCCTTGGACGCCACGTACACCCCGTCGCCGCAGCCCTTTTCTCCGGCCACGGAGGCGATGTTCACGATCCCGCCGCCGCCGTGGGGGACCATGTATCTGAGAGCAGCGCGCATCATGTTGAAGGCGCCGCGCGCGTTGTTGCCCATGACGTAGTCCCAGGTGTCGTCGTCGCAGCGGTCAAGGAAGGTGATGATCTTTGACTGGACGCCGTGGCAGTTGACCACCGCGTCGAGCCCGCCGTAGGTCTCCACGCAGGCGTCTATCACGCGCTGCGCCTGCGCCGGATCGCTGACGTCGGCCGGCAGAGCCTGCACGATGCCGCCCTCGGCGCGTATCTCCCGGGCCGCCTCGTCAAGCAGGCCGGCTCTCCTGGCGCAGATGACGAGCCTTGCGCCCTCCTGCGCGAAACGCTTTGCCGTAGCCTTGCCGATGCCGGAGTTTCCCCCTGTGATAATGATCGTTTTATTTGCGAGTCTGTCCATAAGGTGCGCCTCCCATTCATAGGCTCCCGTCTTCGCCGCTCCGGCGGAGTTCGCGCCGGAGCGGCGGAGAGAGCTTTGTTTAGTCCCGCGGGGTCACTTCTTCATGTTCTTTATGCAGCGGAGCTGACCCTCCAGCACTCCGTAGTTGAGGCGGATGGTCGAGATGCGCCACTCGCCGTCGGCGCACTTGAGCAGGTCATCGACATACAGGCCGTAGCCGGTGTAGACCTCTCCGTTGTCGTTATATACGTGGCGGTCGCGCATACGGGTCAGGAGCTGGGCGTGGGTCGCGTCGAGAAAGCGGACGACCTGGTTGTGGCCGAAGTGCATGGGAACCATGTTCTCCTGGGGGCCGATGGACCATTTGACGGAGTTGATCTGACCCTCGACGGTGATGGGGCCGCCTCCGCCGCCGGACCAGTACGCCCTGAAGCCCTCCAGACCCTCTTCGGTGAACACGTCGCGCAGCAGCTCCCAGTCGTTGAGGTCGTTGCCCCAGAAATAGCGGCTTTTTGCGTTGAGGATGTTCGGTATCTCCTTGAGCTGCTCGTCGGTATAGGGCTTGCCGGCGCCCATGAGGATCTCGTGGGCCAGCTCTACCAGCTTCTTGTCGTAGAAGAATGTCATTGTTTTTTCTCCTTTATGATTTAAATTTTTTTAACGGCCAGATAAGCCTCCTCCACGGAGGAGAGGATGTTGCGGCAGGCGTTGCTGTCGCCCACGGTGAGAACCCTGCACAGGTCGGAATACTTCTCGCCCTCGGCGGCGTCCGGCGCCCAGCCCATGGCCAGCAGCACGGTGTCGCAGGGGATGGTCTTCGCGCCGTCGGCGGCCTCTACGGTCACGCCCTCGGCGGTGACGCCGGTGAGCTTCGTGCCGGTGAGGTAGACCCCGCGGCCGGCGGCCATCATTTCGCAGAGCATACTGTGGTTCATGGCAAAGGGCGGGTCGGGCATGAGCGTCTCCGCCATCTCCACCACCGTGACGTCGTGGCCAAGCTTGTCAAAGTGCACGGCGGCCTCGATACCCACCTGCCCGCCGCCGACGATGACGACGCGCTGACCCAGATAGACCAGGTTGCGGAGCGCGGCCTCGCAGGAGTACACGTTCTCTCTGTCGAGCCCCGGTATGGAGCGCGGCCTGATGACGCTGCCGCCCGCCGCCCAGATAAGCACATCCGGGGCGAAGGCAGCCACGGAGTCCCTGTCGGCCTCCTTGAGCAGCCTGACGCGCACGCCGGTCTTCAGCAGCTGGGTCGTGTAATACTGGGGCAGACGGATCATGTCGGTCTTCATATACGGAGCCGCCGCGGCCAGCGTCTTGCCGCCGAGCGCCGCCTGACGCTCCTACAGCTCGACCTGATGCCCGGCCTGCCGGGCCAGCAGCGCCGCCTCGCAGCCGCCGGGACCGCCGCCCACCACCAGCACCCGCTTCGCCGCCGCGGCCGGTTCTATCCGCCGCTCGCTCTCATAGCCGGTGAAGGGGTTTATGGCGCAGGCCACGTGCTTGCCCTTGAGAATGTTGCCGATGCAGCCCTCGTTGCAGGAGATGCAGGGGCAGATGTCCTCCGGGCGGCTCTCGGCGACCTTCTTCGGCAGATCCGGATCCGCCAGCAGCCCGCGGCCGATAACGGTGAAGTCGCAGTCGCCGTATTGCAGCGCCGCCTCCGCCTTGGACACGTCCGCCAGCCGGCCGTGGGTCAGCACGGGGACAGAGACGACCCTCTTCACGGCCTTGGCGGAAGCGAGCTGCATGACCGCCTCCTGATAGAAGATGGGCGGCATGGCAAGCTGCCATTTCTCGTAGCAGCCTGCGTCCACGTGCAGGGCGTCTACGCCGCGGCTCTCCAGATATTCGGCCAGCGCCAGCCCCTCCTCGAGCGTTCTGAAGCCGGGGTAGGGAACGCCGTGGTCGGGGCAGAACTTGACGATGACGGGGAAGTCCTCTCCGCCCAGCTCCTTGACGATGGCGGCCTGCTCGAGCAGGAAGGTCGCCCTGCCCTTCATGTCGCCGCCGTATTTGTCGGTGCGGGTGTTCCACGCGGCCGTGAGGAACTGGTCGTTGAGATACCCGCCGTAGGCGTGCAGCTCTATCGCGTCCGCGCCGGCGGCAAGCGCCAGCTTGACCGTGCGCCGGTGCTCGGCGAGCAGCAGGTCTATCTCCTCGAGCGTCAGCTCGTGGCATTTTGTCTGGGGCGCGTAGAGCCAGCCGCAGTCCGAGGCGCTGATCGGCACGGGGTACATCTTGGCGGGACCGGCCATGCGGCCGCAGCCCGGCATGAGCTGAGGGCAGACCTTGCAGCCCTCCGCGTGCGCCCGCTCGCAGAGCTCACGGAAGAACCCGAAATTCTCGTCGGTCAGCACCAGAGAGGCCGAGGTGTCCTCAAAATGCCCCGTGGTCATCATGTTCACCATTATCATCGCGGCTCCGCCCTGCGCGCGGCGGACAAAATACTCCACGGTGACACGGTCTATGTCGTCAAAGTGCGGGCCCATGGGGGCGAGGATCATGCGGTTTTTGAGCCGGAGCTTTCCGATGGAAGCGGTAGACGCTAACATTGACATGGATATACCTCCTGAGATATAAAGATTATTTGAGAAAGGCTCAGCTGCGGAGCTTTTTGCCGGAGGACACGGCGAGCACCGCGAACAGCGCCAGCGCCGCGTATACGGCGATGCAGGCTATCCAGGCCGCGTTGTACGAGCCTGTGAGGTCGCGTATGGAGGAGGACATCATGGGGCCTATCATGCAGCCGGCCATGAAGCCGGTGTTGCCGAGGCCGTAGATACCGCCGAAGTCCTTGTAGCCGAAGATGATGCCCGTGAGCAGCGGGGGCGCCAGAGAGGCGATGCAGGCGCCGAAGGGGATTATCACCATGCAGGCGTAGGCCGCGCCGGCGCCCAGCGTCGGCACCAGCGCGAGCAGCACCAGCGCGACTATGGCGATGGCGCTCGTCAGGACCGAGCCCTTCTGCATACCCACCTTGTCGATCACCGGCCCCATTACGAGCTTGCCGAAAATGCTGGCGGCGCTGAAGACCATCATTACCGCCGCGTAGTCCACGTTGTTATCGACAAGGAAGGTGGGAACCTGAGTGAAAATACCGGCGGCGACGATGCCGCAGCAGACGGCGCACAGGATGTAGAGCCAGAAGGCGCCGGTCTTCACCGCCTCGCTCTTTGCGAGACCCGCCCAGCCGGCGGCGCCCCCGGCGGCCTTGGTCTTGCCGTCCGTGTAGGGCTGCTGCCCCATTTCGGAGGGGCTCTTTCTTATGAGCAGGAGCACCACCACCGCGGTGACGAGGCAGATGATCGCGTTCAGGCGGAAGCCCGCGCGCCAGCCCTGAGTGGCCAGCAGCGTGGCCAGAGGCTTTGAAAACAGCACGCCGCCGATGCCGGAGCCCGCGTAGACGATGCTGGTGATGAGCCCCTTCCGGTCGGTGAACCACTGGGAGATCAGGAAGTTGATGGGGATATAGGTCACTGACGACAGCGCGAAGTTAGCTATGAAGAAGGTGATGTAGAGCTGCCATATGGCCGTCACATAGCTCTGCGCCAGAAACGCCGCCGCGCCGATGAGAGAGCCGACGGCCATGAAAATACGGAGCTTGCCCTTTGCTATCCTCGTGGCCATCGTGAGGCCGAATAGCATACCCGCGATGGTGGAGGCCATGTTGGAGGCGCTGAACTGTGTGAAGGATATGCCCAGATCCTTGCTTACCGGGACCTGATAATAGGAATAGAAGTTGCTGTAGAACACCAGCGGGAACATTGCGATGAAGAACAGGCACGCGACGACTACCCAGCCGTAAAAAAACTTCTTTTTTGTTGTCTCCATGGAGTCCTCACTCTCTCTCTTTATTTTTTTGTATGCCGCGACGCCGGATCCGGCCTTGACTGTTATCAGATTAACACAGACGTTAAATTTGCCACAAGTGAACAAGACTGCCGCGACTTGCGCGCGCTGATGATACTTGCAGCAAGCTGCGGCATATTGATTCATCTGCTTCCCGGTGCATATTTGTGACTTGTGCTTGTAAATATCGGGAAAACATGCTACTTTACTGTAGAAGTTATTAAAATAACGATAGAGATCTGACCGAAAGGAGCTTCGCGATGACCTTTGGGCAAACATTGAAGCAAATATTGTCCGTAAGCGGCGTCAGGCTCGCCCATCTGGCGGGCGGGCTTGGGTACGACTCGTCCTATATCAGCAGATGGATAAACGACATAAAAAAACCGTCGCTGAAAAACAACGACGATCTCTTTGAAAAGATATCCCGTACGGTGATCGGCTGCAGCACGGAGAGCGGCCTCAGGCAGCTGCGGCTGCAATACTGCCGCAACGCCGACGACGATCTGCCGGAGGCGCTCTCCCGGGCGTTGCAGGATGCGTATTCCGACGTGCCGAGCAGCGAGCCGGTGGCGGCGTATATCGAGAGAAACGCCACGTATTTCGGCGAAAAGAAGGCGAGCTTCGGCTTCAAAAATTTTGCCGACGCCTTTCTCGACGCCGCGCGGATCAGCGGCAAGGACATGGTGGAGTGTATCTGCGGCACTCGCCTGAGCGTCAACGGCAACATCAACAGCGGCTTTTTTGAGGCTATCATGCCCGGCGAGGGCACGAAGATACAGTTTCGCGTGATGATACACCAGCTCATAGACATGCGGGACTTCGAGCGCAATGTGGACAGCTGCTGTGCCGCCATCTGCACCTTTACACGCTATAAAAGGGGCGTGCTGTATACCTTCTACGAGTATGACGGCGACGCCGGAGACCAGCCCGGGGTCGAAAACTACATGCTCGTCGAGGGCAGTATGCTGCTCCTCACCTTCAGAAACCCGCTGGCCAAGAGGATAGACACGGTGCTCAGCTTTGACCGCAGCATCCTTGACAGCGACTTCTCCTTCTTGAAAATAGAGCTGAGCTTCATGCCGAAGGTACTGAAATTCATGTCCCGCGAGGAGCTTCGGAGCAATAATCAGTTCCTCTATGATTACATCATGGATGGGAATATCCGCTATTTTCTGGATGTGATGCAGCCCATATTCATGTCGGCTCAGCTGTTCGAAAAGGTCGCCGCGGCGCACGGGCTCAACGTGGACAAGGGCGGCTTCATGGCGCAGTACAACAACATCTGCGCCGCCCCAAAGGAGGTCATACTGTACCGCTCCGCCCTGCTCAACTATATATATAACGGCGAGATACTGGTCTTCGGCCGGCTGCTCACCATGGACATCGACGAGCGCATCGAGCATCTGGAGCAGCTCATCGGGAACATCGAGTCCGGCGGCTGCCGCCTCTGTATCCTCAGCGACACGAACCCCCTGCTCAACCGGGAGGATACGAAGCTCTCGTTTTTCCTCAGCCGCAAGTCCGGCTTTATGGTGGCGGCGGGGGACACCGAAACGCCCATAATCGGCTTTCGCTCGGTGCGCACCATCGACCATTTCAACGAGTTTTTCTCTCATATGCAGAATCTGGACGAAAACTACGTCACGAAAGGCGAGCAGGCGCTGGATTTCATACGCCGGGGAATCGATATTTCCAAGAGCAGGCGCTAAAAAAGCTTGACATTCCGGCAAAAACCGGTATAATAATATGGCCTGTCAGTATGTGCGGGCTATCCTTGCTCCCGCCGTGAGCGGGGGCCAATAGACCAAAAGGAGGTGCAACCATGGCAAAAGCAAGCGAAAAGTACGAAGTAATGTACATCATCAACCCCAACTTCACCGAGGAACAGGTGGCGGCTGTCGTTGAAAAGTTCAAGGCACTTGTTGAAGCAAATGGTACTCTCGAAGAGATGGAGGAGATGGGCAAGCGCAAGCTCGCCTATGAGATCAACTACATTTCTGAGGGCTACTATGTGCTGATGAAGTTCACCGGCGCTCCCGAGCTCCCCGCTGAGCTGGACCGCGTTCTCGGTATCACCGACGGCATTCTGCGTCGCCTGATAACCCTGCGCGCAGAATAAGGAGCGGCGAAATGCTTAACCACATCGTAATTATGGGCCGTCTGACCCGTGACCCGGAGCTCAGATATACCCAGTCCCAGACGCCGGTTGTGTCCTTCTCCCTCGCCGTTGACCGCGATTTCGGCGGCAAGGACGGCGGCGAGAAGCAGACCGATTTTATCGACTGCGTCGCCTGGCGCCAGACAGCCGAGTTCGTCAACAAGTATTTCACGAAGGGTCGCATGGCAGTCGTTTCGGGCCGCCTGCAGATCCGCGACTGGACCGACCGCGAGGGCGGCAAGCGCCGCAGCGCGGAAATAGTGGCCGACAATGTGTACTTCGGCGACAGCCGCCCCGCCGGCAACGACGGCGGCCGCGGCGGCAGCTACGGCGGCAATGACGGCGGCCGCACACCCGGCGGCAACGCTGGCAGTACCGGCAGTACCGGTCAAGGCCCCTTCGCCCCTATCGACGACGGAGACGGCGAGCTGCCGTTCTAAAAATTTATTATAAGGAGGATACCGCTTTGCCTTTCGATAAAAACAACCCCAAGAACCGCAAACGCAAAAAGGTTTGCCAGTTCTGCGTGGATAAAGCCACCAGCATCGATTACAAGGACACCGCGAAGCTTCGCCGCTTCCTGTCCGAGCGCAGCAAGATCCTGCCCCGCCGTACCACCGGCGTGTGCGCAATGCATCAGCGCGAGCTCACCGAGGCAATAAAGAGATCCCGTCAGATCGCTCTCCTGCCCTACGTGACCGACTGATTAAAAAAACGCTCTCCTGTTGGAGAGCGCGTTTCAGGGACTTGTCGTCCCGGGAAAATATCGGCATAGTTGGTATGTATTTACCGGCTATGCCGATATTTTTTTGCCGTCGGCGGCGCGGCTGCGCGTCAATACTCGGGGTCGAGCCAGGAATAGGCGAAGGCGCCCTCCTCGTAGCCGAACTGCTCTATCAGCAGGTCATATCTCGGGTCGCGGATGGGCGCGCCGGTCTTGTCGTCGGTTCCGGTCCAGCGCCAGCCGCCGGCGGTGGGGTCGTAGGTCGTGGTGTTTATCACGCAGCCGGGCACGGCGGCCTGCATGGCCTCTATCTGCGCCTCGGGCACGGGGTCGATGCAGCCCACCCACAGCCGCTCGAGCTTCGTGAGCGAATAGAGCGGGGAGATGTCGGTCAGCTCGGGGAGGTTCGCAATGTTCAGGTGCCGCAGCTCCTTCAGGCCTGAAAGCGGCGTGAGGTTGGTGACATAGGTGGACTGTATCTCCAGATACTCGAGCTTCGGGCAGTCCGCTATGGGGGAGGCGTCGCTCCAGCCGCTTATGGACAGGACGGCCACCTCCAGCTCGGGCATATAGGAGAGGAAGGAGATATCCGTCATCGCGGGGTTATGCCCCACGTCCAGATACTTGAGCTTTGTGCAGTATTTGAGCGCGTCCGTGTGCTCCGGCGTCATCTCGCCGCCGACGGAGGGTCTCGAGGCGAGGATTTTTTCCACGTCCGTGCGCACGCTGTACGTGCCGCCGAACCAGACGCGCCAGACCACGTCCACATCCGGGAAGCTGTCGCGTATCGCGGCCATATGCTCGTTGTCCACGCCGCAGCTGTCCATGTCGAGATAGCTCAGCTCGCTCATGCAGACCATGGCCGCGGCCACGGCCGCCCCGTCGTCGTCAACAGGGACGTGGTCGATGTCTATCTCGGTGTCGCGGGTGGTGAACTCCCTGCCGTAGAGCGTAAAGGCGAAGTTGAAGGCGACGTCCGGCCGGGCCTTCTGGAGCATGGCGATGCTCTCAAAGTCCAGCTTCGGGCTGCTCTCCTCGTCGCCGAGCTGCACAGTCTTCAGGCCGTGCAGCGCCGGCAGGACGGACAGCAGCTCTTCGGCGTCGGCTCGCGCCGCGCCGGTGAGATCGAGGCTGAGGTCGGAGGGGCTGCAGGTCTGCCCGAAGAGGGAGAAGCTGCATTCAAACTGTATATCCGGGCGCGCGGCGCACAGCAGAGCCAGCTCGTCCGAGGATAAAACGGCGCCGCCGCCGCCGAAGGAGACGGTCTTGAGCGAGGGGAGAAAGCGGAGCTGCCCGGCGAGCGCTTCGGCGTCTCCGCCGGGCGCGGGGAGATCGACGCTCTCCTCCGAGCTGTCCACGGCGATGTCGCCGGGCAGGGCGACGGAGTAGCTCACAGCCACCTCCGGGTGCTTTTCCGCCCAGGCCATGATCTCGTCATAACAGACGCTGCCGCGCAGATCGGCCGTCTTGAGCGCGGGCAGCGCGTCGAGCAGCGCGGTCTCGCCCGGTTGAAGGACGATGCGGATATCGGTCGCGGTCTCTGTTATTTTACCGCCGGAGAACTCGACCGTTTTCGCGCAGCCTGTGAGGAGCAGGGCGCAGCAGAAAAGGGTCAGCGCCGTGGCGAGGCGTTTGCAGCGAGAGCTCATATTTTCGATCCTTTCTATATCCGCGGCCCGGGACGCGCGGGAGCCGTGACAAGGCGCGCCGCCTGCCGTTTCAGCCGTGGGGGTAATACAGGGGGTCGTTTGAGTAGTACGCGTAGGAGGTCGGCGACTCGCCGTAGCGGAGCTGGTTGCGCAGCAGCAGATAGCGCGGGTCGAGCTCCATGACGCCCCACTGACTGCGCCCCGTGTAGCGCCAGCCCTCGGCCGTGGGGTCAACGGTGCTGGTGTTTATCACGCAGTCGGGGTGTTTTTCCTGCATTATCGCCACCTGCTCCGCCGGGATCGGGGTGTAGCAGCCTATCCACAGCCGCTCAAGGTCGAGCTCGTACAGCGGGGAGATGTCGTGCAGCGCAAAGCAGTAGCCCAGGTTCAGATGGCGCAGGTTCTTCAGTCCCGAGAGGGGGCGGAGGTCGTTGAGCGCGGAGGTCTGTATCTCGGCGTATTCGAGCTTCGGACAGTCGGCCAGCGGGGAGGCGTCGTTCCAGTTGGCCATGGCGATGATAATGACCTCAAGGTCGGGCATGTATGAGAGAAAGGAGATGTCGTTGAGATAGGAGTTGTGCCCGAGGTCGAGATATTTGACCTTCGTGCAGTATTTGAGGGACACGGTGTTCTCGCCGGTGAGCTCGCCGCCCCGCCCGGGGTTGGAGGCGAGGATGGTGTCCACGTCGGTGCGCACGCTGTAGCCGGTGCCGAACCAGATGCGCCACACGACCTCACAGTCCGGCAGCGCGTCGCGTATCGCGGCCATGCCCTCGTCGGAGACGGCGCAGAAGTCCATGTCCAGGTATGCGAGCTTCTGCATACATTTGGCGGCTTGCAGCACGAGCGCGCCCTCGTCGTCCATGGTGATATGGTTGAGGTCGAGAGCCTCGTCGCTCAGAGAGACGGCCTTGCCCCAGAGCGTGAAATCATATTCGAACGCGGCGGTCGGGCAGGCCGCCTCAAAGGCGGCGATATCATCCCATGTGAGGCCGCCGCTCTCGTCCCCGAGCTCGACGCTCTCCAGCCGCGTCATGCTCGAAAGCCAGCTCAGAAGCTCTCCGGCGTCGCCGTGGCCGATGCCGGAGAGGTCGAGCGCGGTCGTGTCGAGCGAGCAGCCCTGCCCGAGCAGCGTGAAGTCGAAGGCGAAGGCGATATCGGGATAAGCCGACACGAAGGCCGCGATGCCCTCGGCGGAAAGCCCGCCCCGCGCGCTGCCGAGATCGACGTCCGTGAGCGCCGGGAGCCAGGCGAGCAGGGGGAGCGTCTCGCGCGCCGCGGCGGCGTCGAAGGCGGAGAGATCCAGCCGCAGCGCGGAATTATCGACGACGGCGCCGTCGGGGAGCGTCACCGTATAGCGCACGGCGACGTCGGGATGCGCGTCGGCCCAGGCCAGTATCTCCGCATAGCAGACGCTGCCGCTGAGATCGACGGACTTGAGCTGCGCGAACTCGTCCAGCTTCGCGCACTCGCCCTCGCCGATGACGGCGGACACCGTCTCCGAGGCCGCGTCAAGCTTTTCGCCGCCGAGATCTACTCTGGCGGCGCAGCCGCACAGCAGCGCGCATATGAGCAGGGCAAGAAGCGGGAGAAGGAATTTACTCTTCATTTTGAACATTGTTTTGCCTCCCGGGAAGATAGTCGCGCGTCCCGCCTCAGCCGGCGGAGCCGTTATAGAGCGGGTCGTTGCTGGAGAAGGAGTATTCGAGCTTGTCGTAGCCGAACTGCTCGCGCAGCAGCTCGTAGCGGGGGTCGAGGTCGAAATCGAAGTAGCCGTATTTTTCCCAGGTGTCCCAGCCCTTGTCGTTAAGGTCGGCGTAGCGCCAGCCGCCCAGCGTCGGGTCGAGGGTCGTGGTGTCTATCTTGCAGTTGGGCGCGGCCGCCTGCATCTCGGCCACCTGCTCGGCCGGAACCGGGTCCACGCTGCCTATCCACAGCCGTTCCAGATCCTTCAGCCCGTACAGCGGGGAGATGTCGGAGACATTCTTGCAGTTGCCTATGTTCAGGTGCCGCAGATTCGTGAGGCCGGAGAGCGGGGACAGGTCGGAGATGTCGGTCGAGTTGAGCTCTATGTATTCGAGCTTCGGACAGCTCGCGAGAGGGCTCAGATCCACGAGGGGGTTCATCGCGATGACCAGCACCTCGAGATTCGGCATTCCGTACATGAACGAGAGGTCGGTCAGCGCCTCGTTGTGCCCGAGATCGAGATATTTCAAATCGGTGCAGTATTTCAGCACGGCCGCCTGGGCGTTGTCCACCACGCCGCCCACCGAGGGCTTGGAGGCGAGGATCTTTATCACGTCCGTCCGGACGCTGTACTGCTCGCCGAACCAGATGCGCCAGATGACCTTAATATTCGGAAAATCCGCCCTTATGGAGGCCATGCTCTCGTTCGAGACGCCGCAGAAGTCCATGTCGAGCGTGGTGCATTTGTTCATATATGGCAGCACCGCGCGCACGGCGGCGCCGCCGTCGTCCATCGTGATGTGGTTGAGATCGAGCGTCGCGTCGCTGAGATTGACGCTCTTGCCCCAGAGAACGAAGCTGTAGTCGAACGCGGCGTCGGGCGCGGCGGCCTCGAGCAGACCAACGTCCTCCCAGGTGAAGGCGACGTTGTCCTGCGTGCCGAGCGTGACGGCAGCGAGCTTCGGCATACAGCCCAGCATGTCGGCGGCGGCCGCCGCGTCGGCGCTGGTAAGCCCGGTGAGATCGAGCGTCGTGTCGTTCAGGGAGACGGGTCTGCCGAGCAGAGTGAAGGAATATTTAAACTCCGCGTCCGGACAGGCCGCGCGCAGGGCGGTGATGTCGCTCCCGGTGAGGGCGGCGTCCGTGCCGGCGCTGCCGAGATCGACGCTCTTGAGCTTCGGGAGATATTGCAGCAGTCCGGCCGCCTCCGCCGCGCCGGCGCTGTCGAGCCCTGAGAGAGCGAGGCTCTCCGCACTGTTGTCGGCGGTGACGCCGCCCGGAAAGGCGACGGTGTATTTGACGGAGACCTCCGGGTGCTTTTCCGCCCAGGCGGCGATCTCGGCGTAGCAGGTGCTGCCGCTGAGGTCGGCGCTCCGCAGCGCGGTAAAGCCGTCGAGCCGGGAGACCTCGCCCGCCTGTACGACCAGCGTGAGCTCGGCGCTGTCGATGGGAAAGCTTCCCGCGGCAAAGCTCACGCTCGGCGTCCCGATGAGCGTTTCCGTCACGCCCTCGCTGTTTACGGGTCCGGAGAAGCAGCACAGAGCCAGAAAGCAGAGATAAATCAGGGACACTGTCACGATGACGGCCCGTCTCAGCTTCATGTTCCCACCTCCCTCAGATTTGAGTGCAAATTTTCTCATTAAGTATAGCATCGAAAATAATTATTTGCAATAAGTGGGGACGGCATTAAGATTTTAAGAAAGCGCGCCGGAGGAAGACATGTGTTGACAGGCGGCGCGACTTAGTATATAATCGCGTTATCCTATTTTTTTAATAGGAATTTGACAGCGCCGATTTGGAGATGAATCAACCGATGCGCCATATTCGCCCGCCCTCGTCCTTCACCTGCCGATGTCCCGGCCTTCGTTTCGCGCATATCATAGTTGGAACGAAAGCTTTAATGAAAGGGACATGGAGATGTTTAAAGACCTGAGAGAGACCATCAAAGCATATAAAGCCCGCGACCCCGCCGCGCGCTCCTCGCTGGAGATATTGCTGCTGTACCCCGGCATAAAGGCCGTGCGCAGCCACAGAAGGGCGCACTGGCTATACGAGCACGGGTTCAGCTTCCTCGCGAGAGCCGTCTCGCAGCGCGCCCGCCGCCGCACGGGGATAGAGATACACCCCGGCGCGACTATAGGCAAGCGCCTCGTAATAGACCACGGCATGGGCATAGTCATCGGCGAGACCGCCGAAATAGGCGACGACTGCCTGATCTTTCACGGCGTCACCCTCGGCGGCACCGGCAAGGACGTCGGCAAGCGCCACCCGACCATAGGCGACAACGTGCTCATCGGCACGGGCGCGAAGATCCTCGGCCCGATCACCGTCGGCAGCAACAGCCGCATCGCCGCAAACTCCGTCGTCCTCAGCCCTATCCCGGAGGACAGCACCGCCGTCGGCATCCCGGCGCGCGTCGTGCGCATAGCGGGGCAGAAGGTGGACTACGTGGGGGAGGTCGATCAGATACATGTGGCCGACCCCGTCAGCATAGAGCTCGCCGCCCTGCGCCGCGAGCTGAGCGAGCATATCGGCGGCGAGCAGCAGGAGAAAAAGGCCATATAAGCGCAACAGTAAAAGAACGCCTGTCAGAAAAGCCGGCAACGGCTTCGCTGACAGGCCTTTTTTGCGCCCCGGGTTTTACGGAAAAATTTTCCGAAGGCTATTGACTATTAGATATTGCGGTGATATCATTTTGATATCAAAGTCAGGGAGGAAAAGACAATGACCGAAAAACTGCTCAACAATAAAAAGAATGGCATGGCCGTCATGCTGCTGACGATTGCGCTGTACCTCGCGGCGGTGGCGCTCACAGTGTTCGGCGGGATGAAGATGGACGAGGGGCGCGGCTGGGCGATACCGCTGTTCGTGCTCGGCATAGTGTGGCTCTGCGTCGGCTGGATACCGGTGCTCGGGCTGAAGGTGCTCCGCCCGCAGGAGGCGCTGGTGCTGACGCTGTTCGGCAAGTACATCGGGACGCTGAAAAACGACGGCTTTTATTTCGTCAACCCCTTCTGCGTGGGCGTCAACCCCGCCGCCAAGACCCATCTCGGGCAGAGCGGCGACGTGGACGGCGGCAGCTCGGGCAACGCGATGCTGAAGCTTGCGATCTCCGGCAATTCAAGCTCGAGCGAGATGGTGAACAAGAAGATATCCCTCAAGGTGATGACGCTCTCCAACAGCCGCCAGAAGATCAACGACTGCCTCGGCAATCCCGTGGAGATAAGCATCGCCGTCATGTGGCGCGTGGTGGACACGGCCAAGGCCGTCTTCAACGTGGACAATTATAAGGAATACCTGTCGCTCCAGTGCGACAGCGCCGTGAGGAACATCGTCCGCGTCTACCCCTACGACGTGGCTCCCGGCATCGACACGACCGGGGACGGCCTGGCCGACGAGGGCAGTCTGCGCGGCTCGAGCGAGACCGTGGCGCGGCGCATCAGGGACGAGATTCAGGCCAAGGTGCAGGAGGCCGGAATAGACGTCATCGAGGCGCGCATCACCTATCTCGCCTACGCGCCTGAGATAGCGGCCGTAATGCTCCAGCGGCAGCAGGCCTCCGCCATTATCGACGCGCGCAAGATGATCGTCGAGGGCGCGGTCGGCATGGTGGAGATGGCGCTCGCGCGCCTGAGCGAAAACAACACCGTGGAGCTCGACGAGGAGCGCAAGGCGGCCATGGTCTCGAACCTGCTGGTCGTGCTCTGCGGCAACCGCGACGCGCAGCCGGTCGTGAATTCCGGCAGCCTGTACTGACGTCATGGCCGACTCCGCGAAAAAACAGGTGCCGCTGCGGCTGTCTTCAAAGCTGTACGACGCGATAGCGGCATGGGCGGACGACGATTTTCGCTCCATAAACGGGCAGATAGAGTACCTGCTCACGGAGTGCGTCCGTCAGAGGAAGAAAAACGGGAAATATATGTCCGACACGGTGGATAAGCCCGTCGAGCTGGACATAAAGTGAGGATGGATGAATATGCTTCATATAAACAATCTGACCAAGAGCTACGGCGAGAAAAAGGCGGTGGACGATCTCACGCTGCACATAGCGCCGGGCGAGATCTACGGCTTCATCGGCCACAACGGCGCCGGCAAGACCACGACCCTCAAGGCCTGCGCTGGAATATTGCAGTTTGACGCGGGCGAGATACTTATCGACGGGCAGGATCTCCGCCGCGCGCCGCTGGAGTGCAAGAGGATACTGGCCTATATCCCGGATAACCCCGACCTGTACGAATTCATGTCCGGCATAAAGTATCTCAACTTCGTCGCCGATATCTTCGGCGTGGACAAGGACCGGCGCCTTGAGCGCATCCGCAAATACGCGGACGCCTTCGAGCTGACGGGAGACCTCGCCCAGCCCATCTCGGCCTATTCCCACGGCATGAAGCAGAAGCTTGCGATAATCTCCGCCTGGCTGCACGAGCCGAAGCTCATCATCATGGACGAGCCCTTCGTCGGGCTCGACCCGAAGGCGTCCTTCCGGCTCAAGGAGATGATGCACGAGCACTGCGGGCGCGGCGGGGCGATATTCTTCTCCACCCACGTGCTGGACGTGGCGGAGAAGCTCTGCGACAAGGTGGCCATCATAAAGCAGGGGCGGCTTATCTCCAGCGGCGGCATGGAGGAGGTCAGGGGGGACGAGTCCCTCGAGGCCGTGTTCCTGGAACTGGAGGACGAAAATGCTTAAAGCGCTGCTCCGTGTGCGGCTCGCGGCGCTGGCCTCATGGCTGACAGGCTCGTCCAGGACGAAAAAGGCGCAGGGCAAGGGGAAGCTGATAGGCTTCTCGCTGCTGATGCTCTATGCGCTGGGCGCGCTGGGTCTGCTCTTCTGGCAGATATTCGGCGGCGTCGCCCTGCCCTTCCATGCGGCCGGCCTCGACTGGCTGTATTTCGCGCTCACCGCGCTCATGTCCTTCGCGCTGATGTTCGTCGGAAGCGTGTTCACCGCCAAGGCGCAGCTCTACGAGGCGCGCGACAACGACCTGCTGCTGAGTATGCCGATAAGACCCTCGTATATCCTGCTCAGCCGGATGTTCATGCTGGGGCTGCTCTCCTTCGTCTTCGGCCTGATACCCGCCGTCCCGGCGCTCCTGGTGTGGAGCCGCGCGGTGGGCTTCACGGGCGCGGGGCTCGCGGCCTATATCCTGATCTTCGCCGTTTTGCTGCCGCTGTTCGCGCTGGCCGTCTCGGCGCTGTTCGGCTGGCTGCTGAGCGTCATCACGGCGCGCTTCGGCAACAAGTCGCTGCTCTCCGTGGCGCTGTCGCTGGTGTTTCTGGGGCTGTACATGTACGGCGCTTTCAGGATGAACTATCTCGTCAGTGAGCTTGCGCAGCATCCCGAGGGCGCGGCGGGCGCGCTGGGCGCCGTTGCCCCGCTGTACTGGGCGGGTCTCGCCGCCTCGACGGGGGATATCGGCGCGCTGTTCAAGACGGCGCTGCTGATGGCGGGCTCCTTTGTCCTCGCCTACGCGCTGCTCTCCGCCACCTTTATCCGCATGGCCACCGACAGACGCTCCGGCGCGAAGAAAAAGTACGTCGAGCGCGCGGAGGACGCGGTCTCGCCGTCGAAGGCGCTGCTTCGCCGGGAGCTCGGGCGCTTCCTGTCGAGCTCGGCCTATATGCTCAACTGCGGCCTCGGCGCCGTGATGGCGCTCATAGGCGCGGCGGCGCTGGTGATAAAGCGCTCGGCGCTGCTGCCGCTGCTCGCGTACGACGGCATGGCGGAGCTGCTGCCGCTGCTCATTCTCGGCGGGCTTTGCTTTACGGCCGCGATGGTGCTTATCAGCGCGCCCTCCGTGTCGCTCGAGGGGAAAAACCTGTGGATCGCCCAGTCGCTGCCGGTGGAGACGCGCGAGATACTGCGCGCGAAGCTCAGGCTGCACAATCTCGTCGGCGTACCGCCGATACTCATCGCCTCCGCGGTCGTCGCCGCGGCTCTGGGTCTGCGGGGAATAACGCTCGTGTGTATGCTGGCGCTGCCGGCGGCCGTGTGCGTGTTTTCGGGGCTGCTGGGGCTCGCGGAGAACCTGCGCCATCCGAATTTCGACTGGATAAACGAGACGCAGGCGGTCAAGAGCGGCCTCGGCGTGCTCTTTACCATGCTCATCGGCTGGGGCATTATGGCCGTGCCGGTGCTCTGCATCGTGTTTTTCGGCGCTGTCCTGTCGCCGCCGCTCATCTGCGCGGGCTTTCTGCTTCTGCTGCTCGCGCTCTGCGCGCTGCTGTACCGCTGGCTGATGACGAGAGGCGCCGGAATATACAGGAGCCTGTGAGCTTTTTTCGCTCCGCCGGGCAACCGGCGGAGCGAAAAATCACAAAAAAGTATTGACAAATAAAACGTTATTTGTTATAGTAACTGAGCCGTGGCCGAGTAGTTCAGTTGGTTAGAACGCCGGCCTGTCACGCCGGAGGTCGAGGGTTCAAGTCCCTTCTCGGTCGCCACGCCATGCCCCTTGTAAAAGGGGCATATCCTTTGCTGCTATAGCTCAGTCGGTAGAGCGCATCCTTGGTAAGGATGAGGTCCCCAGTTCGAATCTGGGTAGCAGCTCCACGGCAGCTCCCCGAATCGAAAGATTCGGGGATTGTTTTTTGCCGTGTTTGCGCGTCAGAATTTCCCCTTACCGCTCCGTTTCCCGCATACGCGGAAAACTGCGCCTGTCAAGGAAGTCGGCGACGACTTCTTTGACAGGCTGGCACAACAACGCCGCCCGAAAGGGCGGCGTTGTTGTCAGCTTGTCAAAAAACCTCCCACAAGGGGAGGTTTTTACGGTATAATAGAGGCACAACCGAAG